>QHQE01000022.1 GCA_003219265.1 Verrucomicrobiota bacterium
TCTTCCTCTGCGATGTCACGCATCGCTGCGATTTCGGGATGCCGATAAAGCGCGTTGTCATCGAAATTGAATTTAGCATCGAGCGCGAGCACTTCGCCTTTCGTTGTTACGACCAGCGGATTGACTTCCACCATCGAGCAATCGCAAGCGATGAAGGTGCGGTAAAGTCCATCGAACAATTTCGCCGCGGCTTTCGATTGTGGCAGCTCGAACTTGAGCTGCTTTGCGAGCTTGCGCGTTTGGAACGCCTGCAAACCGGCGAGTGGATCGACACGTTCGCGAATGATTTTCTCAGGTGAATTTGCCGCAACCGTTTCAATTTCCACGCCACCTTCCGTGCTCGCCACGATTAATGGCGCGGCGCTCGCGCGATCGAGCAGGATGGCAAAATAAATCTCGCGCGCGATGTCCGCCGATTCGGTCACGAGCACTTTGTTGACGACCCGGCCGGCTGGCGCGGTCTGATGCGTCACCAAAGTTTGTCCGAGCATTTTCGCTGCAAGTTCACGCGCTTCACTCGGCGATTTGCAAACGTGCACGCCGCCTTTGAAACCGTTGGTGAAAGTCCCCTTCCCTCGTCCGCCGGCGTGAATCTGCGCTTTGACCACGAGATCGACCCGCTTCGCGCCTGGGGGGTAGCCGGGTTCGGCGACATCTCCCAGCTCGCGCGCCACTTGCTCCGCTTCTTCCGGCGTTGAAGCAACTTTTCCGCGCGGTGTCGCCACGCCGAACCTTTGCAGCAACTCCCTGGCTTGATACTCGTGAATGTTCATCTCTTTGCCCGCGCGACAGACGGTGCAATTAGCTCGCGTTATGTATCACAGCAACGATTTTTCTGTAATCGCAGGCGCCTCGCTTGCGAGATCTTGGAACGGCTTCTATGAAGGCGCGGGACGTGACTATCACTGCGCGCTCCGAGGACGTGCTGCACTATGATTTTCGTTCCTGTCCAAAAAGATTTCCGACCGTGCGTTGCTCGGCCGGAGGTTCAAGTGCGTTAACGAATTTCCGGAACCGCTCGGAGAAAACTTCGGGACGAAGTTTCCAATAATGGGTGATTCCGGGCGCAGCTACGTAATGTTGAAGAAGTCCTCGCCAACCTTCCCAGAGCTGCCTGTCCATTAGCCCATAAACATAATGAAAATGAATTGTCTCGAACGCCTTCAAGAATTGGTAAGTTGCATGAAAGAAACGCGCCCGATCTTCGCTGGAAAGTGCGCTGAGATCTTCCAGACCTACTCGCCAGATCCGTTCCAGCTCCGCGTTCTCCATGAAAGGTTTGGTCACGTCGCGTAGGGCCGTGGCCGCAGCGTCTTGCGTGGCGAGCTTGGCCACGCGCGTGCTCCGATGCACTTGTATGCCGAGGTATAACACGGAGAAAACAACAGCGACCGAGCTGACCAATTGCGAGATCGCGTTAACCGCTTCCCAATTCATCCCCCGTGTTATACCACAGGCAAATCGCCGGTTGCTACTTCGGTTCGTCAGCGATTTTGAGCACAATCTTTCCGCGCGTGTGATGCGTCGCGGCCTGCTCTTGCGCCTTTACTGCTTCGGTAAGCGGCAGCACTTGAGAAACGACCGGCTTGATTTTTTTCTCTTCGATCAACTTGGTGATCTCCGCGAGCTCGCTCGCGTTGGGCTTGACCGAGATGGCCGCTCCGCGGATCCCGTGTTTATCGAGTTCAGCTTGATCGGGCTCCGCGACCAGCGTTGCGATGATACCGCCCTTCCGGACTACCCCGTAAGAACGCGCGAGCGTGTCCTTCCCAACCGAATCGAGCACCACATCGACATCTTTGGCGACGTCTTCGAATTTCGTTTTCGTGTAATCGATCGCCACATCTGCGCCAAGCTGCTTGAGCAATTCCTGGTTTGAGGTTGATGCCGTCGCAATCACTTTCGCACCGCGCGCTTTTGCGATCTGGATTGCCATACTTCCCACGCCGCCCGAGCCGCCGTGAATGAGCACAGTCTGACCCGCGCTCAACTTCGCGGTGTCGATGAGCGCCTGCCACGCCGTCAATGCAACGAGGGGCGCAGCGGCAGCCTCAATATAATTGAGCGACTTCGGCTTTGCTGTCGCCTCCCCTTCCGTCGCCACCGCGTACTCTGCGTAACCGCCGCCCCAAAGAACGTATGCGTAAATCGAGTCGCCGGCTTTCAGCTTCGTGATCTTCGCTCCTGTTTTCTCAACGATTCCGGCGATATCGTATCCTGGAATCAAAGGCAGAGTCGTTCCAAAGAATTTCGCGTACTTCCCCGTTCGAATGAGCGCGTCAACTGGGTTTACGCCCGCTGCGATCACTCGCACGAGAGCTTCGTTCTCCTTCGGCTCCGGCCGTGGGACGTCCTCGTATTTCAAAACTTCCGGTCCGCCATATTCATGAATGACGATTGCTTTCATCATTGGCTTGGTTGATTGCGCACGAGCCATCACCGGCAGAATCGCCGCGACCGCGCCTAAGATCAGTCGATTTGAGATTGGCATGATCGTCAGCGTGTACATTGAGAAGGTAATTAGGCGAGCGAAAACGCGTCGAGGACGCGTTTCACCGTCGCTCATTACTTTGTCTGATTGTTACGGCTGCTGAGCTTTTACTTCAGTATGAAAGACGCCGAGCCATTTGCCGTCTCGCTGAACGTAAACGCTGGCAGCGTTGTATGTGCCGGACACGTCCTGCCCGGCGGAGGTGCCTTGCATCGTGACTTTGTATGTCATCACCGCGGCGTCCGGACTCGGGAACACCACTTTCGTATCGGCAAACGAGTACTCTCGCAGCTCGCCCTTCTCCATGTCCGCGATTTCCCCATCCACGTTCTTAATTCCCTCCGCGTACGCGCCGTAGTAGTCTTTGGAGAGAAACTTTTTGAAGGCGTCACCCTGTTTGTTCTTGTACGCCTCCCAGGCCGACTTCTCCAAGTCAGCCACGGCCGTCTCTTTCGCGCCCGCCAATTGCGGCTGAGATGACTTCGTTTGACCGAAACAAATTGGAACGGTGGCGATCAACGCCAGGCAAAGAAGAATGGAGTGTTTTCTCATAGGTCGCCGATTCTCGGTTCTAGTCCCTACGTTTGTCGAGACCTTTTAAATCACCAATCGGCCGATGTTTTCGAGATCCTGAATCGCCAAGATGGACCCGATCGTCGAGAAAGTGATGGGCAAGGAAGATCAACGTCGCGCCACGACGATAAAGCGACTGGACATCCGCGAAATCCTCGGCACCAAAACGATGCGCGAAATTACGCTTAAGTAGTCACTCTCTAGACCTGTTCTTGCCGTAGCCGTCTTAATGGCCGCCATGGCCGTGACCCATACTACCCATGCCATGAACGGGTCCTCGGCCGGATTTAACGCTCGATCCACGACCAACACCTTTCATCGTGCTCGCGTGGCCCTTGCCAAAGCCAGTGGCGCTGTTGCCATGGACGCTGCTTTTACCATGAGCCTTCTGACCGTGTGATGCCGCGTGGTCTGACTGGCGCGCGTTGCTCACGACCGTACCGAGGTTGAGCCCGTTGTCGTGCGCAATTTTACCCCAGCCCTCCCCGGCTTTGTGCATTGCTACGATGTCGTCGAAGCTTTTGCCAGATGCATTAGCCAGCAAGTTTGCTTTCTCCAATTCACCCCAACCGAGCCCCGTCGACGCCCTCTCGGCTTGCAACGTAGCGACGGGAACACCGGTTTCGTCGGACATTCTCGTCAAATTCGCTCCGCGAGAAACAACGGCGCTGAACAGCAGGAAGAACATTGCCGTAACTAAGCTTAACGTTTTCATACTAATTAAACTCCACTCTTGCAGAGAAGTTTCGATTGTGACGCGGCCAACGGTTGCCTATTCACGTGAAAACCTTAAAATGGCGGTGGCATTTTCCCTTCGGGAACGTTGCAGCCTCCGCTCCGAAGATGTTTGCGAGAACGGCTGCCACTGCAGTTTCTAGGGAGGAGTTGCCGCTTGGCAAAATCTTGCGGCACGATCCCATCGCGCCGACGAATTTTTGTAGGGGAAGCAGTTTGCTTCCCACGGGACGGCAACGTCGTCCCTACAGCATCCACGGCAACGCATCGAGATCGACGTTGCCGCCGGTGAGAATGATGCCGACCCGCCGGCCGCGAATGTCGATCTTGCTTGCCGAGCCGGAGCTTAGCGAAGACTGGTTTTCGACAATGGCGGCATACGGAACGGCTGCTGACGGTTCAATGACAATCTTCATCGTCTCCCAAATCGTCCGCATCGCTGAGATAATCGCTTCTTCGCTCACAGTCACGATGTCATCGACGTAGCGCTGGATGATCGAAAAATTCAGCGCCCCGACATTTGTCCGCAGTCCATCGGCGATCGTAAATTTTTTTTCGGTGCGAATCAATCGGCCCGCGCGAAATGATTGCGCGGCATCGTCCGCGTTCGCCGGTTCCGCCGCGACCACTTTAATTTTCGGCCGCATCGTTTTCGCCGCGACTGCTGTGCCGCAAAGCAAACCGCCGCCGCCGACCGGACATAACACAAGATCGACATCTACCTCTTCGAGCAATTCCACTACGGCCGTCCCCTGCCCTGCCATCACATCTTCGTTTTCGAAAGAATGAATCAATGTCGCCCTAGTTTTCGCAATCACGTCCGCGCATGCCGCCTCGCGCGCCGCCTCCGTCGGTTCGCAAAAGACAATGCGCGCGCCGTAACTTTCGACCGCGCGCACCTTTACTTTCGTCGAGTTCGACGGCATAACGATGTGCGCGGGAATACTGCGAAGTTTCGCCGCGCGTGCCAGCGCAGCCCCGTGATTCCCCGACGAATGTGTCGCGACACCGAGCTTCGCCGTCGCTTCATCGAGTGAAAAAACTGCATTGGTCGCCCCACGCGCCTTGAAGGCACCGACCTTCTGAAAGTTTTCGCATTTTAAAAACAAATGCGCGCCGCTCGCCTCGTCCAACCGCGTGCTCGTCAACACCGGCGTCCGATGTATGTGCGCACAAATCCGCTTATGCGCCGCGCGAATCGTATTAGGATCGAGAGTCATCCCTAATCTTTCCAGCTTGATCAACTTTGTTGCGAGCAAAATTCAACCCGGTAGCTTTCGTTCACCTCATGAATCAAGCGCAGTCCGATCCGTTCGCTGGTATACCGCCGGCCCGTAATTCAACGGGATTCTTGCCACTACAACTTGATAAATATCCTCGCGGACAACTTCGAACAAGCTGCAGCGCGGACGAAGAGATATTTGGAGCGTTAAGCTTTTATTGCGATGTCGAGGATGCTGGCAAAAAACTTGTTCAGGACCTGACAGGATTCGAGGGCAAACAGGGCGACGACACATACGATCTATTTCAAGCATTCATACGACAGGGGGAAGCGTTCTTTTCCTCCGCCCGGCATCTACAACATCGAGCGAGTCCTCTCTTTTATTATTACGCGTTCCTAAACCTGGCAAAAGCGCACATCGCATTGCGAAAGCCGGATTTATTCGCAACGCCTTTCAAGCATGGTCTGAGTCATCGGTACGCTGCGAAAGACGATTTTAACTCCCAAACCGTAAGCATCGGCGAAGTTGGCGTATTTCCAGAACTTTATGAACTCTTAACTGATAAACGTCTACCAAAGTCATGCTCATTTAGAATCGTTGAGTTATTGGGATACCTAACTGATATCAGTTTCGAATATCAAAATGCTGGCTTTGGAGTGCCCTACACCTTGCAAGTCCGAAACCGAGTGCTGATAAGTCAAAAGTCGGAAACGGTATCCGAAATTTGGCCAGTATTGGCGGTTGCTCCGCGCGAGAAGCTAGCAGGACGAGAGTACGCGTTAGAAAATCTCCTTCAGACTTTTGAAGAGGTAAGTCTTGGCAAAGGCCAATGCGAACGGATCTTCCATATCAGTGCCCCAGATCGCCTCAGCTATCGCTTTTTTCAAAGTAAGCGAATCTATAACGTTAACGATGATCAAGCTGAATTTTCGCAATTGCGTGATGATGCTCGCAAGGCGCTTAAGACGCTTTTTATGCCGAACGTCTTCGCAGACGAAGAAGACTTTTACATTGCATTACCGCTAGCCGAGAAGCCCAGTCTGAAAATCGATGAGTTTATCGCTGGTTACT
>QHQE01000139.1 GCA_003219265.1 Verrucomicrobiota bacterium
GGAGAAAGTCTTGGTCCTGGCGCGAGACGCGGATGAGATTTGGCATCTCGGCGATGTTTGCGCGGAAAGGATTCTCGATGAACTGTGCGCCATCGGGCTGCCGGTGACGATTGTGCGCGGAAATTGCGACAGCAATTCTGACTGGCCGCTAATTGTCGATCTTGTGCGCGGAGGCGTTCGCTTTCGCCTTGTGCACATTCCGCCGGAGCCCCGAACGCTTTCGGGGGAAGATGTCGGTGTTGTGCTGCACGGTCACACGCATGTGCCGCGGGACGAGCGTCGTGGAAATGTTCGCTTCTTAAATCCCGGCTGTGTCACGCGACCCAATCGCGGCTGGCCGGCGAGCGTGGCGTGGCTGCAGATTATCGATGGAAAAATAAACTGGCGGCTGGTTCCGCTGCGTTAAGTGGATCGCCCGGCGGAGCGGTCGATCCACCTTGCGAAGCGAAGCGGCCCGCGGAATTATTTCGCTGCCGCCTCGGATTTTTTGCCGAACCATTTCCGCTTTTTGGATTTCGGCTCTTCGGCTTTCGGGGCTGCCGCTTCTTTGGGCGGAGGCGCGGCCTCCTTTTGTTTCTTGGCAGGTTTTTCTTTAGGCTCTTTTTCCTCGATCGCTTGCGCGGCATCGACCCATTCGATGAACGCCATTGAGGCGGAATCGCTCTTGCGCTGACCGAGCTTTACAATGCGCGTGTAACCGCCATTGCGATCCGCGCTACGCGGCGCGATCTCGTCGAACAATTTTTTCACGGCATCTTTTTGCCGCAACATCGACAACGCCATCCGGCGCGCGTGGATTGAGCCGTTTTTCCCGAAGGTCACCATTTTCTCCGCCAGCGGGCGGACGGCTTTCGCTTTCGCCAGCGTGGTTTTGACGCGCTGGTGCGCGATCAAACTGCAAACCTGGTTGGCGAGCAGAGCCTTCCGATGCTCGGCGGTACGGCTGAGCTTGATCGTTTTCTTTTGGTGTCTCATCAGCCGGCGAAGGTAATTGTCGATTCAGCGGCAGTTACTTTTCGGAAGGTGTGCCGTTCGGACTCGCGCCCTCGGCTACCGCCGCAGGCATGTCAACCATGCCGGGATCGAATTTCATGCCCAGACTCAAACCAAGCTGCTGTAGTTTGTCTTTGATCTCGTTGAGCGATTTCTTGCCGAAGTTGCGATACTTGAGCATCTCGGCCTCAGTTTTTTGCGCAAGCTGACCCACCGTGGTGATGTTGGCGTTGTTCAAGCAGTTGGCCGCACGCACGCTCAGCTCGATCTCATTCACGCTCATGTTGAGCAGCTTCTTAAGCTTTATGTTTTCTTCGCTTACACCCGCGGGCGTCTCGTCGAACTCGATCACCTCCTCGTTGAAGTTGACGAAAACATCGAGATGGTGCCGCAAAATCGCCGAGGCCTGGAGCAACGCATCATCCGGCGTCAATCTTCCATCGGTCCAGATTTCGAGGATGAGCTTGTCGTAATCGGTGCGCTGACCGACACGGGTATTTTCCACCGCGTACTTCACGCGGGTAACCGGCGAAAAAATCGAATCGATCGGGATCAGGCCGATCGGTTGATCCGGCCGCTTGTTTTCGTCGCCGGTGGCAAACCCACGGCCGACGCGCACATCGAGCTCGGCATCGAACTTATGTTTCTTATCCAGCGTGCAGATGACCTGCTTCGGATTGAGCACGTCATAGCCTTGCACCAGTTGGATGTCCCCGGCGGTCACTTCGCCTTCTTTGTTCACGCTGAGCGAAAGTTTGCGGGCTTCATGATCCTCAGCTTTGAATTTCACGCGCTTGAGATTGAGGACGATGTCGGTCACGTCCTCGACCACGCCCGGCAGCGTGGCGAATTCATGTTGCGCCCCGGTGATTTTCACCGCCGTGATGGCCGCGCCTTCGAGCGAGGAGAGCAGGACGCGCCGGAGTGAATTTCCGACCGTGTGCCCGTAACCGGCTTCAAATGGCTCGGCCACAAACTTGGCGTAGGTCTCAGTGGCGGTGTTCTCGTCTTTGACGAGAGTTTTCGGCATTTCAAAACGACCGTAACGAACTGGCATAGTCTTCTTCTATTGATGGAGCGCTGGAGTATTGGAGTGCTGAAAATACGGCTAGTCCATTACTAGATCACTCCATGACTCCACGTTTTCTTCGCCGGGTTTCCCCTGGCGAGTACGGCTTCACGTCCAGCGACGGAGACCCAGGGACCAACGGCGCAACTTAAAAAACTCGCTGCGGGACGAGAAATGAACACCAGTGTGAGAACTTTGCAAGCGCCGATTTTACCTATCGACAAAAAGAAGCGTATGCACGGAAGAGAGGAGGAGCGATTCCTTTATTAAGATTATGAGGTAAGATTATGAGGGCACAGGGATTGGAAATCATTGAGGCCACCGTGCATAAAATCGTCGCTGACCGTTTCATCAATCCGCCGCGGGTCACGGCGAACATGCCGTCGTTCTGGCCGATCGCGACCGGAGAAGACGCGTAAATCTTATGTTTGGGGACTCTGCCGAGCGCTGGTCTAGCTTTAGCGACCGGCACGAGGCGGGTCGCGTCCTCGCGAAGCATCTGCAGAAATACGCGGGGCACCCCGACGTGATCGTGCTCGCCCTGCCGCGGGGTGGTGTGCCGGTCGGGTACGAAGTGGCGAGAGCACTGCGCGTCCCGCTCGATGTTTTCGTCGTGCGAAAGCTCGGCGTTCCGGGTTATGGCGAACTCGCGATGGGTGCGATCGCCTCCGGCGGCGTGCGAGTTCTCAACGAAGACGTCGTGGCGCAGCTCCCGAATGCGGAGGAAATGTTGGCTGCCGTAACTGCCGAGGAAACCCGCGAGCTTGAGCGTCGCGAGGCGGAGTATCGAGGCAACCGTCCATTACCGGACTTGCGTGGCAAAACCGTGATTCTAGTAGATGATGGCCTCGCCACCGGCGCAACCATGCGCGCGGCGGCGACCGCGCTCAAACAACGCGGAGTTGCCGCTTGTGTGGTTGGCGTCCCAGTCGCTTCGCCGGAGACTTGCGCCGAGTTTCGTCACGAAGTGGACGAGGTCGTCTGTGCGGCGACCCCCGAGCCGTTTTACGGCGTCGGGCAGTTCTACGAAGATTTTTCGCAGACCAGCGATGAGGAAGTGCGTGACTTGCTCGCCCGTGCCGCGACGGAAAAAACGCAGTCATGAGCGCCACTATTTCGAGCCGCGACATGGCAACGGCGATCACGGATGCGGCGCATCGTATTTCTGCAACCGCCGATTACGACGATTTGATCGAGCTCGCTGGTCCCGCGGGATTTGTGCTCATTGGCGAAGCGTCTCATGGAACCCACGAGTTCTACGCCAGGCGCGCGGAGCTCACTCGTCGCCTGATTGCGGAGAAAAATTTCCGGATCGTCGCATTGGAAGCCGATTGGCCCGACATGCTGCGCGTACATCGTTATGTCGCTGGCCGAGCCGAAGAGCGCAACGCGGCGGAAGCGCTGAGCGATTTCCGCCGGTTTCCCGCGTGGATGTGGCGTAACACAGTCATGGTCGAGTTCGTCGAATGGCTGCGCGATTGGAATCAGCAACGCCAAGCTGAGCGCGAACGTGTCGGCATGTTCGGCCTGGATCTTTACAGCATGCACGCATCCATCGATTCCGTCCTGCGGTATCTCGACAAAGTCGATCCCGCCGCTGCCCGCCGCGCGCGTCATCGTTACGGTTGCTTCGAGTTTTTTGGAGAAGACCCGCAGGCTTACGGCTACGCCACGACACGCGGACAACTCGAATCGTGCGAGGATGAAGTGGTCGCGCAACTCGCTGATTTGCGGCGCAAGTACGGCGACCTCATGAGTCGCGACGGCCAGGTGGCTGAGGACGAATTTTTTTATGCGGAGCAAAACGCGCGGCTCGTGGCGAATGCGGAACGCTATTACCGCTCGATGTTTCGCGGCCGCGACACTTCATGGAACTTGCGCGACCAACACATGGTCGAGACCCTGCAAGCGCTCGTCGGTCACTTTGACAGCGGACGAAGCAAAATCATTGTTTGGGCGCACAACTCACATCTCGGCGATGCGCGCGCGACCCAGATGAGCGAACGCGGCGAATGGAACGTGGGCCAGCTCGCCCGCGAGCGCTACGGACGCGAAGTTTTTTCTATCGGGTTCAGCACATATTCCGGGACGGTAACTGCCGCGTCGGACTGGGGTGGCACCGCCGAGCGCAAACGCGTGCGTCCTGCGCTCGCCGGCAGTTACGAAGAACTTTTCCATAACGTCGGCGGCCCGCGCTTCTGGCTCAATCTCCGCGAAAGAAACGATGCGACTGAGCTGCTTCGGGCCCGGCGACTCGAGCGCGCCATCGGTGTGATTTACCGGCCGGAAACGGAGCGCTGGAGTCATTATTTCGAGGCATGTTTGCCGGAGCAGTTCGATGCAATCGTTCATCTCGACGAAACCCGCGCACTCGAGCCGCTCGAGCGATCAAGCGAGTGGGAATGCGGCGAGTTGCCCGAGACCTATCCGGAGGGTTTGTGAACGCCGCGAGCGAGATCGAAATTCCCGCGCGCGGTGCAAAGCTGGAGGGCAATTTGACCGTGCCGGACGCCGCGCGTGGCATCGTTCTCTTTGCTCACGGCAGCGGCAGCAGCCGGCATAGTCAGCGTAACCACTTCGTCGCCAGGATCTTGAACAACGCCGGCCTCGCCACGCTGCTCTTCGATCTGCTCACGCGCGGAGAAGAAGCGGTCGATATTCGCACCGGGCATTTGCGCTTCAACATTGGCCTCCTCGCCGAACGGCTCGGCTCGGCGACCGATTGGATTCTGCATGAACCTTCGGCGCACGGTTTCCGCCTCGGCTATTTTGGATCGAGTACTGGCGGCGGCGCAGCCTTGGTCGCGGCGGCCGCGCGACCGGAGCCGGTCGGCGCGGAGGTTTCCCGCGGTGGCCGGCCCGACTTGGCTGGCGCGGCGCTTGCCAAAGTAAAAGCGCCAACGCTGCTAATCGTCGGCGGGGGGGATGATGCCGTGATCGACATGAATCGTGAGGCGATGGCGAAAATGAAATGCGAAGTGAAAATCGAGCTCGTTCCGGGCGCCACTCACCTTTTCGAAGAACCAGGCGCGCTCGAGTCCGTCGCCAAACTCGCGAGCGAATGGTTCACGCGACATTTGCCGGCGCTGCCAGTCGTCTAATCGGTTTTTTTCTTTTCGACGATTTCGTCGCTCAATTCGCTTCCAGCGACGCGTGTTTTCGGAAAATTAGCGGCCAGTACTTTTCCGATTTCCTCGACCGCCTCGACGAGTGCGTGACTGAATTTCTCGTTCTGAAAATGCGCGCGCATTGCATCGACAAGGCATTGCCAGAATTTTTCACCGCATTTTTCGTGAATGGCCTTATCGCCGACCACGGCAAACTTATGCGCGCGCGGCGCGACGAAGATCAGCACGGCGTTCCGGTCAGGCGTTTTGTGCATCCTGAGCTGATGAAATTTCTTTTGCGCGGCGGCCAGCGGATCGATAGTTAACTTTCTGGGCTGAATATAAACGCGAATCTGACCGGACGTTTTTGCTTCCGCCCCTCGAAGCGCCTGCACGATCCGGTCGTGTTCGAGCTTGCTCAGAAATTCCTTTGTCCGCATGTCGTTACCAGCTCGAGCCTGCGCCGCCGCCGCCGAAGCTGCCGCCTCCCCCGCTAAATCCACCACCGCCGGATGACCAACCGCCTCCACCGCTCGACCATCCGCCGATGAATGGTCCGCCAAAGCTGGAATACCTATAGCCGCGCCGCCGCCAACCTCGCGAGGCGATGAGAAAAATGATGAGAACGAGCAAAAACACCAGAAAACCGAATGGGCTACTTGCGCCTCTGTGTCTTTCGAGGTCGGTTTGGCCGCGGCCCTTGTACTCGCCGCGGATCGCTTTGCAGATTAGATCAATGCCGGTGGCGAGCCCTCCTTCGTAGTTGTTGTTACGGAACTGCGGCTTGATGTGATATTCAGTGATGTCGAACGCGGTGATGTCCGGCAGCGCGCCTTCCAATCCGTAGCCGACCTGGATGTACATTTTGCGGTCGCTTTTAAAAACGAACAGGACCACGCCGTTGCGCTGCTCTTTTTGTCCGACGCCCCACGCTTGCGCGACCCGTTGAGTGTAATCTTCGATCGAGGAGTCGCTCTGCATTTTCGGAAACACCGCGACCACGACTTGATCGGAAGTCTCGCGCTCGAACTGGGCCAGCTGCTCGTCGAAGCGCAGCGCGGCTTCTTTTAAAACGACGCTGGCGTAATCGTTGAAATAGCCGGCGGGTTTCGGCGGAATGACCTCAGCGGCGTGGCTCGTGACCGCAACAAAAATGAGCGTAATGATGATGAGGCGGATCGAGCGCTCCGCGCTCGATGTTGTAAATGGCGGCGAAGCCGCACTTGTTTGGCATCGCCCGCGGAGCGGCCGATCCACCTCCGACGCGATTCGTTTCACGCGAAATCTTTGTAGTGGCAGCCGTGCCGGCTGCGTCGTCGGTGCCGGCGACACGCCGGCCGCTACAGAAGAATCGACAATCATTGAAGATAAGGATGCTTTTCCGAAGCGTCCGACTTTTCCGATCTTCACGTGCACTGGCGAAAAATTTACGGACATCTCGGAGAGATGTCCCTACCTATGGCGTGCCCGTTGGTGAAGTTGCCGGCGCCGGTGTGCCGAAATTGAAATTCACGGCCGGCGCTCTTTCTGCGCCCGGTTGCGCGGCAAAGAATGGCCGCGGCGCAAAGCCAAACATCCCGGCGATAAAATTCGTCGGAAAGCTGCGCACGGCCGTGTTGTAATTTTGCACCGCTGTGTTGAAGTTGCCGCGCTCAACTGAAATCCGATTCTCGGTGCCTTCGAGCTGCGCTTGCAGGCCGAGAAAGCTCTGGTTCGCCTTAATCTCCGGATAACGCTCGACCACCACGAGCAAGCGCGAGAGAGCATTTGAAAGCTGTCCTTGCGCTGCTTGGAATTGCTCGAGCTGTGCCGCATCGGTGGGCGCTTTGTTCGGATCAAGCTGCACCCGGCCGACGCTGGCGCGCGCATTGGTCACGGCGATGAGTGTCGATTTTTCGAAATTCGCCGCGCCGGACACTGTGTTCACCAGATTTGGAATCAAATCTGCGCGGCGCTGGTAAACATTTTGCACCTGCGCCCAGCTTTGATCGACGCTCTGCTGCAATTTGACCAGCCGGTTGTAACTGCCCATCAATCCGAGCCCCGCCACCACTGCAAAGAAGGCAATGATGACCAACACGCCGCCGCAACCGATCGCAAATTTGTTCATGTCTCAAAAGGTTGCGTGCATCGTTCAGGAAATGCGCGATCAAGTCAAATCCGCTATCGAGATTGTCCGAGAACCAGTCGCAGGAAATCCGCGTCGGAAAATTTCGCACCCCATCCTTGCCGCACGATCAGCGCGTTCATCGACGGAATGATGAAGAGGCGTTGATAACCAGAGCCGAGCGCGACCAACATGTCCGCGGGCGCATCTTTGCAAATGCAGATATTCATCCAGTCGGCGCGCTGCCAGGGCAGATCGAGCATGTTCTCGATGTCGATCTCCCGGCCGATTGGCGCTTGTCGATTCAACCAGAACGTCAATCCGTAGGATGGATTCGCGGGTGAGCCGACGAAAGCCTGTCGCAAGGTAATTTCGGGAACAATTTGCCGGCCACGATAAACTCCGCGTCCGAGGACGAGCGCACCCAATCGCGCCCATTCGCGCGCCGTCAGTTTAAAGCCGGTGGCGAGCAGCGGATTGCCGCGCCGATCTTTTTTGTATTCGAGATGATCGAGACCGAGTGGATCGAGAACATGACTTGCGAGATAAGCGAACGTGCTGTGGCCGTTTAGTTTTCGGCTCAGCAGCTCCGAAAAAATCTGGAGATGACTTGGTCCATAAGTAAAAGCTGAACCCGGCTCAGCCAGGATCGACAATCGAATCGCCATGGCGTTGCGGTCGCGAATTGATTGGCGATGCAGATGCGGCGCGGGCTCGATGCCGTCGGTGAAGTTTAACAGTTTGCGAATCGTGATTTGCGATCTCAGCGGATCGCTTCGCCATTCCGTGATCGTGTCAGACACGTGGTCGTCGAGTTCGAACAATCCATCATGAACGGCGACGAGCGCGGCGATGCCCCAAAAACTTTTTGTGCCGCTGAAGATCGGCCATTTGCCGTCAGCTGATCCGCCGTTCGCGTAATGCTCGAAGATGGTTCGGCCATTTTGCATGACGAGCATGGAGATGCCGCGCTTGCCCTCGGAATATTTTGCCGCGCGCGCGCAATCGCCGGCGCGCAATTCCGCCAAGGCAGTTGTCGATGTTGCGATGAGAAGAAAGCCCGCAAAGAACGCGAGTGATTTCATGATTCCGTAATCCGCAGGTACTCTTTGCCGAGCGCGACGCTTGGAAATTACCAGACTCAATCGCCGCGCGCCTCCGTGGAAAGCGATTCGAGAGGATTCAGGTTGGCGAGGTTGGGACAGTTTGCTCAGTCGCAACCGGTGGCTGCGAGCGCGGGCTTACCGGCAGATAGCGTTTCCGCAATTCTTCGACATTGGGCAATTCCTCTAAATTGCGCAGACCGAAGTGATCGAGAAAAAATTGCGTGGTCTCGTACAGCAGCGGCCGTCCCGGAATTTCTGCGCGCCCGCTAATTTTGACAAGACCGCGTTCCATCAGTGTTTGCAGAACCCCATCGATGGCGACGCCGCGCACGGCCTCAACATCGGGGCGGGTGATCGGCTGGCGGTAGGCGATGATCGCCAGCGTTTCGAGCGCGGGCGCGGTCAAGCGCGCCGGTTTCGGCGCGGGAAAAAGTTGGCGCACCCAATTGGCATACGCGGGATCGGTCGCGAGCTGCCAGCCTTCGGCTTTTTCAACCAGTTGAAAAGCGCGCTCTTGTTGCCCGTATTCGATTTTCAATTCTTCGACCGCAGCGGCCACTTCGGACTCGCGGACCTTGGCGAATTCGTTAGGCGAAAGCTCATCGACTTGGCCGGCGCGCTTGATAACATCGACCATCTCTTTTGCGGAGAGCGGTTTTTGCGCGCTGAAGAGTAAAGATTCAACTACTCGCGCGAGCGTCATGACACTTTCCGCTTATGCGTTTTTGCATCGCGTTTTAGTTGGCCCCAATCGCGTTTTGAATTGCGTTGGCGATGCGGTTCGCTTGCTTGTCGATCTTGTCCAATTCGCGACCTTCGATTAACAAACGGATTTTTGGTTCCGTGCCGGAATAACGCAGGAGGATGCGGCCTTGGCCGGCGAGTTCGCGCTCGATTTCATCGCGCAACTTCACGACTTCGCGGAGTTCTTCGATGGGCGGCTTGGCTTTCACGACCAAATTGCGCTGGGCCTGCGGATATTTTTTGAGACAGGTTTTCAATTTGCTCAACGGCTGGCCGGTCTTGTGCATGATGCGCAAAATCTGGAGCGCGCTGATGATGCCGTCGCCGGTGGTAGTGAAATCGCGGAAAATGATGTGACCGCTTTGCTCGCCGCCGAGATTTAATTTTCGAGAAATCATTTCTTCGATCACGTAACGATCGCCCACTTTTGTTCGCACCACTTTGCCGCCATGCGCGGCGAGCGTTTCATCGAGACCGAAATTGCTCATCACAGTGGCAACGAGCGTGTTTTGCTCCAGCCGGCCGGCGCGCAAAAGATCGACGGAGGCGATGGCAAGAATTTCGTCTCCATCGACAATCTCGCCGTTTTCGTCGCAAAGCAGGACGCGATCGGCGTCGCCATCGTGCGTGATGCCGACATCCGCGCCGTTCTCCTTGACGAGGCGCTGGATTTCCTGCGGATGCGTGCTGCCGCATTGCGCGTTGATGTTCATGCCGTTCGGTTCGTTGTGCGCAATGATGACCTCCGCGCCGAGCTCGCGCAAAACGCACGGCGTCGATTTGTAAGCAGCGCCGTTGGCCACATCGACCGCCACGCGCATTTCCTCAAGCGACATCCCGCGCGAAAAGCTCGCCTTGGCAAATTCGACATAGCGACCGAGGGCGTCATCGATGCGCGCGGCGCGTCCGATTTTTCCGGCGGTTGGGCGAATCGAATCAACCTCGCCGGCGAAAACGAGCTGTTCGATTTTTTGTTCGACCTGATCGTCGAGCTTGTAGCCGTCGTGCCGGAAAAATTTGATGCCGTTGTCTTCGTAGGAATTATGGGAGGCGGAAAGGACGATGCCGGCATCGGCGCGGAGCGCGCGGGTGATGTAAGCCACGCCCGGCGTCGGCAGCGGCCCGATGATGAGAACATCGACGCCGAGAGAAGTGATGCCGGCGACGAGCGCGTTCTCGAGCATGTAACCCGAGAGGCGCGTGTCTTTACCGAGCACGATTTTCGGGCGCGCGCCCTCGGGGATGGTACGGGGATTCAGTTGCGTGAAAACGTGCGCCGCGGCGCGGCCGAGCTTAAGCGCGGTCTCGGCGGTGACTGGTTCCACGTTGGCAACGCCGCGGACGCCGTCAGTGCCGAAAATCTTCTTGGCCTGGGTCACGGGCTAATTGAAACGCCGGAAGAGCGATTCGTAAATCGGAAACTTCTCTCAACTCGCGAAAGCTTTCGGAGTCAATTGTCATTGCCACCGGCAAGCGGCATTGAAGGAACGCCAGAATGCAGGCTTGATTTTCGCGCGATTTTTTACTTGAATCGCAGCATGCGTGCTGCTGATCGGGTGACTTCACTGACTAGGGCTGGCGAAAGCGTGCAAAACGGAGCTGTCGCATTCGCTACCACTCATTGGAGCGTGGTGTTAACCGCGCGAGGCGAATCGCCGGCGGCCGAAGAAGCGCTGGAGAAGCTTTGCCGCATTTACTGGTGGCCACTTTATGGCTTCGTGAGGCGGCAGGGCTACGCTACAGAGGAAGCGCAAGATCTTACCCAGGGTTTCTTCGCGCTGCTGCTCGAGAGAAAAGACTTGGACGCCGTCCGCCGGGAAAAGGGGCGTTTACGCTCCTATCTCCTCGCCTCACTTAAAAATTTCCTTGGTAAAGCGCACCGTCGCGCGATGACTGTCAAGCGTGGTGAGGGTGGACCGCTGGTGCCATTGGAAGAACTGCTCGCGCGGGAGCACGCCGATCTCGAGCTGGCACGCATGTTAAGCCCTGACCGAATTTATCAACGCCGATGGGCATTAACACTGCTGGAGCAAGTGCTCGCGCGCCTCGGGGAAGAATATCGGGTCGCAGGAAGAGCACCGCTGTTCGAACAGTTAAAGCAAATGCTTACTGACGAACCGGGCCGGCCCT
Organism: Verrucomicrobiota bacterium; assembly: GCA_003219265.1. Lineage (GTDB taxonomy): Bacteria > Verrucomicrobiota > Verrucomicrobiia > Chthoniobacterales > UBA10450 > AV133. The sequence goes on from QHQE01000139.1 coordinate 11,257, forward strand.
CGCAGGCGGAGATCGCGCGAGAATTGAGCATGAGTGAAAACGCGGTGAAGCAGGCGTTCCATCGCCTGCGTCAGCGATATCGCCTGCTGTTGCGCGAGGAGATCGCTCACACTGTCGGGACGCCTGGAGACGTGGAAGACGAGTTGCGGCATTTCATTGCTGTATTGCAAGCGTAACCTCCGAGAAGATTTGGCACAGTACATATGGAGGTGACTGATCGCCCGAAAACCACCATGACAAATGTGGGCCGAGTTTGCGGCAAATGCGGGAGCAAGATCTTCGCTGACGCGCCGCAAGGATTTTGCAGCTTATGTCTCTTTAAGACTGGTCTTGGGGCGCTACCGAATGAAGACGACGAGCTTCTCGGATTGAGCGCAGCAAGGATGCCAACGGAATTCGGCGACTATGAATTGTTGAAGGAAATCGGCCGCGGGGGTCAGGGCGTGGTCTATCGCGCGCGACAGAAAAGTCTCAATCGGACCGTTGCGTTAAAAGTCATTGGCGTCGGTCCGAGGGCCACCGAGGCACATCTGAGACGCTTCCGCCGCGAAGCCGAGGCAGCCGCCAGCCTTGAGCATCCTCAAATTGTTCCGATCTACGAGATCGGCGAGCGCGACGGCTCCTGCTATTTCAGCATGAAGTTCGTCGAAGGTGGCCAGCTTGATGACGTTCTCAAGCGTGAGCCGATATCTCCGCGACGGGCCGCGGAATTGCTGGTGAAAATTGCGCGCACGACTCATTTCGCTCACGAACGCGGAATCCTTCATCGCGACATCAAACCGGGAAACATTTTGCTCGATCGACGTGGCGAACCGCATCTGACCGACTTCGGCCTGGCGCGCCTGATTGAAAACCAGAGCACCGTGACGAACTCATTCGATGTTCTTGGAACGCCTAGTTATATGGCACCGGAGCAGGCCGCCGGTCGTGTCAAAGAGCTAACTGCGGCAGCCGATGTTTATTCGTTAGGCGCGGTTTTCTATCAAATGCTGACTGGCCAGCCGCCGTTCGCCGGCGGCACGACCTACGAGACGATTCGTTTGGTGATGGAAACCGAGCCGCGAAGTCCCCGACTCTGGAATCCCAAAGTAGATGTCGACCTTGCCATCATTTGCGTGAAGTGTTTGGAGAAAGAGCCGCAACGCCGCTACACTTCAGCTCTCGCGCTGGCCGAAGACTTGGAGCGCTGGTTGCGTCACGAACCAATTCGGGCGCGTCCGACGAGTCTTTTCAAACGAGCTGGTAAGTTGATTCGCCGTAATCCAACGACAGCGGCATTAGTTCCGGCGTTGGCTGGGCTAGTGGTTCTGGCGAGCATGCTGCTTTTGAATCGCGAACCCGCGCCTTTGCCGACGGGTATCGCAGTTCTTCCATTTGAAAATCTCGGTGGCGATAAAGAGAACGCGTTTATTGCTGACGGAATCCAGGACGAAATTCTTAGCCGCCTCTCGAAAATAGCCGAGCTAAAGGTCATTTCGCGCACATCGACCGAGAAATACAAGAGCTCACCGCACAACTTGCGTGAGGTTGGGCAGCTGCTTCGGGTGGCAAATATTCTGGAAGGTCAGGTGCAGAAGATTGGCGATCGGGTCCGGATTACGGTTCGGCTTATCAATGCTCCTAACGACTCGCATCTCTGGGCCGAGACCTACGATCGGAATTTGACCGACATGTTCCTCGTAGAAAGCGAAGTCGCACAGAAGATTGCCTCCTCACTGCAAGCAAGACTGAGCGGATCCGAACAGAGGGCGATCACAGCTCGCCCGACTGAGAACACGCAGGCGCATCAGCTGTACCTCAAAGGCAGATACTTCTGGAACAAGCGAACCGGGCGCGATCTACAAACCGCGGCGGATTACTTTCAACAAGCGATCTCGGCAGATCCAAGTTATGCGAGCGCTTATGCCGGACTAGCTCAAGCGGATCTTCTTATGCCGTTTTACAACGCTGGTGCTTCACAGGAAATGTTCGCAAAGGCGAAAGCTGCGGCTACTCGAACTATTCAACTCGACGAGACATCGCCCGAAGGACACGCCGCGCTCGCGATGTTGCTGTGCTACGATTTCAAATTTCAGGAATCAGAAATCGAGTTTAAGCGCGCGATCGAACTCGATCCCAATTATGCAACAGCCCATCATTGGTACGGCAATACTTTGCTGACGTCGCTTGGACGATTTGACGAAGCAATCAAGGAGGGAAAAAGAGCCATCGAGCTCGATCCGTTTTCGCTCGTCATCAATGCAGACCTGGGCTCTACGCTAATGTTGGCCCGGCGGTATGATGAAGCGATTGCGCAGTTTCGTGCTACTCTCGCGCTTGAGGGCAATTTTGCCTATGCCCACCAGAATCTTGGAGTAGTCCTTTTTCTTAAAGGGGATGTTAACGCTGCAATCGCCGAATACGAGAAAGCGAGAAGGTTCAACGATAATTGCGACACGTTGGCTCTGCTCGGCCGGGCTTATGCCGAACTAGGAAGGACAGCCGACGCCATGCAGATTCTGCAGGAATTAAACGAGTGCGGACAAAAATACTACGTTCGCAACGTTCTCTATGCCTTGGTTTACATAGGACTCGGCCAGAAGGACACCGCGATCAGCTACTTGGAGAAATCTCCAGATAACTGGCTACGGATCAATCCGCTACTTGATCCGTTGCGAGATCAGCCTCGCTTTCAAAAGCTCGTCGCAAGGTCTCTTCCACAAGCCTCTCCCTGAGTTATCGCAGGCGTGCCGTCACTACTATTCGCGGTTTCGAGCGCAGCCATTTTTGCGGACAGGACCAATCGAATGCTCCGCGCATTGGAACTCCTTCCCGTTGGGAGAGACGCATTCAATGGACCGGTGTTGATTCAATTGGTTTGCGGCGAGCGCGGCGTTGCTTGGCGACAAGGATCTCGCGATTGAACAGCTTGGAGCGGCTGTTCACGTTCCGGCAACGCTGCACTATGGAAATCCGAAGCTGCAGCCGTTTTGGGATCCGCGGCGCGGCGATCCTCGCTTCGAAAAAATTGTCGCCTCCCTCGCGCCGGAATAAGGTCTGGGGAGCGCGCGCGGCTCGCGTGCTAGTTTCGGCGCCTCGCCGAAACGATTCTTCCACGAAATTCGGTCCCTTATCCGTTAAATCCGCGTGATCCGCGGTTGTTTTCATTTTTCCGCGTAACCTCGCGCCAGATTTGGGACAGTACATCTGTGAAATGGGATCATTGCAATGAGATCTCCACGGAGGCGGGGTGTAGATTCGACACTCCTTTGGGGATTGTTTCTTTTCGTTGCCGGCACGGGAAGCTGCTTGGCCCAGCTGACCGATCGGACCCTAGCGCCAAATACCGCCCAAGCGGGCATCGCCAAATCGCTGCAGGGCGAAACTGGCGCTGGACGCGGCGATGCGCAGACTCCGAACTCGTCTATTTTTATCATTCGGCGCGATCCCTTTCGTTCGGTCCGTCGGGGGCGCCAGGTCTTCCAGCGCAAATTTACTCACGCGCAGGGACAAGGCCCGAATGAAGGCGATGGCGTAGGCGACCTCAACACCAATGATGCGATTGGTGCTGGTCTGTCCGATAGTTGTGCGCTGTGTCATGGACGCCCGCGAGGGTCGGCAGGCGTGGGCGGCAACGTTGCCACAAGGCCGGACAGCCGCGATGCCCCGCACCTTTTCGGGCTAGGACTGAAGGAGATGCTGGCCGATGAAATCACTGGCGATCTGCGAAGCATTCGTCAGCAGGCCATCACCATGGCGGAGCAGAGTGGCCATTCGGTGACCCTTCCCTTGCGCAGCAAGGGAGTTGACTATGGGACGATTACGGCCACGCCTTCCGGCACCGTGGATACTTCCGGGGTCCAAGGCGTCAATCCCGATCTCAGGGTGAGACCCTTCTTCGCAGAGGGCCGCGGGATCTCGGTTCGGGAATTCGTAGTCGGTGCACTCCATAAAGAGATGGGGCTCGAAGTCAACGACCCGGATTTGGCCAACGCTCACGCCGGGCAAAGAGTTGTAACTCCTTCTGGCATGGTGCTGGACGGCTCCCAGGACAGCATCGATGCGCCCCCGGCGCCGGATCCGATAAGCGGCCAGTATGAGATTGACCCTGCCATCGTAGATCACCTCGAGTTCTATCTCCTGAACTATTTTAAGCCGGGACTAGGCCAGCAGAATGCAACCACACAGTTGGGACGGCAAAGATTCAATAGCATCGGCTGCAATTCCTGTCACATGCCCAACTTCCAGATCAGCCACGACCGTCGAGTAGCTGATGTGGCAACTGCTTACGATTCAGTGCACGGGATTTTCAACAACCTGTTTTCCACTGCAGGCACACTCATCAATGTCATCGACGACCATCACGGGTTCCCACCTCTGAAAGAGCCGCGAGGCAATGCATTCCTGGTGGAAAACATCTTCACTGATTTCAAGCGGCACGATCTTGGGTCGAACTTCTACGAACGCAATTACGACGGCACGCTGCAGAGAAAGTTCCTCACCCGTCCGCTATGGGGTGTAGGCTCGAAGAGCGCCTTCGGACACGATGGCCGCAGCATTTCGCTCGACGAAGTAATCCTGCGGCACGGCGGCGAGGCACAAGCCTCCCGCGACGCTTATGCGCGATTGGCGGAGCCGGAGTCCGGCGCGCTACAGAGCTTCCTGAAGTCGTTGGTCCTGTTTCCGCCGGATGATACTGCGTCGAACCTCGACCCGGGGAATCGCAATGCTGACAACTTCCCGCAGTTTGGGCACGGGAGTATCAAGCTGACGGTGCTGTTCAACGATCCGGCGGACCCCGAGTAATGAACACGATTGCGCCCAAAACTTTCCGCTTGGAGTTATGAGGGCCACGAGTAGCTCATCTCGCGGCAGTTCGGCGACACCGAAGGTGTCTCAGTAAATCCGCAGAGCCTAATAAACGCTCGAGGAGCAGCCGTTGGCTTGCTCTGGGAAGTGCAGCGTATCTCCGACAGCGCATTCGATGCGCTACGAAGGTTCAACGCTTTAACGATTTCTGATTTTTGCGCGTAAGCTCGCGCGAGATTTTGGGCAGTACACCTGTGAGCGGGCACAACTGGCCGCGGCGCGGCCGAGTTTGAGCGCCGTCTAGCGGTGACCGGTTCCACGTTGGCAACCCCGCGGACGCCGTCCGTCCCGAAAATCTTCTTGGCCTGAGTCACGTGGTAGTTGCTGGAAGAGCGATTCGTAAAACGCGAGAGTATAAGTTTCGGACACGACGGAGCGTGTCCCTCCAGAATTATGCCGCGCCGGGTCGTTCGCCGATTTTGCGCGCCGGGACGCCGCCCCAGATTTCGAAGGTCGCGACGTCGCTCGTGACCACGGCACCAGCGGCAATAATCGCGCCGCGGGCGATGCGCGTGCCTTTCAAGACGATGACGTTCGCGCCGAGCCAAACGTCTTCCTCGAGAACGATGGGTGCATCCACGGCGTGGGGTTGCATCGACATCGGAACCTCGCGCTGCGCCGAACCGTGATCGTGATCGATAAAACGGCAGCCGGAAGCGATGAGGGAGTGAGCGCCGATGACGATCTTGCGGCGGAAATTAAATTCGCAACCGGCGCCGATGAAAACGTTGTCGCCGATGAGGAGGCTAGGACCGGGCTCGTAGATGCCATCGAACTTGAAATAAATTCCGGGTTCCAGCTGGCAGCGCGCGCCTAACGACACCTGGTGCGGCCAGGTGACGTAAATTTTCGGCAGCCATGTTTCGTGGCCGACCTTCATTCCAAGAAGCCGCCACCAGGCGGTACGCAACTGGGCGACGAGCGTTGAGATCATCGCGCGCAAACGAAAAATCGCGCGCGGCAGGAATGAGCTCACGAGACTAGACCGCACACTTTTTCGCGACAGACAGCGCGGTCATCGCGCGGGCGCGTGTTCTCGATCGTGGTCGCTCAGAAAGATGCAGTCGTTTTCCAATCCGAGCAGAGTTCCCCATCTCAGCGGAAATTTTTCCAGATTCATGTTCCGCAAAATGATGGGAGCCCAATCTTTATATTCTCCCTTCAAAATGTCGGCGAGCTTGTCCTGGCTGCCACTGATCGGTGTCAGGTAAAGGCCATTCACTGGCCCGCCGAGAACGTTGTAATCGCTGAGATCGGTGAATGTCTTGATTGTGTCCGGCACCCAGAGGGCGCGCCGATCCGCGTACCAAGCGATCGCCCACGGCATGTCCGAGGCGGTGATTTCGTTAGGCTGCATCCAATTGTGAAGCGTCGCGATGTAGGGCGGGGCGTAAGGTGGCCAGCGGATCGACCCCTTGGGCGGCGCGAACCACGGTATCGTGAAAATCGCCGGCAGCGCGCAGAGGAGGTAGAGCAAAGTGAGAAAGGCGCCGCGCGCGATGCTAAGCTGGATCCCGAGCCGGTTCCATTGCACGAGCAGGTAAGCCAGGCCGTAGCAGGTCATGAGTGGAACGAAAATCAAATGCAATTGATTCGCGGCCAGGCCCTCTTCCTCGTTGATTCCAAAAGTGGCCATGCCGGCCAACGCGCCGACCCACATCGCCAGAATCATCCAGCGAAGCACTGCGGTCTCCGTTCGCTTGAAAGGGTGGAGCAGCGCGGCAAAAAACATCATGGCCACGACGCTCGAGCCGAAGTATTCAAAAATGTGCCCCGACTGACTGAAGAAATTTGTCGTGATTTTGTCGCGGAAGTTGCTGGGGCCGATGCCTTCCACGTCGAGATTGATGCGGCGCATCCAGCCCGCTTCGCTGTGACGGATGCCATCGAGTACGGAATAAATCGCCACGCCGCCCGGGTGACCGCAGACAATATAATTGCGGATCAGCCATGGCGCGTAGATGGCCGTGAAGGCCGCGAGCAGAATCAACACCGTCCATCCGCGCGGACGAAAGAAGAAAACGCAGAAAATCAGCGCGCCGGCAAATATCCATATCGTCAATGCATGCGATAAAGCCAGCAATCCAAAGCCGACGCCGACGGCAGCAAGCCAGCGGTCGACGCGGCGGCCGTCATATTGGGCCTCGACCGCTTGGACGAGCGCATAAATGGTCGTGTTAAACAGGAGCAGCAAAAGCATCTGCGGCAGACCGGAGAGTGAATACTGCCAGAGCATGTCGCAGAGCACGACCAGCCCACAAGCGAGGAGCGCGAGACGTCGATCGAACAAACGGCGCGCCGTGAAAAAAAGCACGAGAACGGAAAGCAGAAACAGAAAGATCGACATCGCGGCGATCACTTTGTCGCCGGAATAAACGAGGTTGCTCGTAGTCATCTGCCAATGCGATTTTATCGGCCAAAGCGCGATGGCATCGACAAGGGGCGGGAGCGGCGCGTTGTACGTGTCGGACCAAATTTTTTGCGCGACATTTTTTCCGTTCGCCTGCAATTGTCCGATGGCGCGGGGCCGCACGACATTTGTCCGCCAGCCATGACCGCTCGCGATGGCGCGGCCGATTTGCGCCTGATCCATTGCCTGCGACGTGGCGAGGCCGCGAAAGTCGTAGAAATAGTAAATAGCCAGAGCGATGACGGCTAGCGCGACAAGGCTGCGCCGTACCCACACGGCGAGGGCGCCGGCTTCGAGCGCGTGCACTGCGCGTTGAATAAATTCTGCGCTACCCGGCATTTTGTGATTGCCCGATTGTGCTCGCGGCGTTCGCTTGCGACTTGGCGGCGTTCATTTCGTTAATCTTTCGATGCAGCGTTCGGCGGCTGATGCCGAGCTTTTTCGCCGCGCCCGTCACATTTCCATTAGTTGCGGCGAGCGCTTGCATGATCAATTTTTTCTCCGTCTCGCGAATATCGAGCGGACTGGATTTTTCGCCGAACGCTTTCGCTGCTGAAATTCCGCGGGGCAACACAGCGCTGGCTGCTTGTCGCAGCGCCGTCGGGAGATCGCGCACTGTGATCTTCGGGCCAATGGCCATGACGACGCCGTGCTCGATCGCGGTGCGCAGCTCGCGCACGTTCCCGGGCCAGTTGTAAGTGAGGAGTGCGTCCATGGCGTCGGGCGTTAGATCGAGAAGGCGTTTTTCGTTTGCCTTACAGAAATGGCGCAAAAATCCGCGGACGAGAAGCGGAATATCTTCCTTGCGCTCGCGCAACGGCGGCATCGTGATGCGCACGACGTTCAAGCGAAAGAAAAGATCGTCGCGGAATCTTCCTTGGCGCACGAGTGTTTCGAGATTCTTGTTGGTGGCGGCGATGAGCCGCACATCCGCGCGCAGGGTTTGATTGCCGCCCACGCGCTCGAACGCGCGCTCCTCGCTCATCACGCGCAGCAATTTTACCTGGGTGCTCGCATCGATCTCGGCCACTTCATCGAGAAAAATCGTGCCGCCGTTCGCCTGTTCAAACCGGCCGATCCGGCGCTCGTGCGCGCCGGTGAATGCGCCTTTCTCGTGACCGAACAGTTCGCTCTCGAGCAATTGCGGCGAAAGCGCGGCGCAATGCACCGCCACGAATTTCGCCTTGTTTCGCCGGCTCAGATTATGAATGGCATGCGCGGCCAACTCTTTGCCGGTACCACTCTCGCCTTCGATCAGCACGTTTGCCGAAGAGGGAGCGACCTGCCGAATGGTGTCAAGCACTTCACGCAGCACAGCCGATTCGCCAATGATGTTTTCCAGGCCGTAACGCTCATCCACTTGCTGCCGAAGCGTGCGATTTTCCTGCTCCAGCTTTCGGGCGCCGAGCGCGCGCGCGATCAGCATTTCGACCTTGTCGAGATTAAGCGGCTTGGTCACAAAATCGTAGGCGCCGCGTTTCATCGCTTCGACCGCGATATCAACCGAGCCATACGCCGTCATCATGATGCAGATCGGCGGGTGCGGCATTTTCAGCGCGCGATCGATCAACGTCATCCCATCTTCGTTGCCGAGGCGCAGATCGGTGAGGAGAATATCGATCTGTTCGCGTTCGAGGACATCGATCGCGCCGGCAATGTCGGCCGCGACATACACGTCATACTCATTTTCGAGCAAACGCCGCAAGCCATCGCGGGTATGCTTCTCATCATCGACGATGAGGATGGTGGGCTGGAGATCCATTTAGAAATTTAACGATTCAATGATCTAACGAACTATCCTGTCACGTGGGCGACTAACAAGATGCTGGCACCAGCCGGAAAACGGCAGCGGGGCAGAATGCTTCGCTCGATGGCAAAGATCCGGTAGAGAATGTCGTTTTGCCACTCGGGCAGCGGTTCCACGTCGGATTTGTACATGTCGCGCGGACGCAGCAGGCGTTTGTAAAGAACGGCAGCGGTGACCAGAGGAAGCAGCAGCGTGTTGAAGTAATTGCACCATTCGATGACGAACCCAGCCTCCTCGATTCGTTTTTCCAGCAGTGGTTTGTTGTATCGGCGGAAATGATCGGAAATGTAGTCCTCTCCGCTCCAAAGAAAATCGTAGGCCGGCACAGCTGCAATCAACCAACCACCGGGACGCAACGTCACTTTCAATTTTCGCAACAAGCCGACGTCATCTTCGACATGCTCCATAACATCGCAGGCCAGGACGCAATCGGCGCTTGCGGGTGCGGGCCAGTCGCCATTGAGGTCGATCGTGTTAAGTCCGCGTTCGCGACAAGCCGCAAGCGCGGGCGGGGAGATATCGGCAGCGAAAACTTTGAATCCAAGATCGACAAGATGTCTGGCAATGACGCCCGAGCCGGAACCGAAGTCGATGATATCGCTGCCGGGCGAAAGATATCGCTGCACCGTGTCGGCGATGATTTCTTTCCGAGCCCGGTACCACCAATATGTTTCCTCCAGATCGACCGGTGCAGCTTCAGTCGATTGAATCAAGCTCTCCGGACTCACTGGACACCAACTGGTACGCCGGTTTTTCTCAGCACGTAAACCTTGTCCCTGCCGCCTGGGATTTTGAACGAGCGCTTCGATTCCGGCCCGTAATCGGCAAACAATTGGTCGAGGGTTTCCTCACTGAAACGCACGGCCTCGCTTCCTTGTGCCGCGCCAGCCAATCTCTTGGCCAGCTTAGAAACTCCCGGAACTGCGCTGCTGGAAAGATTGCGAATTGCTTCGGCAATAATGACTTCTCTGTTCGCGGCGGTAAGCATCCGATCGATAAGCGGTGATGGGTCCGGCAGGAAAAAATAGAGCGCGCCCTGGATGATGACGTAGTCAGCGCGCGGCAACGCTGTATTCGATCGCAAGTCCCACACGATGCCATGACCACCGGCCTTGTTGAGCGCGGCGATAAAACTGGGACTGACATCCAGACCGGTGTAGCGAACATCTTTACCTCGCAGAAACCGATAATAGAGGGTGGCCGGACCGCAGCAAAGATCGACAACGCTCGCGCGCGGCGGGATCAGATCGGCAATCGCTCGATAACGTGTGCGGTGGTGGCGACCGTACAACAACCGATTAGTGATTTTGTAGAGCGCAGAACTCTTGTAGATCAACTGCATGGCTGGAATTTTTCCATCGCGTCCACGACGCGGGTCAGCTCGCCCTTCGTTAAGGTGTTGTAAAATGGCAGCCGCAGCAAACGTTCGCTGACGCTCTCTGTCACCGGGCAATCACCCTTCTTGCCTCCGAATGACTGTCCCATCTTCGAAAGATGGAGCGGCAGATAATGAAACACGCTTTGCATTCCGGCCTGGCGCAAATGCGCCATCAGCCGGTCGCGCTCTGCGCCGGTTTTCATCAGCACATAAAACATGTGATACGCCTGGTCGGTGTAGTGCGGCACTACAGGCAAGCGCGCTTCGCAGCGCTCCGCCCATTCGCGCAAATGCGCGGCATAAAAATTCCAGATGTCTTCGCGCAGCTTCTGGATCTTCTCCCGCACTTCCAATTGCGCCAGCAGATACGCCGCGAGAATGTCTGAAGGCGCGTAGCTCGATCCCAAATCAACCCAGGTGTATTTGTCCACTTCACCGCGGAAAAAGCGCGCCCGATTGGTCCCTTTCTCGCGGATCATTTCGGCGCGCTCGATGAATCGCTCGTCGTTGATCAGAAGGGCGCCGCCTTCCCCGCAACTGAAATTTTTCGTTTCATGAAAGCTTTGCGTGGCCAGACAACCAAACGTGCCAAGATGTCGGTCTTTGTATTTTCCGAACAAGCCGTGGGCGTTGTCTTCGATCAACGCGATGGACCGCCCGCGGGCAAGATCGACAATGGCGTCCAGCTCGCAAGCGACGCCGGCATAATGCACTGCCACGATGGCTTTCGTGCGCTTGGTCAAATGTCGTTCGATGAGATTCTCATCGATGTTCAGCGTGTCCGGCCGAATATCGACAAAAATCGGTTTTGCGCCGCGCAAAACAAACGCATTTGCCGTCGAAGGAAACGTGAACGAAGGCAGAATAGTTTCGTCGCCCGGTTGCGAGTCGATGAGCATGGCCGTAATTTCCAAAGCAGCCGTGCAAGATGTGGTGAGCAACGCTTTCTTTACACCGAGCGCGTTTTCCAACAGCGCCTGACATTTCGCAGCGAATTCACCCGCGCCGCCGATGCCCCCGGTTTCCACTGCCGTGGTAATATACTCAAGTTCCCGGGCCATGGCCGCGGGCCGATTAAACGGAATGATCATGGCGATTTGGCCTGGTAGATTTTTCTAATCACTGTGTAAGGGCGATTTTTCGTTTCGATGAAAATCACTGCGAGATACGCGGCGATGATCCCCTGGCAAAACAGAATCAAACCGCTGAACAGGGAGATTGAAACGATCAACGAGGTCCATCCGGTTGTGGAGATACCGAAGACGAAGTATCCGATCACGAGCACGATCGCCCAAATTGCCGAGAGCGCCGTGACTAACAAACCGAGATAGGCAATCAGTCGCAACGGTTTGCTGCTGAAAGCAGTAATGGCGTAAAAGGCTTCCGCCAGTTTCCGGCGAAACGTGTACGTGGTTGTCCCCTTGAACGGACTTTTTCGCACGCCTACTGCTACTTGTTTGAATCCGGTCAATTCCCACAGGCCGATCATATTCGAGAGATGTTCTTTGTGCCGCACGAGTTCATCGACATATCGGCGCGTCATCAGTCGCGCGGTGAGCGAATGCGGCGGAATCCGATAATCGGAAAGAATTTCAAACATCCAGTAAAACAAATTTGCGAGCGTTCGTGCGAGCCATGGGCCGTGCCTCGGCGACTGCACGCCATAGACCGCGTCCGCGTTCTCTTTATTAAGCGAGTCGAAAAACGTGCCGAGGATTTCCGGCGGTTCCTCAAGATCGACATCGATGAGGAAAACCAGATCGCCTTTGGCGTGCTCCAGCCCGCTCATCATCGCTTTGTGGTGGCCAAAATTACGCGACAAATCCACCACCAGGATGCGTCCATCCTGTTTTTGCAGATCCAGGGCAGCCTCCAGCGAGCGGTCGGTCGAGCCGTCGTTAACGAAAACAAATTCCAGAGCCGACGCAATCTTCTCAGCTTCCGTCCGCACCCGACGATAGAATTCATCGACGTAGGGAGCGGATTGGAACAAGGTCGTGACGATCGAAAGCTCCATCGCAGAGAATTATCCTTAGATGAAAGAGATTTTGGTTAACACGAATCGTGCTGCTGTCAGGCCGAATTCAGCCGGTCGCATGCTCTCGCTTTTGTGACAGAAAAAAACCACCATGTGGTGAAATGTTTCTGCGAATTTCCCGTTTGGTCGATCGCAAATTCATTGCCCAGCAGCGCAGCATAATCTTCTTCGTGCCGAAACTGACGCCCTGCTCGATCCGTTCGAGCAACGCGGCGATCGGTTGCATTCGTGCAATGGCCAAGAAAGGCGCAACCTCTTACCACGTGACCTTTGCGGAAGAAAAAGCTTCATACGATATCTTATTCGTTGGCATCCAATTCTGAACTGGCTCATTGCATCGCGATCACTCCGGCCATAGGAAATGCGCGCTCCGCTCTCAAATCCACTGCCCACGCCCGGAGAATGAAATCTCCCATCGGAATATTTTCGGAGTCGATGGATGCAGCAAATCCATTCGGTGGAAGATGCTTGAGGTCAAAGCGCCTTTTGACGTTTTCCTGGTCGTAAGTCGGTTTGAAGACCGTAAACGGTGTGAGCCTATCTTCTGAATTGACATATCCAACTACAACGCAATCCGCTCGCGCATTGCGATACGGAAGCCAAGCCATACCGGTGAGCAACAGGCGGTGATCATCGCCAAAGCGAGCCGTCGTCAGCCGCCCCGCAGGCGAATCTGCATGAGGAGGAATTTGGCGGACCGTTGAAACAAGCGATGGCGAGACGAAACACGGACGTAGAGCGTCGTGCTTCGAAAGAGCGCTCGCCTTTTCAGCAATCACTTTGGGCGGCACTTTTGAGAGCGCTAGATCTGGGTTATCTGGAATGGCCGGAATCCATCGCACCGCCAAAGCGAGAGCCTTCCGTTCTTCGCGGACAAGCTTTGCGCGAATCAGGTGATTGCTGAATCCGCTCAACCACACGCCAGCAAAAATGCCGATAACCAGTCCTGTCGCGAAAATTTCACGAGAACTGAGTGCATACGAATCGGCCATCCAGTAATCGCACAGGCTAACTGCAAGACCAGCCAATCCGATGTAAAAGAAGACGCTCACGACCGAATACCTGTGGGCAAGGGCCGTACCCAGCCCAAAACCCAGCCGGCCGGAAGCTGGTTTCCCTGCCTCCGAGCGACTTTGATAGCGACAACGGTCAATGCAGCAAAGGCTGCCAGAGAAAGGCAGCCAGCAAACAATGCGTCTGCTCCGGCTGGCGCGAAAACGTTGCCCAACCATAGCAGTAGAAAATGGAAGAGCGGCGCAGCGTTACTGACGGAAGTAGCAAATCGCGGGAGTTGTGTCGGGTGGGTGAAATGACGAAAATAGAGAGCTACTGCTAGCACACCGAGCAGGAAATAAACAACGTACCAGCCAATAGAATTCCTGACATTATTTTTCGTCCCAGCCGATTGTCGAACCGCGCAAATCGGTACCGCCAACAACCAGAGCAACATTCCGTTGGAAAATGAGTAAGTGGCCAGGAAAGCCAAGGCTGAATTGACTAGCATCTTCGAATGAAGGCGCAGTTCGGAGAGGTTGACAACCATCGCGCCTAGTAGCGCTACGCCTGGAGTGAGACTAACAAGAAATATGCCCCACAGAAAGTTTTCATATAGGGCGGGACAGAAGAACACGGCATTCAACAGAGCCCACGCCCACAGTCTGCCAGATAGCGTCAACGCAGTGGTTCGCGACAAAAGGATATAGAGAAGGAAGGATCCAGCACACGCTAATGCAAACATCAGCACGATTGCATCTTTTGAATCCCATCGCCCGGTGACGGCAACCAGGAACAAATTATACAGGGTTGGAAACAGTAATCGACTTTCGTTGTGCTGCCGGAAAACATCGACAAAGCTTAGGCTGCCCTGAAGAAAGGATACGATTTGTGACCCTGGAGTATACCAGTCGTCTCCGTATGGGATCGAGGTCCAGTTCCTCCGAAATACCCACAGCGTTAGAACAATCGGAAAAAGGGCGACCGAGGCTGGGATCACGAAAGGCGCTAATCGGCCAGCAAGACGCTTCAGTCTCAATTTCTCCTCAGATGTCATTCAAGATAAATTAGCCAGAACTGCGGTATGCGTTCACTTAAGGAGCTCGTTGCGAGCGAAAAGCATAGTTTAGCTTACAGGCTTCATACTAAAAATGCGATTTTCCTGCAACAAAGGGTCACTTGCGATTTGACCGGGCAAAATGAAACGTGGAAAGAAACGGTTGTTGGCAAAGACTCGGTACAGCATGTTCTTTAGCCGATCCGGCAGCGGTTCTACCGCTGACTCGTACATGTCGCGGCGGAAGAAAATGATTGAATGCTTTAGCGAGCGAGCCCCTTCTTCATTTTGACGAAATGGACAAATCTCTCAACACGAAGTGCCGCTGTGTTGGAGATGAAGTTCTATTGCGTATCTTGATCAGGTGCGGACGGGAATCATGTCGCTGATTTATTTAACGTCCGCTACTATTGCAGCCGAAAGCGCCGAGGCTGTCGATCCTAACGAGGGCTGGAAGCTGGTCACGCAGACCAAGGACGTTGCCATTTACAGTCGTCCCCATTCAGGCTCGTCGCTGAAAGAGTTCAAAGCGATCGGCCTAATTGACGCGCCGACTCACGCGGTTCATGTGGTGATCGATGATTTTGAGAATTACCCTAACTTCATGCCCTACACGGCCGAATGCCGGCTGGTTAAACGCGAAAGCGATTGTCTCGT
>QHQE01000043.1 GCA_003219265.1 Verrucomicrobiota bacterium
CGATCTCGAAGGTCCAGAGCGCGGGAGGCGGGCCGTCCCAATCTTTGCGGTTGTGTTCTTCGCCCATATCGATGGAAAGGAGCAAGAGTTTTCCATCGGGCGAGACCGCGATGCGCCCGTCCCCACTCATACCGCCATTCGGAATGGCTTTCTCGATCTTCCACTGCGCGAGCACGCGCCCGTCGAGACTGATTTGACAAATGTTCGTTATGTCTTGGCAAAAAATCGATCCCTCGTCGCGAGCCCAGGACGGGGAATAAAGCGTGGCTTCGTTTTGCGCGCCTTTTTTTAGAATGCGAAAATCCGTTCCATCCGGAGCAATCGTCGCCAGGTTCCAGACTTCGTTTTGTCGCAAAGGAAAGACGATGCGCTTACCATCCGGCGACCACTGCGGGTAATATACATTGTCACCCGGCACATCTTTGAAGGCGGTTGTCTTGCCGGTCGCGATTTCCGCGACCGCGATGTGACGCACATAGGTTGTGCCGGATTTTTCCACGGTGGTGAAAACGCGATCCATGTTCCGTCGGGCGAAATCGCAGGGAAGATTCCATCGGCAATTTTTTTCGCGCCGGTTCCATCGAGACTCGCGATCCAAACGGCATTGTTGCGCTCGAAAGCGATCAGTTGCGCAGCCGGCGCGCCGGAGACGAATAAGATGAAAAGAAAAATGAGGCCGATGATTTTTTTCATGGCATCGCGAGCGTAACAAAAAACGTCGCTGCAAGCGCGACGGAGAGAACCATCAAATAAGCAAAACCACCGAAGAAAAATTTGATTACGCTGATAAACCAGCCTTGCCGATAAACGCGCCGGATCGAAATTAAAATCTGTGCCGCGAATGCGAGCCAGGGAATTGCGATCCAGCCCATCATATTCGGTGCAAGACGGTTCAAACCGATCGTGGCAAAAATGATGAGCATGATTCCGACGTAGGCGAACGTGTGAATGTGCAACGCGTAAATGAGATGATCGATGTAGAAGATGCGGCGGCGCAGGTACAAAATCTTAAGCACAAAGGCAAAAAGCGGGATGCAGCAGAGCATCATGCCCGGCAAATTGTTGATCAGGGTGATGAGAAACAGCTGCATGTTGGTTCCGTGCTCGCCCATCTTTTCCTTGGCGCGGGTCTCCAGCCACTTCTCAAATGGAGTTTGCGGGTTCCCGGATTGGAAGAATGCGCGTTCGCTTTCCATGCTTGGAGTCTGGTCCGTTTTGGTGCCAGCTTCAGGTGGCGAACCCGGAGGCTTGGGCACGTCTGGAGTGGCGGGAGTTGGCGTGGGACTGTCGAGCTTGAGAGCTTTCTCTAGCTTGGCGCGCGCGTCGGGCGGCAAGTCCTCGGTTTTGAGTTCTGCTTGGAGTTCGGCGCGGTCTTTCGGAGAGAGCTGGCCGGGTTGAAAATGAATGGATTTCGCCCAGTAATTCACGGCAAAGAAAAACAGGATACTCGCCAGCAAATACAGTCGCAGCGGATGCACATAGCGGACCCGCTTCCCGGCGAGAAATTCATTCGTTAGGCGCCACGGTTTTGCGATCAGCAATCCGATCGTGGCGAAAAATTTCGAATCCCAATTCAGGAACGAATCGAGAACATCGACAATGACGTGCCGGAAGGAGCGTCGATAATCGATCGCCGGCTGTCCGCATTGCGCGCAATATTTCCCGCTCAACTGCGCGCCGCAGTTTTCACAATGCGTGGGCTGCACCCGCTGTCGATTTTTGCGGCGACCCAAGAAACGTTTCGTTGCCGGCTGTTCGATCGCCGAAATCGCGGTGTCGCCCAGGATGAGCTTTGTCGGTTCATCGGCCATCGCGCCGCAAGCCTATAAAACGTCGGCGCCAACGTCCATCGAGAACGGCGCTGCGCGTTTCAGGTGCTCCGGAAGAAGAGCGTGGCGGTGGCAGTTGTGCCGATCAGGTACATCAGCACGGTGTCAGCGACGAAGTAGGGGAAAATCATGAGCGCCAAACCGCCGAGCATGAGCTTCCACACATGCATCCGCTTGCCGTAAGCGAAGGCAACAAATCCAATCGCGCCGAACAGCAAATTACCGATTAAATTTGCGGTGCTCAAGCTGACCATCAACCGTGTTGCAGCTTAAGTCAGGCCAATGTAGAGGCGCTCGCCGGGGCCAGCGCCTAATCCTTAATTTTGGCGGCTGGCACAACCGCCGCTACAACAACTGAAACTTAAGATTGACCGCGCCGACACGGCGATGCCACGATCCGCGGTTGCTTGCCTAACCAGAAACGACAATGGCGTCGCAACTTTTTAAAACCAAGAGCCCGGAACGTTTGATGGCTGAGGCGGCGGCGCCTGAGCGCCAGATGAAACGCTCGCTTACCGCGTTTGATCTTACCTGCTTGGGCATCGGCGCCATCATTGGTTCGGGAATTTTTGCTCTCACCGGTACGGCCGCGGCCGGCGAGCGGGTGACATCGGCCGCGTCGCAATTGACGACGCCGGTCATTAATTTCATCCAATCGTGGCTAACGCATGCGCCAATGGTTCTGGGACGGCCGGGGGCCGGCCCAGCTGTGGTTTTTTCATTTGTCGTGGCCGGCATTGCCTGTGGATTCGCAGCGCTTTGTTACGCCGAACTCGCATCGATGATTCCGGTTTCCGGTTCGGCCTACACCTACTCCTACGCCACGCTCGGCGAAATTGTCGCGTGGATCATCGGTTGGGATTTGATCCTCGAGTACGCGGTGGGGAACATGGCTGTGGCCGTAGGTTGGTCGGGTTATTTCGTTAAGCTCTGCGGCAGTTTGTTTGGAATCAAATTTCCCTTGTGGACGGTGACCGATTACCGAACGGCTAGCGATGTGCTGGCGAAGGGCGGCGAAACGCTGCAAGATTTTTCATCGACAACGCTGCCCCTGATCGCCGGGCATCCGATCGCCGTGAATTTTCCGGCATTCTTGATTGTCGCGGCGGTTACCGTCCTGCTGGTCTACGGAATCCGCGAAAGCGCAAGAACGAACACGTGGATTGTTATCACCAAAGTGGCGGTAGTCGTTTTTTTCATTTCCTTCGGTGCTTTTCTCGTGAACCCGACGAACTGGCACCCCTTCATGCCAACCGGCTTGGCAGGAATGATGGGTGGAGCAGCCATCGTGTTCTTCGCCTTCATCGGATTCGACGCGGTCTCGACTACGGCGGAGGAAACGCGCAACCCGCAGCGCGACATGCCGATCGGGATCATGGCGAGCCTCATCATTTGCACTGTGCTTTATGTGCTGATGTCCGGTGTGCTCACCGGCATTAAGAAATACACCATTTATCTTGGGGACTCGGCGGCGGTCGCGACTGCGTTTGCGAGCAGACCCTGGGCGCAGGCGCTCGTCAGCGCAGGCGCGCTCGCGGGCATGACGTCAGTGCTCCTCGTTTTCCAACTTGGTCAGCCGCGCATCTTCATGGCCATGGCGCGCGACGGATTGCTTCCACAATATTTCGCGAGAATTCACCCCCGCTTTCGCACCCCGCACATCACAACTATCTGGACCGGCATTGCGGTCGCTGGCGTGGCCATGTTGACCGACATCGGATCGCTCGCTGATCTCACGAATATCGGAACGCTCTTCGCCTTCGTCCTCGTCTGTCTCGGCGTAAACGTGCTTCGGCGAACCGATCGAACCCGTTCGCGTCCATTTCGCGTGCCGTTGACGCCGTGGTTCCCGATTTTGGGCGTGATTTTTTGCGTTGCTCTAATGCTTAGCCTTCCGATTCTCACATGGATCCGGTTTATCGTCTGGCTCGCAATCGGGATGCTGATTTATTTCGGCTACAGCGTCCGCCACAGCAAACTGCGCCACGGCATCGATGCCGGGATAACCGAAGATATTCCGCCGCCGATCGTCAAGACATAAGATCGACTACCAACGAAGCCACTTTGGGTTCGCGGATCTCCTGGGAATCGCCGCGCGTTTGCGCAGATGTGCCTGCTAGTGCAATCCCGAGCTGCTCGCGCTCGAACCTTCCGGTGCGGTTGGGTGCAGATGTTGATCGAGGAATTTTTCCATCGCTTCGTAAAATGCGAACCTGTTTTCCTCATTGTGAAATCCGTGGCCTTCGTTGTCCTTGACCATGTATTCCACATCCACGCCGCGCTTTCGCAAGCTTGCCACCATCTGATCTGATTCCGCTTTGTTCACACGTGGGTCCTGCGCGCCCTGCGCGATAAAGAGCGGCGTCTTGATTTGATCGGAATGCAACACTGGCGATTCGGACGCGAGCAGCTCCTTGTCCTTGTCCGGATTCCCGACCATTTCATACATCTCGTCCAGAAACGGCTTCCAGTACGGCGGAATCGTTTTCATGAACGTAAACATGTTGGAGGGGCCAACGTAATCGACCGCCGCGGCATAGAGATCGGGCGTAAACGTCACGCCGGCGAGTGTCGCGTAACCGCCATAACTTCCGCCGTAAATCGCCACGCGTTTCGGGTCGGCGATGCCTTGCTTGATCAACCATTGCACGCCGTCGGTGATGTCGTCTTGCATCTTTTTGCCCCATTGCTTAAAGGACGATTCCCAGAATTTTCGGCCATAGCCGGTCGAGCCGCGGAAATTCATTTGCAGGAGCGCATAGCCACGGTTGGCGAGGAATTGCACTTCCGGATCGTAGCCCCACACATCGCGCGCCCACGGACCGCCATGCGGGATCACAACTGTCGGCAAATTCTTTGGCTCGCGACCCAGCGGCAGCGTCATATAACCGTGA
>QHQE01000044.1 GCA_003219265.1 Verrucomicrobiota bacterium
ACTGCTGCACCAACCTGGCTTGATGATGGGGCGATCATCCAGAAGGTTCCAGCCGGTCCAGCTGGGGCTATAGGTCGAGGTCGCTTTTTCGAGGGTGCCTCCCATGGCATAAGCAATAAGGTCCTGACGTTTCGTCCCTGGCGTAGCGGTGGCGCCAGGCGATTCCTCAACCCCTGCATGCGAGGACGGAGCAAGAGTCGCCAAAAAAAAGAGCGCGACAACGCACCACTGTACAAGTTCGCGCCAATGCGAAATGGGCGCGGCGGGTGGGGTGCCTTTTTTCGTATTAATTCTCAGCGCTTTGCAATGCATCAGTTGCTGTTCTCATGATGCCGACATTTTCACCCCCGATCCATCGCGGGTGGCCGCGCGCCCGTTGTAAGAACCGCGCTGAGCAAAGTCAAGAGCGCGTTTGTGGCCGATTTCGCCGCTCGTTTGTTCCTGTTGACTCCGAAAGCTTTCACGAGTTGACGGGCGCATTCTGCTTTGACACACTCGCGCTGTGAAACACTTCGCTTTCTCCTTTTGTCTTGCTTGCACTTTCGGTTTTGCCCCGAACGCTTTCGGGGCTGAAACACCGCTTCCTTCCACGCCGGGAACGATCTGGCATTACCAGATGACACAGGAGTTCGGCGAAGGCGTTCATCCCAGCGATAAGTCGGTCAAGTTCGACGCGCAGGGGAAGCTCCATCTGCCGATCGACATTTACCTGGCAGGCAAACAGCGCGTCGGCGATGTCGATACCCTCAAGTACGACATGTATCGGCAAGGCGCGGTTTCCCTGACCGAGTTCCTCACTGTGGATGAAAAAGGCGTCACCGCGATCGCGCGCTCGATGGAAAATGGCGAGCCATCGCTCTGCGTGCCTCCGCAGAAAATCTTGAACTTTCCGCCACGCGCCGGAGAGAAGTGGAACTATAAGGGCAGTGTCGGTGACATGGAGACCGAGCAGGCATTCGAGATAGTTGGGCAGGAAAGTGTGCAGGCGCCGGCGGGAAAGTTCGATGCTTTTCACCTGCGGCTCACCCAAGTGGCGCCGACCCCGCCGAAAGTAGTCGAGGACCGCTGGTTTGTACCGAACATCGGTTACGTCAAAATCGTTACCACCATGACGCTGCCGAACGGCAACCTTCTCCAGCGCATTACACTCGAGCTGAGCGACGGTCCGAAGATCGGCGAGAAACCAGCCGCTGCGTCCGCGCCGTCAGCTTCGCCTGCGGAGAAGAAGTTGCTGCACGCCGCACTCGCGAAAGAATTAACGGCTGAGCCCACCACGAGCTTCACGCCGGATCTCAAGAAAATTTTCTGCCGCTGGCAGGGCGACGCGCTGAACAAGGGCGACAAAATCCACTGCGTTTGGATCGCCGAAGATGTCGGCGAAGTCGCGCCGCCCAATTATAAAGTGGATGAAACATCGATGACCGCCGATGGGCCGACGGCCGCGGGTACATTTACACTTTCGCGTCCTATCAAAGGTTGGCCGCCGGGGAAATATCGCGTCGAGTTGTACGCCGGCGATCAGCTCGCCGATACGCTGAAGTTCACCATCGCGGCGGCGAAATAAAAAAGTGCGCTTCACAGGTTTGAAGGAAGCCACCGGCGAAGACATCTCCACCCGCGCCACGACCGAGTACTTCAAGTCGCCGCAATTGTGGCTGGAAGAACAAAACAAGGGTCGCCAGCTCGGCTGGGATTAATCGGAATATAGGCTTCCAGTCCGCCACCGGACGGAGTCGTTGCTGCGAGCCTGTATGGCCGACGGGCGTCTCGACTGTCGAACCCGCCGCGCTGCAAGGCTTGCCGGAATTCTTCCTTGCCGGCAGATAAATAATGAGCCGGCCAAGGAATGGCCCTCATACGAACAACTTATAACGTATGAAAACGAAATTTGCGGTTCTTACAGTGGCTCTCCTGTCTGTTTGCATGCTGATCCGGCCAAGCGCCATGGCGATCGGGTTCTCGATCGACGTGGGTGATCGGCCGTATTATACCTATGGTCCGAGCTATTGGGACGATGGCTACGAATGGGTGTGGGTACCCGGGTATTGGGGGGAACACCATCACCGATGGATGCATGGGCATTATGAGCGCCGTGGCGAGTGGCATCGCGAACATGCCCGGGAGCATCACCACCATCATGACCACGATGGTGATGAACACTACCACGACCGCGATCACTAGAATAAGCCCGTAGCAAGCCTCGAATAAACCTGCCCCTGGAGCCGCTGGATACAGCCGTTCCCTGAGCATCAGGCAGGTTTACGCGTAAACGAGCAGATAAGGCGGCGAAGCCGCACTTCAAACAACATCGCCCGACGGAGCGGTCGATCCACCATCAGCAGAGCGCGACCGACGAGCCGAATGATTACCGAGCGATCGCGCGCAGATAACGTTCCGCCGATCGGGCGATTGCGCCTTTCGCATCCGATAAGACGTTTGCCTCCCACCATCCGCCGTAGATTTGCTCGAACGAAAACGGTTCGATCGCGTCGACAATGCGCGAGATGGCGGCCGGCCCAAGCGGAATCAGATTCGGGTAGCTGCGCATGAAGCTAACGTAACGCCGGTCCTGCACGACCGTGATGATGTCGCTGGTGAGTAACGCGCCTTTTCCATTTGCGCCACCGGGCCAGTGCAGCGCCGTGCCGCCTTCGAAATGTCCACCGCAATTGATCAGAGTGAGATCATCCCAGAGCGCCAGAGTTGGTCCGTCCCAAAATTGAATGCGTGGACTTTCGCGCATGACCCATTGTCGATCTTCGACATGCAAAAATATTTTGGCATCAAATTGCTCGCCCCATTCGACCATCGACGAGTAAAAATGCGGATGGGAAATCGCAATCGCGCGAATGCCGCCGCGCTCATTCACTGCCGCGATCGTTTTGGCGTCCAGCAGTGAAATGCAATCCCAGAGCAGATTTCCGCCGGGTGATTGCAAGAGTAATGCGCGCTGGCCGATGGCAAATTCCGGCTCGGTCCCGATGCCGAGAAGTTGCGGCGCTTCGTCTTCGAAGCGGTTGTGACGACCGGCGGCCAAGCGTTCGAGTGTGGTCCATTCCTGGCCGCCGTGCCTAACGAATTGCCGTTCATCTTCGCAAATCGGGCATCGTGGTGGCGGCTCCGCGGTTTCGCCAAACTGCGTTCCGCATTGCACGCAGATAAAGTTTTCCATTTACGACTCATGTTTGTAGCGGCGATGTCTGATCGTCGCAAACAATCGGTGGATCGAGCAGTCTCTTGTCCGCCAATGGACGGACTCGTCCCGTGGCGAGCTCGATGTTAAATTTGGCGGCGAAGCCGCATTTGTTTTAGCATCGCCCCCGAAAGCATTCGGGCCGATCCACCATAGGAATTGCGTGACGGAGCGATTATCGATCTTAGCAATCGCGCTGCGGCCTTAATTCGACGTGGCGTTACAAATGATGATCCAAAGTATAAGTCCGAGTGACATAGTTCTTACTCCCGATGTCGAATGCTTCCCGCGCCGGTGATGTGTTTCTCGATTGTCGACGGATTGCCGGAATAGTTAACTTTGCCCGCGCCGGTGATTGAAACTTTTAAAGTATCGCTCACTGCGATGTTCGCGTCGGCCGCGCCGGTCGTTGAAATCTCCGCGGTCTTTGTTTGCAGCGATTTCGCATTCAACGTGCTCGCGCCGGTCATATCAGCGAGCAATTCATCGACAGTTCCGTCGAGCGTGACGCGCGCTGCTCCGGTAGATTCGACGGCGAATTTCGCGCCGGAGAGTCGATTGGCGGTCAGCCGGCTCGCGCCGGTGAGTTTTGCCGCAGAGCGGGTCGGACTCGAAACGACAATTTTGACGCCGTGCGTTGGCCGGATGCGATCGCGCGAATGCAGCCGAAGGCGATTGTCGATGTTACGACTGTCGATGTACGGGAGAAGGTTTTCGTCAGTCGTGATGCTTAACGCGGGCGCTCCGCTGCGCCATTCGATCTCGAATGCGCCGTTGGCCTCGATCTCGGAAAATCCGCTGATCGTTCGCTGATCGGTTGTGAGGTGGCCATTGCCTCGAATGCCTGGCCATCCGCAGCCAGTGACGAGAATGATGAACGTCGTGAGAACTGAAATCGTGATTCTATTCATGAATGTTTGCGCCTCTCCTGATTCGATGCAGCACATAGCCTTTTCGGATTCAAAAGAATCTCTACGGGCCCGAATAATTCACTGTTCCACGCTTTGTAATCAGGCTGCTTCTGCTTTGGCGGCGGCGCGGACAGCGTGGGCGCGCACGCTGTCACGAGCACTACTTTCAGCAGAACGCGTTTCATGTGGCGCCACCGCGGTAATCAGCGGCCATTCGAGTCGCTTATCGAGTTGACTTTAGAAATTAGCGCTCGCGAATGTCAAACTCGCTCTTCAAGGATCAGCCTTCGCGCGTGACCTCGCTGGCCTCTTTGTCTTCACGCAAACCGAGGAAAACCGGCTGACGCAATTTTCCGTCACGGGTCCACTCGGCAAATTTGATTTGCGCGACGAAAGCCGGATTTACCCAATGCATTTTCCGCATCATCGAAGGCGTGATGCCTTGCACCCATTGGCCGTTTTGCTTCGATGGAAGATCCGCAAACGGACAATCGTCGCGCGCTTCTTCCCGGAACTTCTTGTGCAACATCGACAATGATTTCGATGTGAAACCTGAACCGACTTTGCCAGCGAAGAGAAGGCGTTTGTCTTTGTAGTAACCAACTAGAATCGCGCCGAAATGTTTCCGCGATCCGCCCGGTGGCGTATAACCGCCAATGACGAACTCCTGCTCGTTCACGCATTTGAGTTTGATCCAGGCGCCGCTCCGCCGGCCCGGTTCATAAACGGAATCGCGCTGCTTGCCGATAATTCCCTCCAAGCCGCGGCGTTTCACTTCCGCGAGCAAGGCTTGCGCGTCCCCTCCAATTTCGCCAGAGAAACGAATTGGGTCGCCTGCATCCGCGCAAAGCTGTTCGAGAAATGTTTTCCGTTGCTCCAATGGCAGCGAGATCAAACTTTTGCCTTCGAGCTGAAGTAAATCGAAAACGTAGAAATAAATGGGCGATTTCTTTCCTTCTATCTCGCGCGCTTGCAAAAGTTGAAATGACGACCGGCCCTCTTCATCGAGCGCAACCACTTCGCCATCGATCACACATTCGGCCACGAGCAAATTTTTTACGGCAGCGACAATTTCCGGAAAGCGCGCGCCGAGGTCGTTTCCGTTCCGCGACACGAGTGAAACCTTATTGTCGATCTTAACCGCGATCGTGCGGATGCCGTCGAACTTCAGCTCGTAAACCCAGTCACCGCTGGGTGGCGGTTTCTCCAGTATGCGCGGTTTCATCGGCTCGATGAATCGCGCTTTGGCCGCGGGCAGGCCTTTTAGCTGCGAGCCGAACGAAGCCGACGCTTTTTTCCCCGCGCGCGGTTCATCGCCGCTTTGCTCGCGGACTTTTTTTTTATGAGACGCCGACCCTGGCTTTAAATCCGAGCGAGTTTCTGGCTGATCGCGATCCGATTCCCATTCGGCGTCTCGATCTTTCGCGATCTGTTTCATGGTGCGGCCGCTTTTGACCGATTGATCGTCGCGCTTTTTCGAAATTGGCTTTGCGCTCGATCCCGCTTTTAGAATCAGCCATTGATTTTTCTCTTCGTTGCCCCGAATCCGAATGAGCGCCCACTCGCCTTTGGCTTTTTTGCCTTCCAGAACGAGATGCAGCTTGCCGTCGCGCAGGGATCGAAGCGGCTGCTCACCGTAAACGTAGTAGGTCCCCCGGTCCCACACCATCACTGTACCGCCGCCGTAATTTCCCTGCGGAATCACGCCCTCGAAATTTTCGTACTCGATGGGATGATCTTCCACTTCCACGGCGAGATGTTTTTCACCCTGCTTCCAGGGCAATCCTTTCGGGATTGCCCACGACTTGAGAACACCGTCCATTTGCAGCCGAAAATCGTAATGCAAACGGCTGGCATCATGCTTTTGAATGACGAAACGCGATGCGCCGCGGACCTGTTTTGGTAATGGTTTGCCGCCTTTTGGTTCGGACGTGCGCGCAAAGTTGCGCTTCCGTTTGTACTGCGTCAATCCCATGAATCTTAATTTTAGCGACGGTCATAGACCGCCGCTACAGGATAAATGAAAATACGACCGCGCGAACTCTACGCTTCCGCCGGAAGCGGCTCGCCCACCAGGTAGCGCGTGAAGCGCCGGATAACAATGTTCTCGCCAAGCTCCGCGATTTTTGCGCTGAGGAGCTCTTTGATGGTTTGATCAGGATTTTTTATGAAACCCTGCTCGAGCAAACACACCGTGCTGTAAAACTTGTCGAGTTTCCCATCGACAATTTTATTCACCACGTTGGCGGGCTTGCCTTTGACCTGGCTCTCATAAATCGCCTTTTCGGCATCGATCATCTTCGCTGGCACTTCTTCCCGGCTCACATAAAGCGGGTGCGCCGCGGCGATGTGCAGGGTGATGTCTTTTACGAACTCGCGAAAATTTTCGTTCTTCGCGACAAAGTCGGTTTCGCAATTTACCTCCACCAGCACGCCCACCTTGCCTTGCAAGTGAATGTAAGAAGCCACGATGCCTTCCCTGGTTGCGCGCGAGGCCTTCCTGCTGGCGCTGGCGATGCCCTTCGTCCGCAAAATTGCCTCCGCCTTTCCGAGATCACCGCTGCTCTCCGCCAGAGCGCGCTTGCAATCCATCATGCCCGCGTTGGTCTTGTCGCGAAGCTGCTTGACGAGTTGCGGGTTAATTTCCATCGGCGATTGAACGTTGAGGTTCGCTGTTGAGTGTTGGACGTCGGGCGTCTCTCAAGCGGAAACGCCAGCCATCTCAACTTGCTCGCGAATTCGCGCTTCGCTGCTTGCCGAAACAATGGCATCGACCAGCTTTTGCAGAATCACGCGAATGGCCCGAATCGCATCATCGTTTCCCGCAATTGGATAATCGATCATTTCGGGATCGGCGTTGGTATCGACAATAGCGACAACTGGAATCCCGAGCCGCCGCGCCTCATTCACGGCATTTTGCTCGCGGATCGTGTCGATCACGACCATCGCATCGGGCAACTGCGACATCTCGATTATTCCATCGAGATTGCGCCGCAGCTTCGCGGCCTCGCGATTGAGAGCGGCCAATTCCTGCTTGCCCATTTTCTTGTACTCGGGCGATTGCTCGATCTCCTCAATGTACTTCAAGCGTCCAATACTCTTGCGGATGGTCGAGAGATTGGTGAGTGTGCCGCCGAGCCAGCGCTGATTAACATAAAATTGGCCGCAAGCCAGCGCCGCTTCCTTGACCGCTTCTTGCGCCTGCTTCTTACAGCCCACGAACAAAATCTTGCCACCGCGCCGCGTGACTTCTTGAAGAAATTCCGTCGCGCGATGCAACTGCTGAACGGTCTCGTCGAGGTTGATGATGTAGATCTGATTGCGCTGCTCAAAAATGAATGGCTTCATCTTTGGGTTCCAGCGCTTAGTCTGGTGTCCGAAATGCACGCCTGCCTCCAATAATTCGGGCACTAATTCTGTTGTATCTGCCATAGAAAAATCGCGCCGGCGAAATGCCGCAGCGGGACGGGGAAGATGCTACACAGCTACGGCAAAGGCAAACACAATGTTAGAAGCAGACGTCTCACGCTCAACTCCGAAGGCTTTCGCGGGCAGGCTGTTCAACATCCAACGTCAAACTAAGGGATCGACAGTCACACCGCTTCGTCCCATTTCATCAGAAGACGAAGAATTTCAACGCGACGCTTTCTCCTCTTTGTCGATGTAGCGCGCGAGCAACCAGCAAAAGTCGGAAAGGCGGTTGAGGTAGCGCAAAATCTCCGGATTGAAATCCTTTTCATCGACAATCAACATCGCGACACGTCGCTCGGCGCGCCGGCACGTTGTTCGCGCAAAATCGAGCGCTGCGGAAACGGTTGTGGCCCCGGGGACCACCCAATCCTGCGGATAAAGCGATTTGTCTTTTTCAAGATCGACAATCACCGCTGTGAGTCGATCCACCATGCTCGCGCTCGTGAGGTGAAATCCATTTTTGACGTAACGATCGAGGTCCTCGCGCGCAGTCGCCAGCTCGCCCATCACCAGAATCAAATCTTTTTGCGCCGCGAGAATTTGTTCCGAAACAAACTTGTCGCTACAGATGGATCGCGCGAGACCGAACGCGGCGTTCAGCTCATCGACGCAACCATAGGCATCTACCCGCGGATCGGCCTTCGACACGCGCCGGCCGTACATGAGCGAGGTTTCACCTTTATCGCCGGTTTTGGTTACGATCGACATCAGCAGCAACCGCAGTATTGGGGTGATGGAGTAAGGGAGTAATGGCCTTTCTGGATGCCCATCACTCCATTACCCCACTACTCCATTGGCTTGGGTTATCCGACCGCCGGTTGCGCTTCTGGTTCTTCCACGACCGCTGCGCCGATTGGTTCGCCCTTTTCCACAAGTTTGATCTCGCGGTGCGCGGGGAATCCCGTTCCCGCTGGGATCAAGTGACCCATAATCACGTTCTCTTTGAATCCGCGCAGACGATCGACCCTGCCGAGCGTGGCCGCTTCAGTGAGCACGCGCGTCGTGTCTTGGAAGGATGCCGCTGAAATAAAACTGTCGGTCTCAAGTGAAGCCTTGGTAATGCCGAGGAGCACCGGCGTGGCTTCGGCCGGTTTGCCGCCTTGCTCGACCACGCGCTCGTTCTCCGCTTCAAAGTTGAGCCGATCGACTTGATCGCCCCAGAGCAACGAAGTGTCGCCCGGATCGGTGATTTTCACCTTGCGCAGCATTTGGCGCACGATGATCTCGATGTGTTTGTCGTTAATCTCCACGCCCTGGAGGCGATAGACTTCCTGCACTTCGTTGACCAAATGTTCCTGCAAATCCTGCGGTCCGCAGACTTCGAGAATTTCATGCGGCACCACGGGACCTTCGGTCATTTGCTGGCCTTTCTTCACGAGATCGCCCTTGAAAACGATAATGTGCTTCGTCAACGGAATGAGATGCTCTTCCTCGGAACCAGTTTCCGGATCCTTCAAAATTAAGCGGCGTTTGCCACGAACGGTTCCGCCCATCTCGACGATGCCATCGATCTTCGCGATCTCAGCTGCATCTTTGGGCCGACGAGCTTCGAACAATTCCGCCACGCGCGGCAAGCCGCCCGTAATGTCTTTGGTCTTCGCCACTTTTCGCGGCGTCTTCGCAAGCAATGCGCCAGCGCGAACCTTTTGGCCTTCTTCGACAATGACGTGTGCGCCGGCAGGAATCGAATAACTGGCCACCACTTCCTTTTTGTCGGCGACGATCACGATTTGCGGATGCAAATCTTCCTTGTGCTCGATGATCACCGTGCCCATCAGTCCGGTTGCTTCATCGACATCGCGCTTGATCGTGACGCCCGCGATCATGTCGCGGAATTCAACCTTGCCG
>QHQE01000045.1 GCA_003219265.1 Verrucomicrobiota bacterium
CGTCGCGCGAGGAGACGCCGAATACTTACCGGCCGCGCCCGTTCAGCCGCAGTTACGTCATGCATCTCGAGGATTGGTATGCGCAGAGCCATCCGGATGAAGATTTCGCCGAGACCTTCGCGGTCTGGCTCACGCCGGAACTCGACTGGCGCAAGCGTTACGGGGGCTGGAAGGCGCTAAAAAAACTCGAATACGTGGACGAGCTGATGCGCTCCCTGGCGGGAAAGCCACCGGTGCATGCACCGAAGTATCGCGTGGCCGACTACGATTGTCTGAATCTCAAGCTCAAGACCTATTACGCACGCAAACGAAAACTTTATGAAGATACGTATCCGGATTTCTACGACGCCGATCTGCGGCAGCTCTTTGCCGCGCCCGCCGGGATCAAAGCGAGCTCGTATCTGCGCCTGCGGCGACGGCGGCTGATGAACTCGGTGTGCCAGTGGACGAATGAGAAAAAGTTCCGGGTGAACAAACTCCTCGCGCGGCTCATCGAACGCTGCGACCAGCTTGGGCTCCACGTGCCCAACGACGATCCGCAGCAGGATTTTCGCGTCTCCGCTTTCATCACGACGCTGGTGATGAATTATCTCTTCACCGGCAAGTTCAAGCGCACCAAATAGCGTGAAAAAGAAACTGAAAGTCCTCGTCCTTTTCGACGGAACAGGTCCCACGAAGATCGACCAGGACTTGAGCAAGGAGATGAAGACGGAGGATTGGAAAACCGAGGCGAACGTCATGGCCGCGCTCGGCGCGCTCGGCTACACGGCGGAGCATCTCGCCATCTTTGACGATCTCGATCTGGTGCGGCAAAAACTAGAAAACTTCGCGCCCGATGTTCTTTTCAACCTCGTCGAACAGTTCAAGAGCAACCCCGGGTTCGACCAGAACATCGTTTCATTGCTCGAAATGCAGGGCGTGCCCTTTACCGGCTGCGGCGCGACCGGTCTCACCCTTTGCAAGCACAAGGGCATCTCAAAAAAAATCCTCAGCTATCATCGCATCCACGTGCCGAATTTCGTGGTCATCTCGCGCGGCCAACGCATCGCACGGCCCAAGCAGCTCAAGTTTCCAATCCTGGTGAAGCCGGTGAAAGAAGAGGCGTCGTACGGCATTTCACAAGCGTCGTTCGTCGAGACCGACGAGGAGTTCCGAGAGCGCGTGGCCTTTATTCAGGAGAAACACGACGCCGACGCGATCGCCGAGGAATACATCGCGGGCCGTGAACTCTACGTGAGCCTGATGGGCAATCTACGGCTGAGCGTCTTTCCAATCCGCGAGCTGATCTTCCGCGAAGTGCCGCCGGACGAGCCGAAGATTGCGACCTATCGGGCGAAGTGGGACGAGGAATATCGCAAACGCTGGGGCTTGCAGAATCAGTTCGCCAAGGGGCTCGACCCGGCGCTCGTCGCCCACATCGAGCAGACGTGCAAACGCATCTACCGTCTGCTCACGATCGACGGCTACGCGCGCATCGACCTGCGGCTGACACCGGCCAACGAGGTTTATTTCATCGAGGCGAACCCAAATCCTCATCTCGCGGAGGACGAAGACTTCGCGCTCTCGGCGGACAAGGCGGGCCTGCCGTATCCGCAATTGATCGACCGGATCATCCGGCACGGAATGAAGACGGTTCGGGATTGAGAGAAGCAAACGCTCAACCCCGAAAAACTCTCGGGGCAGGCTGCCCAACGCCGAATTCAATCCGACTTAGGGCGGTCAATCGAGGGCCAATCGCATTTCGTTGCTCGCGACGAATCCCAGGCGTTCGTAAAGGGAGCGGGCTTCCTCGGAAGCGTGGAGGATTATCCGATCCACGCGCTCCGCTTGCGCCCATTCGATGATTTGCCGAAGCAATAGCTCGGCTACGCCTCGTCTTCGCCATTCCGGCTCGGTAAATACGTTAATGATGACGCCAAAGCGGCCGTCTGACACTTTCGTGCCGCGGGCGGAACTGAAAGGGCGCGGCAAGGAGCGCTGAAGCTGAAGACCAGCGCCGCCGATAATGTTGTCGAATGCACCGTCGGGGCTTGCCAGCCAGCCGACGTACTCACCGCGCGCAAGCATATCTTCAATCGCGACCTTCGCTTTGCCGCGAAATTCATCAAACAGATTCGGCGGCACATCACCCATGTCTCGAAACATACGCGCCCGATGCGAGGCAACCGTGTCGGCATCCGCCGGCGTGGCGAGACGAACAACGAATGATTCCGACATTTGAGTGACCAGGCCAATACGACGTTAACAACAACGAGAACAAAATTCCAAACTCGCAATTCTCGTTCGCTGATTTAATTCTGGTGTGATGCAGGATGCGCTCACCCCGATGATGCAGCAGTATCAGCGGCTGCGGAAAAGTATTCCGCCCGATACGCTTTTGCTTTTTCGGCTGGGTGATTTTTACGAATTGTTTTTTGAGGACGCGAAGGAGGCGTCGGCGCTGCTCAACGTGGCGCTGACCAAGCGGAACGAGGTGCCGATGTGCGGCGTGCCGCACCATGCCGCCCAGAGTTACATTGCCAAGTTGATCAAGGCCGGACGGCGCGTGGCCATCTGCGATCAGACGAGCGAGCCGCAGCCGGGCAAAATTGTTTCGCGCGACATCACGCAAATCATCAGCGCGGGCACGATCAGCGAGCTCGACCTGCTGGAATTGAAACGGGCGAATTATCTGGGCGCGGTTTACATCGACAATAACAGTTTCGGCTTCGCCTATGCCGATCTGACGACCGGCGAGTTTCGAGTAACGCAAGTTGAAGATCGACAGTCACTCCTGGACGAACTGGCACGAGTTTCGCCGTCGGAGTTGTTGATCAGTGCTGAGCAAAAAGAGCAGCTCGGCGAAATCAATCACGCGCTTGAGTACGACAGCTACGCATTTCTGCCCGAGCACGCCAGTTTCACACTGTCCGAACATTTTCGCGTTAAATCGCTGGATGGCTTCGGCTGCACGCACATGCCCCAAGCGATCGCCGCCGCCGGCGCGATTGTCCATTACCTAAAGCATCAGCTTCGGCGAAAGATCGATCATCTCAGCTCGCTTCGTTGCGATGCGCCCAGCGATTACGTTCTTCTCGACGCCGCCACGCAAACCAATCTCGAACTGGTCGAATCTCGAAATGATCGTGACACGAGTTTGCTCGCGGTGCTGGACCGAACGGTGACGCCGATAGGCGCGCGCAAGTTGCGGGCGTGGATTTTGCAACCGCTGCGCGATCTCAGACAGCTGGAATGCCGCCAACAAATGATTGCCGACGTTTTGCAGGAGCCGGACCTGCTCGCAGCGATTCGGAGCGAATTGAAATCGATTCGCGACATCGAACGCGCGGTTGGTCGTCTGAGCCAGGCTTCAGGCAACGCGCGCGATCTCGTCGCGCTGAAAACGTCGTTGCAACAAATCCCGAAACTGAAGGCGGAATTACAGAAATTAATTCAGCGGACGGAATTTGGCAGGGGACGACCGGTCCGAGCCGGACTGATGGTGGGCGCGCCGATCGAATCTGTAGAGGCAGCCGTGTCGGCTGCAATTCCTTCGGCCGAGCAGGCGGCACGCCTGCCACTACAGCAGCGTTTGCAAAATGAGATCCAGGAAATGCCGGCGCTGGCCGAGAAGTTGGGGAAAGCGCTCGTCGATGATCCGCCGCTGGCGCTGAAAGAAGGCGGAATTTTTCGCGGTGGTTACGATGTCGATCTTGACGAGCTACGTCAGGCTTCGCGCGATGGCAAGGACTGGATCAGCCAGTTGCAGGAGCGCGAGATCGCTGCGACGGGCATCAAATCGCTCAAGGTGCGCTACAACTCGGTCTTCGGCTATTTCATTGAAGTGACGAAATCGAACCTGGCCAATGTCCCCGCGCATTACACGCGTAAGCAGACGACTGTCGGCGGCGAGCGTTTCATCACGCCGGAATTGAAGGAGATGGAAGGAAAAATTCTTGGGGCGGACGAACGGGCGCGTCAGCTCGAGTATCACCTTTTTCAAAAATTGCGCGACGAGACTTTGCGCGAACTCGCCCCAATCCAGCAGACCGCGGTGGCGATTGCGATTGTCGATGTTCTTTGCGCGCTCGCGGAAACTGCGCGCCTTTTCAACTACTGCCGGCCCGGACTCAACGAATCGTTGCGGCTCGTCATCAAGGACGGCCGGCATCCGGTGCTCGATCAAAATCTGGTGGAAGAAAAGTTTGTGCCTAACGACACCTCACTCGACGGCGAAAGCATGCGGCTGGCGATCGTGACCGGCCCGAACATGGCCGGCAAATCGACTTACATCCGGCAAGTCGCACTGATTGTGTTGATGGCGCAGACGGGCAGCTTCGTGCCGGCAGCGAGCGCGGAGATCGGCCTGGTGGATCGCATTTTCACGCGCGTCGGTGCGAACGACGATCTCGCGCGGGGCCAATCGACCTTCATGGTCGAGATGAATGAGACGTCAAACATCGTGAACAACGCGACCGAGCGCAGCCTGGTGATTCTGGACGAGATCGGCCGCGGCACATCGACTTTCGACGGGCTCTCCATCGCATGGAGTGTGGCAGAATTTCTGCACGACAAGATCAAGGCGCGCACTCTTTTCGCGACCCATTATCACGAGCTGACCAAGCTGGCGGAGGAGCGCAGCGGCGTCTGTAATTTTAATGTCGCCGTGCGCGAGTGGAACGAGCAGATCATTTTCCTGCGCAAGATCGTGCCGGGCGGCGCGGACAAGAGTTACGGCATCCAGGTGGCGCGGCTAGCTGGATTGCCGAAGGAAATTCTCGATCGAGCGAAAGACATTCTGGCGCATCTCGAGAAACCGAACAGCGTCCGCGCGCATCCGGTTAGGACAAAGACGACAAGATCGACCGGTCGAGCAGCGAAAAGTGAGAAGCCACAGCTTGATCTGCTTTAAACAATGAGAGATTCCTCGACTCCGCTCGGAATGACAGACGGCTTTGGATTTGTTGTGATAAAATAGCTTCGCGATGGCCGTTAAGACGGAGAAGGAACTCAGCGAAACGCAGCGCAGTCATTGGCTCAAAGCGTTGGCCGCGATCGAGCTGCGCAATTTTGGGTATGCCATTTCGCTTTTACAGGGAATTTTGAAACTGGAGCCGGAATTTTTGACTGGCCGGCAGTTATTGCGGCGCACCGAGGTCACCAAACAGAAAGCGGCGAAGAAAAGCTTTTTCAACGTCTCGACCGCTCCGATCGCCGTGATGAAAGCGCAGCGCGAAATGAAGAAGCACCCGAAGCGCGCGGTGGAAATGATCGAAGAGGTTTTGGAAGACGAGCCGTACCATCGCCAGGCGAATTTCGTCCTCAAAGAAGCAGCGGTGGCAGCTGGCTGGCCGGAGATTGGCGTCTTCGCGTTGCGGACTTTGCTGGAGGACAATCCGCACGACGTGAAAGTGCTGCATCAGCTGGGTCGTTTGCATCATGACATTGGCCAGAACGAAGCGGAGGTCGAAGTTTACAACCGAATTAACGCCTCGATGACGACTGGCGGTTGGACGCAGGCGGAAAGTTACCGTGACTTGATCAAGGACAAGGAGGTAGCCATCTCGCTCGAGCAGCAAAGCCGGATGCAGTTGGCGGGCGAATCGCTCGACCGACAAATTGCGGAAACCTACGCGCTCCATCAAGCGCAGCCCGAAAATGTCGATCTAGTGCGACGCCTGGGCGCACTCAACGAGCAGAAGAACGAGATCGAGGCGGCTACCGCCTGGTATCAATACGCTGTTGATCTGACCAAGGGCACCGATGCCGGGCTGGCCCGGAAAGTTTCCGATTTGAGAATGAAACTTTTCGAGCGCGAGATCGCTGCGCACGAAAAATTTCTCTCCACCCATGGTACTGATGATGAGCTGTATGCAAAAAAATCCGAGGAATTGAGGCTCGCGCGGAAGAGGCGCGCAGAAATTTTGATCGACGACGCGCGCCAGCGAGCGGAGCGGAATCCGACCGATCTCCAGCTTCGCTTTGAACTGGGCGCCCAACTCGTCAACGCGCGCCATTTCCGCGAAGCGTTGCCCGAGTTGCAGCGAGCGCGGCAAAATCCAAATGCGCGCTTGAAAGCGATGAACCTGCTCGGCCGCTGTTACCGCGAGCTCGGCATGCTCGACCTGGCGGCGAAGCAGTTGGAAGACGCGGCCGGAGAGATTTTGTCCATGGACGCGATGAAGAAAGAGATCGTTTACAATCTGGGACTGGTTTATGAGCGGATGAGCGAGCGGGAGAAGTCGCTCCATTGCATGAAACAGATTTACGAGGCCGATTACGGCTACAAAGATGTGGCGGTGCGGGTCGAGAGCTCGTACGAGCAAAAAATCGAATAGCGCATGGTCACCAATCACTCGAGAGCCAACGATGGGCTCGTGTCCCCATCGCGTCGTGAATGGCGTTAGCGTTTTCTTTTTTCTTAACCGCCCGGGATTCCGGTGTGGACGCGCAATCGCATTTGGACGATCCAGTTCCCGGCGCTCGAAGAG
>QHQE01000046.1 GCA_003219265.1 Verrucomicrobiota bacterium
GCGCGCGAAGCCACCATGTCACTCTGTCATCGGCGTAGCGCAATTCGTTTGCCGAAAAAAGAGCGAGAAAGAAAATCACGGTGATGATCTGCCACGAGGTCTTCTGTTTGCCGAGCCGTTCCGCTGGCAGGACCCGGCCCTTCGCGCTCGCCATCAATCGCAAACCAGTAATCAAAAAATCGCGCGCCACAACCGTCGTCGCAGCCCAGGCCGGAATGACCTTGAGTGGCACCAGCGAGATGAACGCCGCCGCCATCATGATCTTGTCTACCAGCGGATCCATTAATTTGCCGAAATTCGTGATGAAACCGTAGCGGCGGGCGATTTCGCCATCGATGAAATCCGTCACGCCGGCGATCAGGAAAATGAGCAGCGCGGCGGTGCGTCCGTACTCCCAGGAGGAATTTAACGCCGCCACAAAAAAGATCGTTAGCGCGAGCCGGCTGAGCGTTAAGCGGTTTGCCCAGTTCATCGCCGTAACTGTAGCCGTCGGCCTCTGCGCGACGCGAGGCCCGTGTGCATTTGTCGATGCTCAGCTTCGGCCACCGGCCGATTATCGATCTTAAACTTCGGCCGTTTCCAAATCGGCACCCGGCGTTTCAATTCATCCACAATCCACTGGCTCGCCTCGAACCCAGCCGCGCGATGTTCCGCTCCCACTCGAAGAAAAAGCGATGCTTCACCCGTACCCACAAATCCGATGCGATGATACACGATAACTTGTTCCAGCCGGAATTTCTTCACCGCCGCCTCGGCAACCAAGCCCAACTGATGCTCCGCCATGGCGCGGTGCGCTTCGTACTCGATGCCCTCAATCTGGCGGCCATCTTCCAGTCCGCGGACCGCGCCCCAAAAATCGACAACTGCCCCCGCAGTAAGATCGACATCCCGCGCCGGCGCTTCCAAGCACGCTTCGGTCAACAAAACTTCACAAACTGAGTTTGCCATGCGTTCCATTCAGTCGCTACAATTGAGGCCGCGGCTTGACCGCCGCTGAAACACAGGAGACCCAAAATGACCGCGAATCAATGCGATATTGGCCTCATCGGCCTGGCTGTAATGGGCGAAAACCTCGTCCTGAATATGGACTCCAAGGGATTTTCAGTCGCCGTTTTTAATCGCACCACAGAGGTCACCGAGAAATTCGCGGCCAGTCGCGCCAAAGGAAAAAATATCCAGCCGACGCGCACGCTTGAAGAATTTGTCGGTGCGCTTAAAAAACCGCGCAAAGCGATGATCATGATCAAAGCCGGCAATCCGGTCGATCAAGTAATCGGCGAACTCGCACCACTTTTCGAAAAAGGCGACGTCATCATCGACGGCGGTAATTCTTTGTTCACCGACACGCAACGGCGCTGCAAAGATCTCGAAGGTCGTGGGATTCATTTCGTTGGATGCGGTGTTTCCGGCGGAGAGGAAGGCGCGCTCAAAGGTCCTTCGCTGATGCCCGGCGGTTCTCGCGAATCCTGGGAAATAATCGCGCCGATTTTCCGCAAGATCGCCGCCCAAGTCGATGGCGAACCCTGTTGCCGCTACATGGGCCCGGATGGCGCCGGTCACTACGTCAAAATGGTGCACAACGGCATCGAGTACGGCGACATGCAGCTCATCTGTGAAGCCTACGCCATTTTGAAAGACGTAATCGGGATGGACGCCAAGCAACTGGCCGAGACCTTCACCGAGTGGAACAAAGGCGACCTCGACAGTTATCTTATCGAAATCACGTCCCAAATTTTCCGCAAGATCGATCCCGAGACCGGCAAACCGCTTGTCGATGTTATCCTCGACAAGGCCGGCCAGAAGGGCACCGGCATCTGGACTTTGCAATCCGCCATTCAGCAATCCGTTGTCATTTCAACGATCAACGCAGCCGTCGAAGCGCGCGTCATTTCTTCCCGCAAAGATGAGCGCGTCGCGTCTTCGAAAATTCTGCCGCAGCCGAAACCAAAGAAATTCAAAGGCGACCCCGCCCGACTTATCGATGCCGTGCGTAACGCACTTTACGCATCTAAGATCGTTTCCTACGCGCAGGGAATGGAATTGCTGGGAGCCGCCAGCACGCAATACAAATGGAATCTGAACTTCGGCGACATCGCCACCATCTGGCGCGGCGGTTGCATCATTCGCGCCAAGTTTCTTAATCGCATTGTCGAAGCCTACAAACGAGATCCTGCCCTGCATAATTTGCTGCTCGATTCCTACTTTACCGACATCATCGAAAAGACACAGGACAACTGGCGCGTCGCCGTCTCCACGGCTGCCGAACACGGCGTGGCCGTCCCGGCGTTTTCCGCCTCACTCGCTTATTTCGACAGTTATCGTCAGGCGCGATTGCCTTCCAATCTTTTGCAGGCGCAACGCGATTTCTTCGGCGCGCACACTTACGAACGCGTTGACAAGCCGGGCGTCTTTCACACCGAATGGATCGAATCTGATCAAAAGCCGGTGGGAAAGACGGCGGAGCGGAAAGAATCATCGAGCCGTCACGCCGCCGAATAATTTGTTGGTAGGGCGAGTCTCTGTCGAGCCGACGAAAGGTTTTATCGAAAATCGTGCGAGTCCGGGCCGACGAGCTCATCGTGCGGCAGCGGTTTGATATCGCGAGTTTTAATCAAAACGACTCCATCCGAATTCTGCACTTCGCCTTCGATCAGCAAAAACGCTTCTTCAGTGATTAACAGGCGAAATCGTTCAAACAAATTTGGATCGACAATCGCATTTGAGACTCCGGTCTCGTCTTCGAGGCTAATGAAAACGAAACCTTTTGCCGTGCCGGGACGTTGACGGCAAATGACATTGCCAGCGATCTGCACGATTGCGCCGTGCCGCGCCTGCGCGAGATCGGTTGCGCGCCAGACATTCGGCAAATTTTCGCGCAACAACTTCATCGGATGCGGCCCGGTCGTCAGGTTCATCGTTTCGTAATCCGCTTTCACGCGTTCCGGCATGGTCATCGCCGGCAGCGGCGATTCGCTCTGGGTAGCGCACGCGTCTCGCGTGCTGGCGGAAACGTCCCGCTTTCGCGGACTTTCAGAAAATTGTTTCGGCGAGACGCCGAAACCAGCACGCGAGACGCGTGCGCTACCCAGAAGATCGTCATGCATCACTTCCTCGACTTCCCACATCGCGGCGCGCCGATGACCGGCGAAACAATTGAGCGCACCGAGCTCAGCGAGCGCGCGGAGCTCTTCTTTGGAAAGCGGCACGCGCCGCTTGAAATCATCCAGCGAATGAAATTGTCGATCCTGGCGTTGCCGAACGAGTTCTTCCGCGTGTTCCTGACGCAACCCGTTCACCACGCAAAATCCCAATCGCACTGTGTCATCGGAGACCACCATGCATCGACAATTTGATTGTGAGACGCACACGGGCTTGATCTTCAGGCCATGTCGGCGCGCATCTTTCACGATTGTCGCCGGCGTGTAAAAACCCATCGGCTGATTGTTAAGCAGGCTCGCGTAAAACTCCGGCGCGCGATGCACTTTCAGATACGCGCTGCCGTAGGCGAGAATGGCGAAGCTGATCGCATGCGACTCAGGAAACCCATAGAGCGCGAATGAGCTGATCGATTGGATGATTTTGTCGATCACGTCCGGCGCGATATTCTTCCGCGTCATCGCCGCACGCAATTTCACGCTCACTTTTTGCATGCGCTCCTCGGAACGATGAAAACTGAGCGCGCGTCGCAATTCCTCCGCTTCGTCGCCGGAAAAATCGGCCATGATCATGGCGATCTTGAGCATTTGCTCCTGAAATAATGGAACGCCAAGCGTGCGTCCGAGCACTGGTTCCAATCGCGGATCAAAATAAGTGATAGCCTCGCGTCCCGCGCGGCGCGCCAGATACGGATGCACCATGTCGCCCTGAATTGGGCCTGGTCGAATGATCGCCACTTCAATCACCACATCATAAAAACATTTCGGCTTCATCCGCGGCAGCGTGGCCATTTGCGCGCGGCTCTCGATTTGAAACACGCCGATCGTGTCCGCTTTTTGCATGATCTCGAAAGTGGGGGGGTCATCTGTCGGAATGTGCGCGAGGTCGAGCGGCCGCCTACGTTCACGACATAATTCCAATGCATCCTGCATCACCGACATCATGCCGAGCCCGAGCAAATCCACTTTGACGATGCCGAGATCTTCGCAATCGTCCTTGTCCCATTGCGCGACGACGCGCCCAGGCATGGACGCATTCTCGAGCGGCACGAACGAGCTGAGTTTGTTCTGGCAGATGATCATGCCGCCGGAGTGCTGGCCGAGGTGTCGCGGTAATCCGTAAATCGCTTGATACAGATTGATGAAGGCCGGCATGCGCGGGTGTTCTTTGGGCAAGCCGGCCTGTTCGATTTGCGAAGCGAGATCGAGCGTGTGTCCCGATTCGGAATCGGGATTCGCGAACAAGTGTGAAAAGCGATCGAGAATGCTCGGAGAAAAATTCAACGCCTTGCCGATCTCGCGCGCGGCGCTTCGACCGCGATACGTGATCACGTTCGCCGTCATGGCCGCACCATGCTTGCCGTAACGGCGATAGATTTCTTGAATCACGCTTTCCCGCCGATCGCCACTGGGAAGATCGAGATCGATATCGGGCCAGCCTTTGCGCCCTTCACTGAGGAATCGCTCGAAAACCAGGTTATTGCTTACGGGATCAACCGGTGTGATGCCGAGGCAATAACAAACCGCGCTGTTGGCCGCGCTGCCGCGGCCTTGCACCATAACGTTATGCTCGCGACAGAAATTGACGATGTCCCAAACGATCAAGAAATATCCGGGGAATCCGAGCTTTTGAATAAGCTCCAGTTCCTTCTCCAGTTGACGCTTCACCGCGCTACTGATCGCCGCATATCGCTGTTGCGCGCCAAACCAGACGATCGTGCGCAAAAATGAATCCATCGAATGACCATCCGGCACCGGAAACTCCGGAAACTCGTAGCCGAGATTTTCCAGCGAAAAGGTGAGGCGCTCGGCCAAGCGCGAACTATTTTCAATCGCTTCCGGCAAATCACGAAAGAGCTCGCGCATTTCCCGATCGCTCTTCAAATGACGCTCGCTGTTTCGCGTGAGCAATTTGCCGGCAACATCAAGATGGGTGTGCTCGCGAATGCAGGTGAAAACATCGAGAACTTCGCG
>QHQE01000140.1 GCA_003219265.1 Verrucomicrobiota bacterium
GCGCGAGATGAACGAACTTACTTGCCGAAAGTTGGAAGCGAACGTGGGCCGCGAACTCTTGCGCATCCACCACGATCTGAAAGCGACCGAGGCGCGGCAAAAGTCGCTCGCGGCGGCTTCCGCGGCCGCGGAGCAAAGCGCGCTCGTCGTAGCTCAAAATCTGGCGGGCGGTCTCGCCTCACAACTCGAGTATCGGCTGACGCAGAACGGCTTTCTGGAAACCAAAAGCGGGTTGCTTGACGCCACTTATCAGCACAATCTCGCTGCCGCCGAATGGGACCGCGCCACTGGGCGTTATTTTCAATTTTCCGAAGACACCGCGCCAAACGTGCATTAGTTCCAGCAGTTGAAGTTGCCGGAATCAAAGAGAGTTTTGTGGGGAGGTGGGGCGCTGGTCGTGCTTGTTCTCGCGGCGGTCTATTACTTTGCGATGCCGGTAGCAGAGGTGGCTGCAGTGCGTCGCGGCACCGCCATCGCTGCCGTTTATGGGACGGTGCGAATCGAGCCGGCATTTGTCGTTCACGTTCGGGCGCAGAATTCAGGATTCATCACGTTGGCCGATCCTTTCGCCGCCGGCCGTGGGGCCATCGGGAAAAGCGTAGAGAAAGGCCAATTGCTAGCCACCATCGCTGACGAAACAACCGCCCGGCAACTGAAGCAAGCGCGTGCCGACCTCCAGGCAGCAACAGAACGCGCCAAACTCCCGGTCCCTTCTTCGGAACTACTCAAGGCAGCGGAAGACAACCTCCAACGGCTCGAGAAAGTGGCGGCATCAGGCAACGTGCCGGCCGTCGAATATGCGCGAGCGAAGAGCGAAGCCAATCGATTGCGCAGTAGCGTGGAAACCGAGCGGATCGAGCGGGAACAGAATCTCGAGACGCTCGATGCCACCTGCAAA
This sequence comes from Verrucomicrobiota bacterium, assembly GCA_003219265.1. Classification (GTDB taxonomy): domain Bacteria; phylum Verrucomicrobiota; class Verrucomicrobiia; order Chthoniobacterales; family UBA10450; genus AV133. The sequence continues at coordinate 899 of QHQE01000140.1, forward strand.
AAACTCGAAGCGCAGATGAAGAACTCCGAGATTCGTTCACCGATCGACGGGCTTCTCACCAGCATCCAGACTATCGATGGCGAGCTGGTCGCGGATGGCAATGAACTTTTCACTGTCTCCTCGCGCAAAAATTACGTCCGCGGCGAAGTGAACGAAGAGGACGTGGGCGAAGTGAAACCGGGAATGAAGGCGGCGTTGCAATTATATGCTTATCGAACCAGGGGCTTCACCGCGCACGTCACCTCCATCCAGCCTGCGGCCGACCCGACCACCCAGCGCTACACGATTGTGCTCGAGCTGGAAAATGCGCCCGACAATTTGATGGCCGGGATGACCGGCGAAATGAACATCATCACCGGCACGCACGAAAATGTCTTGCTCGTGCCGGCGCGCGCTCTCCTGGTCGATCAAGCATTGATCGTAAAACACGGCACCGTGCGTTCTCGCACCGTCCAAGTCGGATATCGGACGCTGGATTTCGCGGAAGCGATGGGTGGCCTCTCACTGGGTGATCACGTAGTCGTCTCAGATCAGGATCGGTTGCACCCGGGAGAGCCGGTCCGGCAACGAATGATCGACCTGCCGCGCGGAAGACAGCAACCGTGAGCCCGCCGCTTTACATTGCCTTGCGCTTCTTGAGCCATCGCAAACGCGCTTTGCTGCTCAGCCTGAGCGGCGTTGTCTTCGGGGTCGGGATTTTCATTTGCACTCAGGCTCAGACGCAAGGCTTCGCGCGCTATTTCATCGACTCGACCATTGGCAGCAACGGCGCGCTCGTCATCCGGTCCCGTTTCCGCCCGCGCTACAAAGCCCTCATGGTCGCTGCCAAAAGTTCAAACACAAACGCGGCCCACCGCCTTTACTTCGAGGGTATCACCGACGCGAATCAAATCATGCGGGTGAGCCGGCGCTTCTCCAACGTCGTTTCCTGTTCACCGGTCCTGCGCGGGCAACTCAGCGCGCGCGCCGGATTCGAAAATGCGACGGTCGATCTTTTTGGAATTGATCCCGTTCTTCACTCGCAAACCACGGACCTTCTGCACGAATTGATTGCGGGCAGCTTCGATGATTTTCGAAATAATACTAGCTCGGTCATCGTCGGCTCCCGGCTGGCCGAGGAACTCGGCGTCGATATCGGCGACACGGTGCAATTGCTTTCGCCCGGCGGTGAGTATTGGCGTTTCACCGTCGCAGCCATCGCGCGCGCCGGCGTCGGCTCGATTGATTCGACTCGTATTTACTCGCACGCCAGGGTCGCACAAACCCTGCTGCAAAAACCGTTTGGCGCGTCGATGATCATTTATAAGCTGCGTGACCCGGATCGCGCGCCGGCTCTGGCCAATCATTTCGAAAACCTATTTCAGCACGTTTCCACCAGTTGGCAGGAACGCGAGGAATCCACGTTGCAGCTTTTTCTGATGTTGCGGGTATCGGCCGCCATCACTGTCTCGCTCATCATCTTGCTCGCCGGTTTCGGTATTTTTAACGTGCTCACCATGTCGGTCCTCGCCAAGGTCAAAGAGATCGCAATTTTGCGCTCGATGGGTTACCGGCGGATCGATATCAGCGCGATTTTTTTGTGGCAGGGTGCGCTTGTCGCCGCGGCCGGATCTGTGCTGGGCTGTTTGCTCGGCGCTTTAATGACCTGGGGAGTGGGACATATTCCCATTCGGATTCGCGGCCTGCTCTATGCCAATCACTTTTTGGTGACATGGGATTGGCGACATTATTTCTGGGCGACAGTTCTTGCGATCGTGGCCGTGTTCATCGCCAGTTATGTCCCGGCGCGCCGCGCGGCTGAACTGGCGCCAGTCGTCACATTGCGCGGGTCAAGCGTATGAACGGGAGCGTCTGCCTTAGTTGCCAAGCGATTGAGCGCTATTTGGGCGAAGAGGAATCGCGCGTGCACGCATTGCGCGGCGTCTCACTCGACCTCGAGCCCGGCAGCATCCACGCCGTCGTCGGCCCGTCCGGCTGCGGCAAGAGCACATTGCTCTACATTCTCGGTCTGCTCGATCCGCCCGATGCCGGCCGCGTTTCAATCGAATCGGAAGCCATGTCGCATCTGGGCGATGACGAACTGGCGCGGAAACGCAACCAGCTCATCGGATTCATTTTTCAATTCCATTTCCTGATGGAAGACTTCAGCGCCCAGGAAAACGTCATGATACCGATGCGCCGGCTCGGGCGGCTCTCCGATGAGGCGATGCGTGAGCGCGCCGCGGTTTTACTCGGAGCAGTTGGACTCGGCGACAAACTGCGCCGTCCCAGTCGCCATCTCTCCGGCGGTGAGCAGCAGCGCGTGGCCATCGCGCGCGCGCTGGCGAACGATCCGCGCGTGATTCTGGCCGACGAACCGACCGGCAACCTCGACACGGCTAATTCGGAACGCGCCTTTGAGCTATTGCAAAATATCGTGCAGCAGGGTCAGAAGGCATTGCTCCTCGCCACGCATAATCCTGTCATCGCAGAAGCGTGCGATTGGATTCACGAGATGCAGGATGGCCGCATCATCGCCAGCCACCCTCGCGGCCAGCGAAGTTTAGGCGCCTAAACCAGCGGACACGGACGCCGCTAACCGCGGATGCCTCAGATGGTCGAGCAGTCGGTCGATATAATCCGCCCACGACCGGAATTTTCTGGCCCGCGCTTCAACACATAATCGCGCGTAAGTGCCCTGATTGGTCAGCAATTCTTTGATCCCAGCCGCGAGGGCGTCTTCACTCGTTTGATCGACAATCAAACATCCGCCGCCGCGGGCGACTTCTCCGAGCGCGCCGTTGCTGCCGCAAATGCATGGCTTGCCATGCAAAAGACTTTCTACGATGGGCAGTCCGTAACCCTCCATCAACGATGGATAAACGGTGAACCGGCAATCGCGATACTCGCGCAACAGTGTTTCGTCATCGACATGCCGCAGCCAGCGGAGAGGGCGACCGCCCAGCCGTAGGTTCCAAATTTGCCGCACGATTTTGTTCAACGGCAGTCCGACGTTTCGTCCGATGAGATGCAGCTCAAACGATAATCCCTGCTGCCACAATTTTTCGGCTGCGCGCAACAAGGTAAGATGGTTTTTCCGGGCGTGAAAAGAACTGACATAAACAACGAGATTGCTTCGCCCATCGCCATCGGGCTGGTGCACGGCGCCGTCCAATTCGCCCGGCCAGGGTTCCACGCACGTTTCAGTCGCCGTGCAACCGTACTCTTTCCAAAGGAAACGCAGATCGTCGCGGGCTTCCTCCGAAACACAAAGCACGAGGTCGAAGAGTGCGAGCGATTCGATGTAAGGACGCGATCTCCGTCCTCGATTGTGATAGACGGAGGTGAGCCGCAAATCCGTCGCATCGTGGAAAATCGCGATGGTGCGCGCCGGAGTTCGTTTGAGAAAATCCGGCAACGCATTGCGGCGAAGATCGCGATAAATGTCCGGCACGAGAAAAACATCGCCGGCTTTCACTTCGTCTTCGAGACGAATGCGCGGCCGTGAGATCAAACGCAAACCCTCGGTGATGGGGTCGTGGCCACGCCATTCCGGTCTTGCCGTTGCCCATGAGCGGACCTCGAACGGGCGCGCGAGAAATCGGTGTTCCGGTTCGCCAAGCTCTTGATAAAAGTCGCCAATGTTGTTCCAGGAAATGGGCTGTACCAGCTTGATACATTGAGCCCGCCTTCGTCCTACTACGGCGCGGCCCGCCAGCTCCGCGAAAATCTTGCGCGTCATTCTCGGCATCCCCGTGTTTTGGACGGACCGGCACGAGCTGGTCACATCGATGAGCACTTTCATTTATGGAAGGGACATTTTTCGAAGCACGCTTCTGACCTCCAAAAATGCCGGAATATAATTGGCGACCGCATAGGCGATGACTGTCCCGGCGATAACGCCGGTGATTCCATATTTCCTCGCCAGTAAGATCGACAATGTGAGATTCAAGAGCGCGGTGATGGTGCCGTAAATCGTCATGCCTTTGAGATGACCGGTGGCGTTGAGCAGGCAACTGCCGACCAAAAGCGTCGCCAGCATGAGCCGCCAAAGCGCCATCCAGACGATCACCGAAAACGGCGGCACTGCGACCGCGCCCGCCCAGAAGCGAATGATGTCGCCGGCGAAGATGCTAAGCAGGCCGACAACCGCAAGCGTGCTAAGGAAACTGAACTTGAAATTGGAACGCACGGTCTGCCGGATCCACTCGAAGTCGCGTTGGGCAAACGCTTCGGTGTAAGCCGGCCAAAGCGATGGATAGGCAAGTGTCTGAAGCCCCGTCGCCAAAGCGAATAGGCTGAAGGTGACCGCGTAGGGAGTCACTTGCGCGGCCCCGAGAAAATGCGCGATCACCATGTTGTCGGTTTGCCAATTGATCATCCACCCGATCCCGATCACGAAAAATTTCCAACCGTCACCGAAAAGAGTCTTGGCAAAGGCCGGGTCGATCGCCAGGAATTTGGGGGATAGCCACGGCTTGTGAAAAGCGAACAACCAGGCTGCGCAGGTAATATTCGTAAGCAAGCCGAACCCGAAGCAGCCGAACACGAGCCAGGGAAGCCCGCCTCTAAACCAGATTACGCCGAGAAGCGCGACGAGATTGCCGAGACTTCCCGCCATGTTCCAAAGATTGGCCAGCGCGCTTTCTTGATGCGCCGCCAGTACGCGCGCAGGGATGAGCAGCGGAAGATTAAGCGCGAAGATCGACAAGGCAATCGTCATCGCGGGAACGATCTCAGCACGCGCCAGAGGTGATTGCAGATGGGGAAACAGAAATGATGTGATGCGCGGCGCGAACGCGCTCCCGAAAATGAGGATGATAAGCGCAATCGACGACAACATGAACAACGCTGACGAAACGTAGCGCCGCCCGACATCATGTGCGTTTTCGGCCTGGGCTTTACCCAGCGCGTTCGTAAGACTGGCGGCCAAGCCGAAATCCGTAATGCTCAAAAACGTCAGGACGCTGGCGATCGTCACCCACGCGCCATAGCGCTCGCTGCCCAGATATCCGATCGTGAGCGGAACCGAGATAACACTGACAATAATTACGAGAATGCGCCCGGCTAGACCGGACGCGGTTCCTTGAAAGACGCCGCGTGACCGGCGCTCACGATGGTCTCGCGGCGAACCACGGCTTAAAGTGAGACTGGCCCAGCGACGTAAACTCGGAGTCAAGGAGGCTGATTATAGCGCATTTCAACGGTTTCAAAAATGCAGCGCCGTAGGCGCGGTCCGCTTATATAGGATGCGCTCCCTTCCTCAAAAAAATGGAGCTCCTTATCAAGCCGATGTCTTATAAACAGGACGCGCCTGGGGCACTTAGTACTGCCGCTTACATCATTGAAATCTTGTGGAATCCATGCGCATCGAGATGATCGAGCAATATTTCCGGGATAAAATGAAGGAAGATACGTACATGGCGGACCTACTCGATTGGCCCGCGTTCATCAAGGCTGCGCTAATTTTCCTCGCTGCCTTTGCGACTTACTTCATTACGCGCTCTCCGGGGCTTGATGAATTCGATTCAGTGCAATTCGCGATGGGCGTTCGCGAATTCAATATCTGGGAACACCAACCACATCCACCCGGTTACCCATTGTTCATCTTCCTCGGCTGGATTGGCGTAAAGGTTTTCGGCGCCAGCCCTGAGCTTTCATTGCATTTTGTATCCGCTCTGGGTGGCGCGCTTTTTATTGCCGCGTGGTTTTTGATTATCCGGCTCCAATTTACCGAGCGACTTGGGTGGTGGGTCGCGACTTGCCTTGCGATTACGCCGGCTGTTTGGATGACGGCGACCAAAGTGTTAACGGACAGTCTCGCGGCCGGCTTTCTTAGCATGGAGTTATTTGCCGGACTTTGTTTCGTGCACCGCGGAGGACGTTCAGCTCTGCTAGCGACTTCTCTTTTCGGAGCGGCCGCCGCCGGCGCGCGACCGCAACTGATTGGCGTGGTCTTCGTTATTCTTCTCCTCTCCCTGAGACAACGCGCCGCCACGGTGAAGATGTCGCCGAACGCGGCGAAGCAAAACAGCTCCTTCAACCCGAGGAGCATGATTGAGAAAAGAGCGCAAACAGAAGGAGCTGGCCGACCCAGCCTGATTGATTCAACCGGCTGCCTTTGGGCGCGAAGCGGGTCGATCTTTGGCACGGGTGCTTTGATCGCGGGCTGTCTGGCATGGCTCTTGCCTATGTGGTATTTGCAAGCGCGGTTGCGGCCTGATGTTCCCGCGTGGCTCGTTTATCCGAACCTCGTCTACGGCCAATGGCGATGGCGCCTTGACAAGCCGCACACTTTTCTCGGCGCGGGCGATTGGAGCCCGCACTATCTTGCAACACGCGTTGCTCAACATACGCTCGGATGGTTCGGAATTGGATTCGGGTTTCTCCAGTCGTTCACTGTTCTTGCGATCGGAGCCCTCATCGTGGTTTTCGGATTTGCCGCTTACCTATTTTCACACCAGGAACCGGCAGATCGAAAGTTTTGGCGATTCCATGCGCCTTGGGCGATCATGCACTTTGCAATCATCTTTGTTTGTCTCGCCGCGAGTCAGCGGTATTACCTCGTCATTTTTCCGCTCTTGTTAATCGCCCTGACGCGCGGGTTCTTACGCGTGCGCCCCCCATGGAATTGGATTGCGCTGGCGCTGCCAGCTTTGCTTCTCTACGTCACGCTCCCGGCGGCGATCCAGAATCACCGCGAAGAATCGCCATCCACGCGCTTGGTGCGTTATCTTGAGAAACTCTATCCGCCCTCACAACGCGGCAACGTTGCGTTGCTCTTCGTCTATGCCAGGCGTCATGTCGAATGGTACGCGCCCGAGTTCAAAACATTCCGGGACGTTCCTCCCCCGCGCGACTTGCCCGAAATCTTGAAAAATGCGACTGCCGTTTACACCGATGATGCCAAGCTTCTTTTGCCAACAGGATGGCAACGCGTGCCGCTGGCCGCCTTTCAGCGTTCCATAATCATTCACACCAAGCACCATTTTCTGTCGTTGTTTTTGATCGAGCGTCATTCATGAAACGCATTTTCGTTCCCGGGGCGAGCTCTCGTCCCGTTTTCGGGCGTTCCGATAAATCACAGTTTGACCGCTCTTCGGGTTCTCGAAGTCCCACGAAATCTTGAAACCGGCTGCAAGGCCTAGAGTTACGAGCCTGAAACGTTGGAGAAAGGCTCTCGATGTTCTGCAATCGTGATCGGATAAGAAACTGAAATGTCCGCTGCTTTTGCCAATCGGAACTGGATCAGCCACACCCGGGCGCGCGCGCGCGCGATCATCAAATCCCATCCGGAAGTTCGAGATCTTGCCTCAAAAAGCGCTGTGCCGAATGCTTGCTCGAGGGAACTATGATCGGACAAATCGAGCGGCAGTTCCTGTCGGCCACATTGCTAGGTTACTCTTTCGAGCGATTCGGAGATTGACCTCATCCACACTTGCAAGAACGGTCTTGCAGTGAATGGATCACGTTCTTCGACATATGAATGGAATCGATCTCGCTAACCCGCCTACCGAGCAGATCATTGATTCCGGTTACGCTATTCGGACACAACGTAAACGTGCCATTGCCGCGGCGGTCGCCGTGATTCTTTGTGTTTTAGGCTGGCTCGGCTTTGAGATACCAAGGGGAATTCTCACCAATACAGATGAGTTGTTCACGGCCGAACGGACGCGAGAGATGCTAGACGCCGAGCCGTGGGTGGTCCATTACAACTTTCAGCGGTCGTTCGAAAAGCCCCCTTTGCAGTACTGGTTGACGACTCTGACGCTGCCGCGGCTTCAGAACCGAACGTTGGCTGTTCGCATCTGGCCGCTTCTTTACGGCGGCCTCACCATGGTTGCTCTCGGCTGGTTGGTTTTCCTGGTTGAGCCTAACCGGCCGTGGCTCCTCCCCCTCAGCGTCGCGGTTCTCGCTTCATGTCCGTTATTTTCTAGGGAAGCGAGCCGCGGCCTTCTGGATGCCGGGCTGGCCTTTTTTACAACCATGGCGATTGTTCTTGCCCAGCTCGCGCGAAATCGGCCCGTTTGGTGGTTAGGGGTGGCAGCCACCTGCTTGCTTGGAAGCTTGCAAAAATTCCCGCTGCCTTTTTTGGTCTGGGTGTTGATCGTCTCAGTGTGGATGACGTCTCCCGTCGAACGTGCCAAGCTGCGAAGCCCCTGGCTCCTTGCCAGTATGGTTCTGGCCATCGCGGCCATGGCAATTTGGCCACTAATTCAAATCACAAAGTATGGGATGTCCGTCAGTCATGTCTTTCACGAGGAAGTTGTTGTCTGGACGGGGGCAACCAAACTAGGCACGCGACCGTACTTTGAAATTCCAATTGGCTTGGGCAGGCTCGGAGGCGCCTGTGGTTTGCTTTCGTTTTTGGCCGCGTTCGTCATTCTCCTTTCAAAAAAAGAACGATCGCGCGCGGCGGCGCGGGAAATCTCAATCGTCAGTCTGGCAGTGATTGGGCTGGCGGTCGTCTCCAATTTTCGCAGTGTTCGCTACATCGTACCGATTGTTCCATGTCTCTGTTTTTTGCTGGCGCTGGTTTTGTATAGATTCTTCGGGCAGCGGCCGGCGGTTTGCGTTCGAATGATCGCAGCTCTTGTGGTGCTGTTAACAGCAGGATTTGTCCACGCAACCATTCAGATCAACCACGCGCGAAAAAATGCGGGCGACGAAAAGCTGATCGCAGAAAAACTGGGCCAACTCCAACGAGCGGGAACGAAGACGGTCCTGATCAAAGCGGAAAAGCCAGGAGGAGATTTACTGTGGGATTCCTTCTATCTCTTTCATGGGAACTGCCGATTCCCAGTGAAACCATACACGGTTGATGAAATGCGCGGCCATCCACCTATGCCACCTCTGATCGGCGCTTGCGTTGCACGTGATTTTCCTGTTATCCGAGACATATATCCGAACGTCAAGGTGGAACTCGTCCGTGCCCAATTCATTTGCTGGCAAGTCGACACACTATAACCAAAAGCAAAAAGGTGCGAGAGAGCGTGTTCACGGCGAAACGCATTTTTCTGAGCGGAGCGAGTTCCGGTATTGGTCTGGCCATCGCGAAATTGCTCGTTGCTCAAGGTCACGAAGTCTGGGGGACATCGCGTAATCCCGAAAAGATCCCAGCGTTGCTACGATTGCATCCGCTCCGCCTTGATCTCGCTGACCCATGCTCCGTCGACGAGGCATTTAACGCGGCGCTAGCGGAAGCTGATCATTTCGACGTTTTGATCAACAACGCTGGCAGCGGCCACTTTGGGCCAGCGGAAAATCTTTCCGCGGAGGCGATCGCAAACCAATTTCAAGTCCTCGTCTTTGGACATTTGCAATTAATGAAGCTGGCGATGCCTGCGATGCGATCGCACGGGCACGGCTTGATCATCAACGTGACCTCGCTTGCCTCGCGCCTGCCCGTGCCATTCATGGCCGCGTACAATGCCGCAAAGGCGGCCATGGCCGCTTTCACCATGTCGATCCAACTCGAGTTGCCCGATTCCAGAGTGCGCATTGTCGATCTTGAGCCAGGCGATATCTGCACTGAGTTCAACAACGCGGTGAACAAAAGCGCGCAGCAGGATCCGCGATACGAAGCGAGCGTTGCGAAAACGTGGACCATGGTCGAACGCAACATGGCGGCTGCGCCAAAACCGGAATCGGTCGCACGCCGCGTCTGCGCTTTGATCGAGCAGACAAATCCGCCGCCGCGGGTGACCGTCGGCGATGCTTTCCAGTCGAAGATTGCGCCGCTCATTTTCCGATTTCTGCCGCAGCGCATCCGAATCTGGGGCTTGAAAAAATATTACGGGATATGATGCCCCAGCAAAGATCGATATTGTTCTCTCAGCAGACTCGGATTGCTGAAGCCGCAATCTTAATGGCAGGGTCGGGTTCGCGGTTGCGCGGCGCGGACGAGAGTTTCTTGAAACCGCTGGTTCCGATTCTCGGACGCCCGCTGATTTCTTACACCATCGACGCGCTGGCCGGAGCTGGGATCCGGAAAATCAATGCCGTCGTCGGATTTGAAAGCGAACGTTTGGTCGCCGCCGTAAGGCGATTGGTTCCGGCTGGGATTGAGATTTGTTTTATCGAGAATCCAGAGTGGCAAAAGCAGAACGGAATTTCCTTTCTCGCAGCGAAGGACTATGTGGCTGCACCATTTTTACTTACAATGAGCGATCACCTTTTCGATGAGGCGATTGTTGATCTATTGATTGAATCTGCGGACCTTGGTTGCCTCAATCTCGCAATAGATAGGAAACTGAATTCGATTTTCGATCTCGACGACGCAATGAAAGTTCAAATACGTGGAGATCGCGTTGCCGCAATTGGAAAGAATTTAGAAAACTACGATGCGATAGATGTGGGGTTATTCATTTGTCCGTTGGAAATTTTTGAATACTTCGAGCGAGCGAAACAAGGCGGCGATTGCAGTCTCGCCGATGGCGTCCGATTAATGGCTGCGGACGACAAAGTGCGCGCGATCGATATTGGCGACGCCTGGTGGCAGGATATTGATACTCCGGAAATGCTGCAACAGGCTGAGAAAAAATTGAGCACCCCGATTAAGAGTTGAACCCAGGTTGCGCCCGCCAATTGTCGAGTTGGCTGGCGGAGCGCGCGCAGCCGAGCGTGCAGGTTTCGTGACAAGGTTTATAGCGATGAAATTGCTCGCGCAAATCTTCGAGACTGTAATCCATCAACTCTTTAGACCAGACCGCGCGCGTTTGCGAGCACCAGCTCACCTTTCCGTGTTCATCGATATATAGATAACGGCTCCCAGCCCGGCACTTGAACGGCGCCGTGCCGTCGCGCACCAGCCGCTCACGATAGTTGGAAAATTCCATCCAGTTTTTGGGAATCCTGGAGACGATGTTTTCGAACGCCTTCAGCCGGTCACGACCGAGCTTGAGCTGGCCGTGACCGTCATGGATAAGGAGAACACGCGGGGTGAATCCCATTTTGCTTGCGAACGACACGACTTCCTCCACCTCCTCAGAAGGACACGCGCCAATGACGCCGCTGACGGTAACTCCAAAACGGGCGTAATCACGCAGCCACCGCAGGCGCTTCTTAAGATTCGCGAGAACCTTCTGCGTCGTTTCATTGGCCTGAACTCCATCAATGGAAATCTGCATTTCCTGGAGTCCGGCCTGATTCAGTTCCTCGATCAAATCAGGTCGCAAGAAAAAGCCGTTGGAAATCATGCCCGTCCGGAAGAAACGAAGCTCGCGGCATTTGCGAATCAGACGAATCAGGTCCGGGTGGAGCATCGGTTCGCCGCCAGTCAACGATATCCCGAACGTACCCAGGCTTTTCAACTTCTGAAGACGTTCTACCAAAACAGGCAGCGGGACCGGGTTGCTTACTTTGTCGTATTCGGAGCAATAACCGCACGAAAGATTACAGCGGCGGATGATAACCATCTGCGCGAGGAACGGACTGTAACGGAGGCGAGAAAGAATGCGCGGCGCCAAACCAGTCGCGGATGCGGCGGAATTCTCAGTCAAGACCGAACCATTAGTTTTCATTACGCGAGAAAATCTTAGCCAAAGCCATAGCCTGGGCGAACTCATTCTGCCGAGTCGTCGGTTTGGCCGGTGCTCGACTTGCTCCGGTAAGATCGATCAATATCCAGTGTTCACAAGACGATGGTTGACGCATCTATTATTTTGGCCGACGGGTCGGCCGCCCTGATCGAATTGTGCGGCATCTCGATCCTGGAACGGCTCCTGCGAACGCTTCAGCGTTGCGGAATTAAGCGCGCGATTGTTCTCTCCACCACTCCGAAGCTGATCGCGGAGCAGCTCGCGCAGCCCTCATGGGCTCGCGCGCAAATCGATGTAACAGTCCGCAACCGGGAGATCAGAGTGGTGACAGTGGATCAGATTGTCGATATTTGGCCGAAGTCAGCGCAACTTCTCCTCCTCGTCCGGGGTGATGCCGTTTTCGACATCCGTTTGTTGCGTCTTCTCTCGACACAAAGTTCAACTACGGCGCTGGTTGATTCGGCCGTACCGCCCGAACTTCAATCACTGGTGGCGTCGGCGCCAAACACCAGCCGGGGGAAATTCTGCGGCGCGGCCCTCCTTCGATATGAATGGGCCGTCGCCCAAAGCGGTTCCTTTGATGAGGTTGTCGCCAATGGGTTGGCCCAGCGCACGGTCGCGGCTTTAGATGTGGCCGAGCAGCCTTTGTATTACGTCACCATGCGTCGAGAGATACGACCTTTTTGGTTTCACGCACCGCCACCGGCATACAAAAAAGCGGCAGAGCGCGTCCTCCTCGACTCAATACAGAAAGGGACGCAGGACATTCCCGCTCTGGTTCACGCTCCGATCGAGAATTTCCTTGTTTCGCATCTTTGCAAGACTTCGATCACGCCAAATCAACTGACGATCCTCTGCAACATCGTCGGTTGGATAACCACGATCCTTTTTGCCACCGGCCGGCTGCCCTGGGGAATCGCGCTCGCATTGATTGTCGGCGTCCTTGATGGTCTGGATGGCAAAGTGGCACGAATCAAAGTCGAGACGTCCAAAAGCGGCAAACTCGAGCACTGGTTCGATGCATTCTTCGAGATCTCCTGGTGGACTGCGCTGGCTTATTACTTTCGAACTTCCCGCCAATTGCCGAGCGCGTTCTATTATCTGGCTCTACTCTTGGTAGCTGAGGCCACCGATCTGGTGGCCAAAGGAAGCGTTTATTTCACCTGCGGAAAAGTAATCGATGAACTTAGCTCCTTCGAACGCATGGTCCGGCTCGTGGGCGGACGGCGGAATGTTTATGTCTGGATCCTGACGGCAGGCCTTTTTTTGGGGGCGCCGGGCAAGGCTCTTATTGTCATGGCCTGGTTGGAAGTGGCCACCGCCGTCGTGCATCTTCCGCGCGCGGCCTGGGCTGTTTGGATTCGCCGACGCAGCGCTCGGTCAAAACTTTTGTTAGCCTAACGGCCGCCTGTAAATCCGATACGTTTTATATCGCGCCGCGCCGACCGCTTCGATGAAACGGTTGACCATGAAGTTGTCTTCGAGAGTCATGCTCAGCTCGCCGGTGAAGCCGCGTTTGAATGCTTCCTCCATCAAACGCAGAACCAGCGTTTCGGCGATGCCGGCGCGGCGGTACTTTTCGACGACCCCAAGGGCGACCAGCCGGGCCGTTCGGATTTTCGTTTTGTAGTAGAGCAGTTTGATCAAACCGATCGGGAAACCAAAACGGGTCAATCGCCCATTAACATGCCGGAGTGCGACGTTGATGTCCGGCACCGCGATGATGAAGCCGATCGGCTTGTCGCCAATTTCCGCAAGCAATGTTCCCTGCGGCACGATGAGCGGCTTCATCTCGCGCGCCATGTGATCGAACTCGGCCTCGGTAAATGGAACGAAGCCCCAGTTTTTTTCCCAGGCTTGATTGTAAATTGTGCGCAGACGCCGGCTTTCTTCCTTGATGTTGCGTAGATTCACCGGGCGAATAGCGACCCGGTGGCGGTCGGCGCGGGCCATGGCTATTTTCCGCAATCGCTGCGCTGGCTCGGGGAATTCGGAAAACCACCACGCGTACCAATCCTTTGCTTTGCTGAAACCGCACGACTCGATGAGCGGCGGATAATAAGGCGGATTATGCGAGGTCAAGATGGTCGGCGGATGTTCGAAGCCCTCGATGAGCAATCCGCAGACGTAATTTGTGGAATAATCGATCGGCCCCATGATCTCGTTGCGCCCACGGGCGTGAAGCCAATTGGAGGCGGCTTCAAATAACGCGGACGCGACTTCGCGATTGTCGATGCACTCGAAGAGGCCGAAGCAGCCGACGCTGGTTTGATGGAGCGAGTTGTAATTTGGATCGTCACTCGCCATGATTCGGCCAACGATCTCCTTCTTTTGCCAGGCGAGAAACAGTGCGGCGTCGCCGTGCTGGTAGAACGGGTGCCGTTTCCGGTCGAGGAATGCTTTGCGCTCGAGAATGAGCGGCGGCACCCAAGCGGGATCGTTTCTGTAAATGCGCCACGGGAATTTGATGAATGCGTCGCGCTCTTTGCGAGTGTTGACTGGCGAAACTTCAATCTGTGACACGGAATTATAACGAATCTACGCGCGGCTCATGCCGCGCGGTCGCGAGTTCGAGCAGAGATTGCGACATCCTTTCCTGCTGAAGAATGAGATAGACCAGGAGGAAGTTAAAGACGGTGAGCTCGAGCCAAAAGTACCAAACAGGCTGGCCAATAAACAAAAGAAGAAAGAGCAAAAACATTCGCGTGTTCGTCATCAGCAATCTCCACCATCGGAGCATCGGCCGGGCAGAATCGCGATATCGCGTCTGCAACGAACTGGGAATCTCGTTCGGGAAATCGCGCTCGATCGCCTCGTGCAACCGTTTCAAGCCGGGCGAAAGCATCTCCTGCTGCCAGGTGAAATTCAGATACAAGGCGAGCAAAAATTTGTTCCAGGGTTCGGCCCGCCAACGAAGTCGTCGATATTCCTCGCGCAGGGTGGAGGACGAATCCAGATCCGCGCGTGATCGTCCTCTCACAAAATAAAGATAACCGTTGCGGTAATAATCGGCGGCGGCGCCTTGCAATGCATGGCTAAATCCGGCCGCAAACGCCAGGAGAGCAACGGTGGGCAACGGGCCTTCGGCCAAGCAGCGGAGGCCCAAATGGACATAGATACTTACCCATATGAGATGGTCGGCCAGACTGTCGATGACGCGGCCGGTTCGGCTTTTCCGGTTCGTGAGGCGCGCAAGCTGGCCATCGGCATTGTCGAGAGCGTTTGCGCCGACGTGCAGCGCCATGCCGGCGATGTTCGCGCCCAGATTGTGATAGTAATAGAGGTGTCCGGCGGCAACTCCAAAGAGACAGCCGAAAACGCTCACCGCTGCCGGCGTCATCTCCAGCCTCGCGAAGAAGTTCGCTAATCGAAATCCAATCTTGCGGTAAAAGTGGATGTCGATCCAGCCTTCGACCTCGCGCGATTTGTATGTTGCTTCGCTGGTAGAGGAGGCGGCGCTCGGCGTGAGATCGATCCCCATTTCTGAAATCGAATCCCCGCGTGCTCAGGACGCGCGAGCATTCTGCTGGACAGCGGGCACAAGTGTGTCAGCAAGAATATTAAGCGCCTCATCGAGATCAGCCCGCGTATGGTTCGCAGTCACGCACGCACGGAAACAGATACGATCTTCGGGCACGGCGGGATAATCAACCGGCGCGACGAAAAGCCCACGGTGACGCAATTCATGCCCCAGTCGGTACATCTGTGCACGATCGCCGACAACGAGCGGCATGATATAGGTCGTCGATGCGCCGGTATCGATCCCGATCGCGTTCAAGTGCTCACGAAAATAGTTCGCATTCGCCCAAAGCCGATCGCGCAATTCCGGTTCGCGGCGGGCGATTTCGAGCGCCCGCAAAACTGCCGCGACGATCGCGGGTGGCAATGCGCAGGAATAAGCGTAGGAATGCGCGTAATATCTCAAATAGTCCAACGTCTCGGTCGGACCTGTAACAAAACCGCCAACAGCGGCAAATGCCTTTGAGAAAGTGCCATAGACGAGCGGAATCCGCTTTTCCACTCCGAAGTGCTCAGCGGCGCCGCGGCCATTTGCTCCGCACGCCAGCATCGAGTGGGCTTCATCGATGAAGACACTCGCCTTGTGCGACTCGGCAACGTCGAGCAAACCGTCCAGGCTGGCAAAATCTCCATCCATGGAATAAATGCCCTCCACGATCACGAGTTGACGCCTGCCCTTTCGCCGGCGCAGTGCCGCGTCGAGCGAGGCGGGATCGTTGTGCTCGAACCGATCGACGCGTGAGCGCGAGAGCACCGCGCCGTCGCGCAAACTCAAGTGCGATCGATTGTCGAGGATGGCCACGTCCGTCTTGCGCAGAAGACCGGAGATGGTTCCGAGCGCGCCGCCAAAGCCGCTGTTAAACAACATTGCATTCTCGCGTCCGAGAAACTCCGCGACGCGGCGTTCGAGTTGTCGATGTAAATCCGTCATCCCCGAAAGCAATGGCGATCCGCACGCGCCCAGGCCGTATTTCGCGAGTGCATCTCGCGCTGCCGCGATCACCTCCGGGCGATTCGCCAGCCCGAGGTAATTGTAGGAACAAAGATTGATGACCGAGCGCGGCCGCCCTTCATAATTGATGGTCGTCCGCGCGTCTGCGGTCGCGAGCAACTCGGGCTCATAAAGTGTGGCTTCCCACGCGCCCGCTTGCCGCCACTGCGTAAACGCCAAAGGCGGAACCAGGGGATCATCGCTGTCGCCAACGACAAAATCTGCGAGACTCAGTTTCGCGTCAAACTCCTGCTCCGATATCTGACGATTCAAATTGCTGCTCATGACGATCCCATTGTCGATTCAACAATTGTTGCAATGATAGCCGGGGCGCCAAGCCCTGAGAGTGCGGCTTCAGAAGCGGAGTCAAACGACTCTGGCCAGGCGAATGAGTTGGCCGAGAAAAGTGATTGGTAGTCGAATGGCAAATAGCTGCCCATTTACATCAAATCCTTAAGGAGTTCTCGGCCGCTCCGTACCAAGTTCCGAAGAACTCGATTCAGTTCGCGGGCCGGGAAGTTCAATATCGGGGCCGCAATTGTACCGGCTAAAAAGACCCGCGGCAAGATTTAGTTGAAGGTGTAGGGATTATGGCTTACGCCTGATTTCCACACCGCGCCACGACCTATTTTCTCGTCGAGCGAAAGACGTAATCCCAGAGCGGGGAGCTGACGCCATAGCCGGCGTGATCGTCCTTGTAATGATGACGCAGATGGTACTGTTTCAGCCAAAACGGCACACCGCGCTTCATTGCGAAGTGGTGTATCGCATAATGAATCGAGTCGTAGCAAACGTATCCGAACCCGAACCCGGCCGAGATTGGCGGCGCGAACCGGCCAAACGTTATCGCAAAGAGCACCCAAAACACGATCGCGAGCGGAATGCTTACACTCGGTGGCATCACTAACCGTCGCGCATCGTTGGGATAATCGTGATGAACGCCATGCACGATAAAGTGCAATCGTTTTCCAAAATGGCTCTTCGGTTCATAATGAAACACGTACCGGTGAATGATGTACTCGAGAAGGGTCCAGATCAGCACACCCAACAGAAACAATCCCGCGACCGCCAGGATCGACAATTTGTTTTCCAAAAACGCCACGTAAAGCATGTAGCCGATCACCGGCAGGTAGAGGACCAGAGGCGTAACTGGATGCACATGGGAGAAGAACTCCATGAGATCGCTCTTGAACATTCGAACGCTTTCGTTCCGGTTGGAGACGTAAGACTGCGCCATAACTTCAAAGATTATTTAATTCCGCGCTGAGAGCAACGCGGTGTTTGCTGGATCGACAATTTCCGCGGAAGGCCGCGACCCGTCATTCCTTTGTTTCATTCGTTCAATCCGCGAAAATAAACTATATCGTTTGTCGAAAACGAACTGGAAGAGCAATCGGCTCCAGGACGAATGATACTTCAACGTATCGTAGAACTCCGGCGCGAGCCCCCGCAGCTTTGGGAGATTGTTCCAGGGAATCGAGGGCAAATCGTGGTGCTCATTGTGATAGCCCATGTTCAGCGCCACCAGATTGATCGGCCCGTAATAGCTGAAAGTCTCCTGGTCAAAATCGTAGGTGTAATGCTCCTGAATCCAGCGCGCGCCCACCGGGTGCAGACCGATCGAGAAGAAAAACGAAAACGCCAGGTAAACCAGCCCCGCCCAGCCGCAAAAATACACGACTGCTACGTCATAGAGCGCAGCGCACACCAAATTGACCACGAACCATCGGTCCCGCATCGTGATCGCTTTCAAACGCGGCGGCCGGGTTAGTTGAAAAAAAGGAAAGAGCATCAGCCAAACCGCCTTGCGATACCACTTGTTGCCGACCAGCCGCGCTTCCCAATGGTTAGCCAAGTCCGCATCGTACTCATAGTCGCCCTGGTGCGAATGATGTTTTAGATGGTAAACGCGGAAGCCCATCGCGCCCGGGGTCAAATTGGG
>QHQE01000141.1:0-32391 GCA_003219265.1 Verrucomicrobiota bacterium
CGGCGGGCGCGCAGTCACCGATTTGTCGGGAAAAATCCGGATCCACAATTTGCCTTTGCGCTTCATGTTGCGGGTCAGCGCGACTCGCGCGGCCTCCAGCTGCGTGTTTGTGATCCAGGCGCGCTCGAGCGTTTGCAGCCCGAACTCGCCGAAGTCGATCCTGAGATTGCGCGAAGCTGTCCCCTTGCGGCTTCCCCGCTGGGACTTGCGATACTTCACGCGTTTGGGCATCAACGGCATAGCGCTTCCTCCTAGACTTCCTCCGGCACCAGCGGCGGCGGTGGCGGTAGATTTGGCCCGACCGGCTCGGTGGCCGCTTCTTCTTTCTTACACATCCAGCATTTCACGCCGATCTTGCCATAGACGGTGTTGGCTTCGGCGAATCCATAATCGATTCCCGTTCGCAAAGTGTGTAGCGGCACCTTGCCCTCGCGATACCACTCCGAGCGCGAGATTTCCGCGCCGTTCAATCGGCCCGAGCAACGCAGGCGAATTCCCTGCGCGCCAAAATCCATCGCCGTCTGCACCGCTTTTTTCATCGCCCGGCGATAAGCGATGCGCCGCTCAATTTGCAGCGCGACATTTTCCGCGACCAACTGCGCGTCGAGCTCCGGCGCCTTAATTTCCTGGATGTCAATCTTGATTTGCTTGCCCTGCGCCATCTTCGAAATCTCTTCGGTCATCTTTTCGATCTCGGCGCCCTTGCGTCCAATCACGATGCCGGGACGCGCGGTGTGGATCGTCACGCGAATAGAGTTCCACGCCCGCTCCATAACAATTTTCGAGACCGCGGCGAACTGAAGTTTTTTCTTCACATAACTGCGAATCTCCAGATCGCTGTGCAAAAACGCCGGCAACTCCTGCGGCGACGCGTACCAGCGCGCACGCCAGTCGCGGTTCACACCAAGACGAAAACCGATCGGATTAACTTTCTGTCCCATAACTAATTCCTCTGGGAGGCACGTGCGCTCCCCAAACTTCCCGTTCCTCGCTCAAAGTAACAATTCATATCATTTCTTCGTTTCCTTTCCGCCCGTCTTTGCTTTGGGCTTTTTCTCCACCGAACTTGTCGACCTTTCCTTTGTTTCGCCGGCTGTTCCTTCTTTTTTGGCCGCCTTCTCTTCCGCTTTGCGTTTCGCTTTTCTGGTCTCGCGCGTTTCAATTTGAATCTCGTCCGAGAGAACGATGCGGATGTGACTTGTGCGCTTCAAAATCCGGCTGCCGCTCCCGCGGGCGCGCGCCATCATCCGTTTCATTGTCGGGCCCTCGCCGACAATCGCTTCCTTCACCACCAGGCCGTCGGCTTTCAGGTTCGCGTTGTTCTCCGCGTTCGCGACCGCGCTCTTCAAAGTCTTGCCGATGAGAAACGCGGCTTTCTTCGGCGTGAAAGCGAGCACATCGAGCGCTGCCGAAACTGGCAGACCTTGGATCTCGCGCGTGACTTCGCGCACCTTGAAGGGCGAAATCCGCGCATACTTATATATCGATCTAACTTCCATCTATTTTAAACTCACATTTTGCTGCGCATCCACCTGGAGGCGGTCGCCCACTTTTATTTTCTCTTTTGCAGAATCCATCTCTTGAATCACCGCGCCGCAAATTTTCTGCCGAACATCGACAACCCGCAGCGTCGCGATCTTCTGGTCGCCGCGCATCACCCGCAGCGGCATCCCAATCTTTACGCCCTGTGTTTCGCCGAGGTTACCGACCACGAACGACCACTCATCCTTCACGCTGATCACGCTGCCGTCCATCAAACCCGGCTGCGCGGAATTCGGCGGCGCGTTTGTCGATCTTGTCGCGAGCGCATTGACGCCGCGCAATTGCGTTTCCACGTCCAGGCGCGCCTGCGCATCGCCGCTCTGCGCAGTTTTCAGATAGCGCCACATCGCTTCGTTCAGCCGCAGCATTTGGTCGCGATACTCCGCGCGTTCTCTGTGCGCGAGCTGCAAATCGCTCACCGCGGCCAGGAGACGCTGTTCTAGTTTCGCGCGATCTTTGTTCGCTGAAGCCAGACCAAGCGCTTCCATGCGCAATTCCAAATCGGAATACTTGCGGCGAAACAATTCCGCCTCGGCATTCGATTCCGCCAGGCTGCTCGTTAACGTCTTGAGCGATTCCTGCTCGACCGACAACTGCCTTCGCAGCTCTTCGTTCTGCACCAGCAACGCCGCCGCGGTCGCGCTCGGTTCCACGTTTTCAACTTTGGATTCTGACAAAGAACTATTTCCCTCTGCCGCCAGCCCGCGAGCCAGCGTTACGCAGCCCAAAACTATAAAAATGATCCTCAACTATTTCGCCACCTTCGCCGTGTGTGAACCGTGTTTCTTGAACATGCGCGTCGGTGAAAATTCGCCGAGCTTATGACCGACCATGTTTTCGGTAACAAAAACGGAATTAAAAATCTTTCCGTTATGAACCAAAAACGTGTGGCCGACAAAATCCGGCGTCACCATCGAGCGGCGCGACCAGGTCTTGATCGGTTTTTTCGCACTCGCACTGTTCATCTTGTCGATCTTCTCCAGAAGATGCGACTCGACGAAGGGTCCTTTCTTCAACGATCTTGCCATAAAAATCAAATTTTAGTTGCGAATCTGGACGCCAGGGATCCAGGAAAAGATTTCGTTTTTTGTTTTCAAATTCTTGGCTTCCTGGTTTCCAGATTATTTCTTACTTCTTCTTGCGACGCTCCAAAATGAAACGATCGCTCGGTTTGTGTTTGCTGCGCGTCTTGAATCCTTTCGCGAGTTGCCCCCACGGGCTCACCGGATGATGCCGGCCGCCGCCGCCTTTCGATTTGCCCTGGCCGCCGCCCATCGGATGATCGATCGGATTCATGGCCATGCCGCGCACATGCGGCCGCCGTCCGCGCCAACGTGTGCGTCCGGCTTTCCCGCTCGACACATTCATATGATCGACATTTCCAACCTGGCCGACCGTCGCGTAAGCGTTTTCGTGAATGCGGCGAATTTCGCCGGAAGGCATTTTCACAAGCGCGTAACCGCCTTCGAGATTGTTCAGAGTGGCTTGTTGACCGGCGCTGCGCGCAATCTGTCCGCCGCGGCCGGGCGTCAGCTCGATGTTGTGAATGTTCGCGCCGAGTGGAATGGCGCGCAGCGGTAATGCATTTCCGAGATCGGGTGCGACATCCTCGCCGGCGGCGACTCTCGATCCAACGCGCAGACCGTCCGGTGCGAGAATATAACTAAGCTCGCCGTCCGCATATTTAATAAGAGCAATGCGGGCGGAGCGGTTCGGATCGTACTCAATCCCGATCACCTCCGCGGCGACATCGCGTTTGCGCCGTTTGAAATCGACCTTGCGATATTTTTGTTTGTGGCCGCCACCAATGTGACGCGAAGTCAACCGGCCGTAATGATTGCGGCCGCCGGTTTTCTTTTTCGGTTCGACGAGACGCTTCGCCGGTTTCCACTTCGTGATTTCCTCGAAAGCAGGAAGCGATTTGAACCGAAGAGTCGGTGTGAGCGGGCGATAATTCTTGAGCGCCATAAAGACTTATGGAGCAAAGGAGGAAGGGAGGAAGGGAGGAAGGGAGGAAGGATCCACCACTCCATCACTCCAACACTCCATCACTCCAGTTTCTGTGTTCATACCAAATCGATCTTTTCGCCTTCCGCCAGAGTCACGATCGCCTTTTTCCAATGCGCCTTGCGCCCGTAATCGGCGCGGCGTTCGCGCTTTTTTTTGCCGGCGTAATTGCAGGTGTTCACATCGACAACTTTCTTTTGGAACAAGCGCTCGATCGCGTTCTTGATCTGAATCTTGTTCGCGCGCGGACTGACGCGGAAGACGTACTTGTTCTGCTTCTCGCTCAGCAGCGTCGATTTTTCCGTCAATGATGCGGTTTGGATAATGTCGTACGGCTCGTTCATTTTATCGCGCCATAGCCTTCGGCGAAGGCGGACGGATCCTTTCCGCGAGGCGTTCGAGCGCCTTATGCGTTACGAGAATTTTCTCGAACGCGAGTAATTGTTCCGTGTTTACATCAGAGGCCGTCGCGAGCTGCACCGGCTTCACGTTGCGCGCTGACTTGAGGGTTGTCTCGTCAAACGCGTCCGAGATCAGCAAAACTTTCCCCGCCTCCGTTTGCCTCTTCAGCAAGGCCACGAACGATTTCGTTTTGAGTTCCGGCACAACGAACTGGTCGATGGTCAGCACATCGCCCGCGCTGATCCGCTCGCTCAGCGCTTTTTGAAAAGCGAGACGCCGCACGCTTTTCGAAACCTTCTTGGAATAATCGCGCGGCTTTGGTCCGAACACGACGCCGCCGCCGCGCCAAATCGGCGACGATTTGTAGCCGGCGCGGGCGCGGCCGGTTCCTTTTTGCCGCCACGGTTTCGCACCAGACAAATCTACGTCCGCTTTGGTTTTCGTGTTCGCTGTTCCGGAACGACGAGCAGCGCGCATAGCAACGACAACATCGTTCACGGCTTGCGTCCCGCGGCCGCCCTCAATCATGTCGATGTTCGCTTCCTTCGCGGCGGCTTTGGTTAAAACTTTTGCGCTCATTTCTTAACCCCGAATGCTTTCGGGGCTGCTTTCTTGAGCGCGGGACGCACCATGACGTAGCTGCCGTTGGAGCCCGGCACTGCGCCGCTTACCAAAATTATTTTCTCCGCTTCGCGCACCTGCATGACCTGAAGATTTTGCACGGTCACGCGCTCATCGCCGAGATGACCAGGCATACCCATGTTTTTCCAAATGCGGCCCGGCGTAGAGCGATTGCCGATTGCGCCGTTACGCCGATGCGTCTTCGAGCCGTGCGCCGCGCCTTGCCCGTGGAAGTTGTGCTTTTTCATTACGCCCTGGAAACCTTTGCCTTTCGAGCGCCCCGTAACATCGACATAATCGCCCGCCTGAAATTGCGTGACGCTTAAATTGATCTCGCCCTCTGGTGTATCGATCTCGAGCCGGAACTCGCGCACGAATTTTTTCGGCTCCGCGCCAGCCTTCTTGAATTCGCCGAGAAGCTGTTTCGTCACACGCGATTCCTTTTGCGTGTCGAATCCAACTTGCACGGCTGAATAGCCTTCGTTCTCCGCCGTCAAGCGGCGCAGCAAAACGTTATCGCCCGCCGCGATCACGGTCACTGGATGCAGCCGGCCAGTGGCGTCGTAGACGCTGGTCATGCCGATTTTCTGTCCAAGTAACCCGATGCTCATGTTGGCGATGTGGCAAAATTCTCAAGCGCTAAATCTTAATCGTAATATCGACGCCCGCAGGTAAATTTAACTTCTTCAGTTCATCCACCGTTTTGGCGGTCGGCTCGATGATGTCGAGCAAACGCTTGTGGGTGCGAATTTCAAATTGGTCCATCGATTTTTTATCGACGTGCGGCGAGCGGTTCACCGTGAACTTCTCGATCAACGTCGGCAGCGGAATCGGCCCCGCCACGCGCGCGCCGGTGCGTTTCGCCGTCTTGACGATCTCGACGGCCGATTGGTCGAGCATGCGATGATCGAACGCTTTTAAGCGAATGCGAATGCGCTGGCCGTTCGTCATTTCGTCTCCTTTTGATCGAGAATCGCCGCGACCAGGTTCTGCGGCACGGGTTGGAAATGCGACGGCTCCATCGAGTAACTCGACCGGCCTTTCGAGAGCGAACGGATTGCGGTCGCGTAACCGAACAATTCGGCGAGCGGAACTTCCGCGTGAATAATCGCGAGATGACCGCGGGTCTCGATGCTGTTAATGCTGCCGCGACGACGGCTCAGGTCGCCGCAAATGTCGCCCTGAGATTCTTCCGGCGTGATGTTTTCGACCTTCATGATCGGCTCGAGCAAAATCGGTTTGCCCTGTTTGAAGCCGTCTTTCATCGCGAAGATCGCCGCCAATTTGAATGCGAGCTCGCTCGAATCCACTTCGTGGAAGCTGCCGTAAACAATATCGACCTCAACATCGACAACCGGATAACCGCCGAGCACGCCGTTGAGCACGGCTTCCTCGATACCCTTCTTGACCGCAGGAATGTACTCGCGCGGAATGATGCCGCCGACAATTTTATTTTCGATTACCAAACCCTTCCCGCGATCGCCCGGACGCATATCAACTTCGACGTGTCCGTACTGACCGCGGCCGCCTGACTGCTTGATCAACTTGCCGACGCCGTGCGCATTGCCGGTGATCGTTTCGCGATAAGCGATCTGCGGCTTGCCCGCATTCGCATCCACCTTGAACTCGCGAAACATCCGATCGCGAATGATTTCGAGGTGCAGCTCGCCCATCCCCGCGATGATCGTCTGACCGGTATCTTCATGCGTATAAACGCGAAAGGTCGGATCCTCTTCCGCGAGTCGTTGCAACGCGATTGCCATTTTTTCCTGGTCCAATTTTGTCTTTGGTTCGATCGCCATTGAAATGACGGGATCTGGAAACGTCGGCGGCTCGAGCAGGATCGGATGGTCTTCGTCACAAAGAGTATCGCCCGTCGTGATATTCTTGATTCCGACGATAGCCGCGATGTCGCCCGAGTAACAAGTCTCGATGTCTTCGCGCTTGTCCGCTTGGATTTGAATCAAACGCGAAATGCGTTCGCGCTTGTTCGTGCGCGGATTGTAAACCGTGTCGCCTTTGGAAAGCGTGCCGGAATAAACTCGGAAGAAAATAAGTTTGCCGACGAATGGATCGCTCCAAAGTTTGAAAGCAAGCGAACAAAACGGCGCGTTGTCATCCGTCGGCGCCTCCATCGGCTCGTGCGAGTCGGGGTCCATGCCCTTGGCCGGCGGAATGTCGAGCGGACTCGGCAGATAATCGACCACGGCATCGACCAGGTACTGCACGCCTTTATTCTTGAGTGCCGAACCGCCAACGACGGGCACAAACTTGTTCGCAATCGTTTGACGACGAATGCCCGCTTTCAACAGCTCCGGTGTAACCGGTTTTTCTTCGAGAACAGCCCCCGCAACTTCGTCGTCGAGATTTGAGATTTGCTCGACCAGATCGTGATAAGCCTTGTCGACAAGATCGACATATTCCTTTGCAACGTTGGCAAGTTCATACGTCGAGCCGAGCTGATCGCTGTCGGAATAAATGACTGCTTTCTTATTAATAACGTCGAGCTGGCCTTTGAACTGATCTTCTTTGCCCAGCGGAAGCAGAACGGGCCACGCGTTGGCGCCGAGTTTCTTGCGCATGCTGTCGATCGACATTTTAAAGTCCGCGCCGACGCGGTCCATTTTGTTGATAAACGCAATGCACGGCACATTGTACTTTGTCGCCTGTCGCCAGACGGTTTCCGATTGTGGCTGCACCCCAGCCACCGCATCGAACACCGCGACCGCGCCGTCGAGCACGCGAAGCGAACGCTCCACTTCGGCGGTAAAATCGACGTGGCCAGGTGTGTCGATGATGTTAATGCGCTGCTTGATCCCTTCGAAAATCTTGTAAACGCCGGGCTCCTGGCGCTGGGTCCACGCGCAAGTCGTCGCCGCCGAAGTAATCGTAATGCCACGCTCACGTTCCTGCTCCATCCAGTCGGTCACAGTGGTGCCTTCATGCACTTCACCGATCTTGTGGATCATGCCAGTGTAAAACAGAATGCGCTCGGTGAGCGTCGTCTTGCCGGCGTCGATGTGCGCGGCGATCCCGATGTTGCGCGTCCGCTCGAGCGGGAACTTCCGATTAGGCGAATTCGGATTCTTCGCCGCGGTTTGTTTTTGTTCGAGCGTCGCGGGCATAATTCGTTACCAACGGAAATGCGCAAACGCGCGGTTCGCTTGCGCCATTTTGTGCGTGTCTTCGCGTTTCTTGATCGCGTTACCCTGCCCGGCGGCCGCGTCTTTGATTTCCTGCGCGAGCGCGTTGGCCATCGGCGTGCCGCGCCGCTTGTCCGCGTATTGAACGATCCAGCGCATGGCGAGCGAGAGTTGCCGTCCGGGCGCGACTTCCATCGGCACCTGATAAGTCGCGCCGCCCACCCGTCTAGATTTCACCTCGAGCCGCGGCCGAACGTTTTCCAGCGCCTTGTTTAAAATTTCGAGCGGATCGACCGAATCGGAGCCTTCCCGCGATTTGTCAATCGCGGTGTAAACGATCCGTTCCGCGAGCGATTTCTTCCCGCGCTTCATCACCGTGGAAATAAGGCGTGCCACCGCCCGACTCCCGTAACGGGAATCGACGTGCTCCTCTTTTTTGTAAACTTTCCGCCGTCGAGACATTTTCGCTTTTCGTACTTATTCTAAATTACTCTTTCTTTGCTGCGCTTTCCTTGGGCGCGGGCTCTTTCGCCGCACCCCCTTTGGGTGCAGTTTCACCGCCACCACCCCCTGCTCGCGGCCGTTTCGCCCCGTACTTCGATCGGCTGCGGCGGCGGCCATCCACGCCTAACGAGTCGAGCGTCCCGCGCACGATGTGGTAACGCACGCCCGGCAAATCTTTCACCCGCCCGCCACGCACGAGCACGATCGAGTGCTCCTGCAAGTTGTGCCCTTCGCCCGGTATGTAGGCAATCACTTCCTGGCCATTCGTCAACCGCACCTTTGCTACTTTGCGCAAGGCAGAATTCGGCTTCTTCGGCGTCCGCGTCATTACTTGCACGCACACACCGCGCCGTTGCGGACAATTCGTCAGCGCCGGTGACTTCGATTTCACCGATACCTTGCGTCGTCCTTTCCGAATCAGCTGATTAATCGTGGGCATTTTTCCTTAAACAAAACGCCGCCCAAATCTCACGTTTTGGGCGACAAAAAAAACCGCTCAGTGCGTGACCCTCTCACACATCTGATGCGGAGGACGCGAATATAGAGGGAAAATCCGAGGCCGCAAAGAATTTCTTGTGCGCGGATCTGGGGAGCGCACGCGGCTCGCGTGCTGGTTTCGGCGGCTCGTCGAAACGAACGTGAATAACTCGATAAATTTGCGGCGCGAATCGAAAGAAAACTTCGCGAGCCGCGTGCGCTCGCCAAAACGAATCCGCTTGCGACATTTTCGTCGATCACGAACATGACCCGCAATGTTCGAGTTGATCACAAGCAATCTTTCATCGCGCGCGCGACGCGGCCGGCTGGCGACGGCGCATGGCGAGATCGACACTCCCGCATTCATTCCGGTCGGTACCCAAGGAAGCGTGAAAGCGGTGAGTCCCCGCGAACTACGCGAGCTCAAGGCGCAAATCATTCTCGGCAACACCTATCACCTATTCGTTAGGCCGGGAATTAATGTAATCAAACATTTCAGCGGGCTGCACCGGTTTATGAACTGGCACGATCCGATTCTGACCGACAGCGGCGGCTATCAGATTTTTTCACTGGCAAAGTTGCGCAAGATCACCGAAGAGGGCGTGCATTTTCAGAATCATGTCGATGGAACACCGGCGTTCATAAGTCCGGAGATCGCGATGGAAATTCAGGCGGCCCTCGGCAGCGACATCGCGATGGTGCTGGACGAATGCGCACCGTATCCGTGCGAGCGCGAGTATGCCGAGAAAAGCTTGGAGATGACGACGCGCTGGGCGAAGCGATCTAAAGCAGCAAACGCTCAACGCTCAACGCTCAACCCGCCTTCGCCATGGACGGGCTCCGCCGTGGCGAGCGTTCAAGGTTTAACTGAGGAGGCTGAGCTATCCGCGATCCGCAATCCGCAATCCGCAATTAAGCGCCAGCTTCTCTTTGGCATCGTGCAGGGCGCGACGTTTGATGATCTGCGCAAAGCGAGCGCACAGGCGATTGTCGATCTTTCATTCGACGGTTACGCGATCGGCGGCGTGAGCGTGGGCGAACCGGAGGAAGAAATGATGGGCGCGATCGAAGCGAGCGAACCGTTTTTGCCTAGCGACAAACCGCGCTATGCCATGGGACTGGGCACGCCGCCACAAATGCTCGAAATGATCGCGCGCGGCATCGACATCTTCGATTGCGTGCTGCCGACCCGCCTCGCCCGCAACGGCACAGCGTTTACGTCGACCGGCACGCTGAATTTAAAGAACGCTGAGATCACCCTCTACAAGGATCCGATTGAACAAGATTGCGCATGTCCGGCCTGTCGCGAATTCACTCGCGGTTACGTTCGCCACTTAATCAAGGCAGAAGAAATTCTCGGATTGCGGCTTATCACACTGCACAACTTACATTTCTATCTCAATCTCATGAAGCGGACGCGCGCCGAGGTCGAAGCGGGAACGTTCGACGAATTTCGAAAAAACTTTGTTTCGAACTACAAAACGCGGGAAGTCGATCTCGCGTAACATACCGTTTTGGTCGAACCTCCGGCGCCGTAGGCGCGCTCCGTTTATGGAATACGGTTTGTCTCTCAAAATGACGTTGTAGTCGCTCGCCACGGCGAGCGTGGCGCAGACGGTCAGAATCTCACGCGCAGCGCGTCGCCCAGAGGGCGACGGCTACAGGAGCGACATGCGCGCAAATATGTCGCCCCTAACGGGGCTTGACACCTGACTCCTTATTGAGGCGATACTCTATAAGCATGACGCGTCGACGACGACGCTTAAATCGAGAACCGACCCACGTGCGGTCTTGCAACGGCTTGACGTCCCTGCCACAAGGAGCCGGCAATTGACAAAGATGAATTGCAGGGTGCGCTTTCGCGCTTAAGCTCCAATTTTTCCATGTTGCACGCGTTTCTCGCCCAAGCACAGCCGGCCGCTCCGCCCGGCCCCAGCCAAAATCCCGCGGGCGGCATCGGATTTTTTGTGCCGCTGATTTTCATTTTTGTCATCATGTACTTTGTGATGTTGCGGCCGCAGAAGAAGCGGCAGCAAGAGCAGCAACGATTGATTTCGAGTTTGAAGACAGGTGATCGCGTCGTCACGAACGCCGGCATTCACGGCCTCATCTCCAACGTGAAGGAGGCGACCGTGATCGTAAAAGTGGCCGATAACGTAAAGATTGAGATGGAGAAATCGGCCATTACGAATGTGCTGAAACCGGTTGAGAGTTGATGGTTGAGAGATTTGAAATTCGCAGCGTTCGACTCTCAACTCTCAGCTCTCAACTAACGACATTGCGATGAGCCAGTCGAAAATCGAAAATCGAAAATCGAAAATTCAATGAGTCCCTCGCTCATGTTTTTTATCGAGCTGTCATGGCTCGCGCTCTTCGGCTGGTACTTCGCCACCGAGCACGGCGTGCGAAAGCGACTCATCGCCATCGTCCTCACCGTCACAGCGATCACGTTCAGCGTTTGGCTTGCTTATCCACCAGGCAAAAAAATCGCACTCGGTCTCGACATCAAAGGTGGTACGTCGTTCCTCATCCGCTTGATGGGTGGCGACAAGGAAATAAACAAGGGAATGCTCGACCAGGCGGTGGAGGTGATTCGCAAACGGGTCGATTACTTCGGTGCCGGCGAGCCGATCATCAGCCCGGTCGGGAACGATCGCATTTTGGTTCAGATTCCTGGGCTCGATACCGCAAAAATTCAGGAAGCGCGCGACCAGCTTTCGCGCGTGGCCAAGCTCGAGTTCCGCTTGGTTTATCCGGATAATGGCGGACGCTTGAAGGCGATCGATGCCGGCAAAGAGGTGATTCCGCCTGAGTACCGAATTGAAGTTTACAAACCGCCCACCGAAGGAAACGAAAAGCCACGAGAAGAACGGCTGCTCGTAAAAAAGAAAGCGGATCTCGGCGGTAACCGCGTCAGCGAGTCGCACGCCTATTTCGGGAACGAAGGTTGGGCTGTGCAATTGAAGTTCGACAGCGAAGGGGCCAAGCAATTCGGCCGAATCACCGAGCAATACAAGGGCCACCGGTTCGCAATTGTGCTCGACGGGGTAATTCAATCCGCACCGGTGATTCGCGATGCGATCTACGGCGGAGATGCGGTTATCACCGGCCGATTCACGGAAAAGGAAGCGCGCAGTCTGGCCAGCGTGCTGGAAAACCCGCTGCAAACTCCAGTGAGCATCGAGGAGGAGCGCAGTGTCTCGCCCACGCTCGGGATGGATTCGATTCGGGCGAGCATTCTCGCCGGCTTGATGGGCCTGGCGATCACGCTCGTGTGCGTGTTGATTTATTACAAACTGGCCGGTCTCGTCGCCTGCCTCGCGCTACTCGTAAATATAGTACTGCTGGTCGGCGCGTTTCAATTGATTCCTGGCGGCGTCACTCTGACTCTACCCGGCATCGCCGGTATCATCCTGACGATCGGCCTCGCCGTGGACGCGAGCGTACTGATTTACGAACGGCTGCGCGAGGAAATGGCGCTCGGAAAATCGCTCAAGATCGCGGTGCAAACCGCTTACCAAAAAGCGTTCAGCTCCATCTTCGACGCTAACGTGACCACGTTAATCACGGCCGCGATTTTGTTTTGGAAAGCGAGCGGACCGGTCAAAGGCTTCGCGATCTCGCTTACGCTCGGCATTTTGGCCTCCTTATTCACGGCGCTCATCGTCGGCCGGAACTGTCTCGGCTGGTTCGTCGATACCGGACGCGTAAAACGAATGTCGATGTTGCATTTGATTTCGTCGAAGAACATCAACTTTCTCGGGAAAGGTTTTATCGCCTGCATGTGCTCGCTTGCGCTTCTGATTGCCGGAGCGAGCGCTTTTTATCTTCGAGGCGAAAAGAATTTTGGGGTCGATTTCCGTGGCGGCGATTTGATCACTTTGAGCTCACCGAACACTATCGACGTCGGACAAGTTCGTGACGCGCTGAAGCCACTTGGCTTGGCCGACGCTTCCATTCAAGAGTCAGCGCAGGGAGGCAAGAGTTACATCACGGTCCGGACCCCGCTGAACACGAGCGATAAAGTGGAGAAACAGATAATTCAGGCGATGCCGGGCGCCGGTTTTATGGTGGAAGGCTCCGAGCGTGTAGGCGCACTTGTCGGTGGTGAATTGGCGAAGAGCTCCCTCGTTGCGCTCGGTCTTGGTATTCTTGGCATCCTGATTTTTGTCACGTTCCGTTTCGAGCTTTCCTTCGCCGTGGGAGCGATCGTAGCCCTTTTGCACGACGTTTTCATGACGGTCGGAGTTTTTGCCCTGCTCGGTCACGAGTTAACCCTCACCATGGTCGGCGCCGTCCTCACAATTGCCGGTTATTCCATCAACGACACCATTGTCGTTTACGACCGGATCCGGGAAGGTCTGGCCAGTGGCCGCCGCGGCACCATCGAGCAAATCATGAACGAAAGCATCAATCAGACGTTGAGCCGCACGATATTGACGAGCACCGTCACGCTCATTCCAATTCTATGTCTGTTTTTGTTTGGCGGCGCTGTGCTGCGCGATTTCTCGCTCGCCATCATCATTGGGGTCGTCGTCGGCACCTACTCGTCGATCTTCATCGCATCGCCCATTGTCCTTTGGTGGACACGCGCCCGCGGCGGCAGCGCCACTGCGCTGCGGCGCGAAATCACTCAAAAAGTGACGACAGCCAATCCGGCAGCCTCGTAGATTGGCTTATTCACAAAAGTTGACGAGGTTGGCTCGCCCGAGTAGGCTCGGCCTCGCCCGTTAAGCCGGGTAATTTCTAAACCAGGAGTGATGATTCGATGCCAGAAGTGATCGTTCGCAAAGGTGAACCGGTGGATCGCGCGTTGAAGCGGCTCAAGAACAAGCTGGATGCCGAGGGCATTCTCGAGGAAGTGCGGCGGTTGCGCGCGTTTGAGACGCCGTCGCAAAAAAGCCGGCGCAAGGCCAAAGCCAACGCCAAACGCGGTCGAACCCGGTTCCGCTTCAATCCTTCGTGAGGTGGCGTTGGCGCTGTTAAAACGTTGAACCGTTAAATCGTTAAAACGGCAACGATTTAACGATTTACGTTTCGCGTGTCAGATCACTCGCATTCGCACACGACCCGGAAGCCGAGGTCGTTGCAGGAAAAAGTCGGCACATTCGAGCCGCGCACGGTTGTTCTCAAGCTGTTGAAGCGCGATTTCCAACTGCCGCCACGATAAACGCGACGGTTGCCCATAGTGGGCCCGCGTGGGTTCACCTTCGGCGCCGGGCGATATGGCTCGTAGTAATCAAGACACCATTCCCAGACGTTCCCAGCCATGTCTTCCATGCCGAAGGCGCTGGCCCCGAAAGGGAATGCGCCCACCGGCGAGGTTTCCGGATACCCGTCGTCGATATCGCGGTCGCTCCAGGCAAAATTGGTATTGCGATCCGCGAAGTTTGCCAGATCGCCGCGACCTTCGTAATTGCCCCACGGATATTTTCTTCCGTCGGTGCCGCGTGCGGCATATTCCCATTCTGCTTCGGTGGGCAAACGATATTTCTTGCGTGTGCGCGCGCTCAACCATTGGCAGAACTTAATCGCCTCCAGGCTGCTGACATGGACGACCGGATGACGGTCGCCGGCGCCGGGCATTCGCTTGCGCACATGCGAGGGCTGGAACTGCTCGTAAGAGGCATTCGTGATCAAATGACGCGACAAATAAAAATGATTGAGGGTCACTCTGAATAGCGGCCCCTCGTTTGGCGCGGCCTCGGGCGCGTCGCTTCCCATCACGAATTCGCCCGCTGGGACAAAGAGCATTTCGCCAACCAGCGGATCCTGGAAATTGACATGCCGCCCATGCTCCGCCGGAACCTCGCTTTCGACGGCTGACGCACCATCGGCGACCGGCCTGGGCTCTGCTTCCCGCGGCGCCGGCCGGCTCACTTCGATCCGCGGCGCTTCCGGGGTGGCCTCTGCCGGGGAGGCGCCGTTGGCTTCTTCCAGATAAAGATCGACCAGGTCCTCCGCTTCATCTGCCTCGAGGCCGAGATTTTCAGCCATGTTGATGAACGCGTCGCGTTGGTCGTCCGTCATGTCCTCGCCATCGAGCCCGCTCAAACGAAGCATGCGCAGAAACTCTTCCTGCGGATTGGAAGATGCTTGGCCGTCTCTTTTCGGCGGTGAAACGGCCGCGGGCGGCGCAACTCGTTGAGCGCCGCTTTCCTTCAGTTTGCCCTCGATCCAGAAAATGATTTGCTCTTTGGTGAGCCCGTGTTCACGGCCAAAACGCATGAGATGTTTTTCTTGCTCGACGGTGAGCGTTCCGTCGCCGATGGCGAAGAGGAGATACTTCTGAAACTCTGCCACCGCCTCCTCATGTTCCTGGGCCGCGAGTTCGTCGTCCGCCGCGCGGCGACGCTCGGGATCGAGAAGCTCCACCCGCGCCTCGGTGAGGTAGCGGGACGATTCCTCCAGGCCGGCGCGGAGTAACTGCGCCAGAGGATTGCTGGGTTGATTTTTGAGTGGCAATTTTTTCTGCCACCAGCGCAACAGTTCCCGGCAATGTTCCTCGATCAGTTCGTTGCTCGGATTGGCCCGAGGATCAAGGCAAAGCCGCTCGTAGAAATTTGACGACCGGTACTTATTCCACCCATCCCATTTGTTTGGATCGTCCGGCAGCGGAGTGGGAAAACTGATGTCGCATTTAGGCATTCCTACTCAACGGTCACCTTTCCGAGACCGGAGATGGCCTTTTCCATTTCTTCTGGCGCCAGGCCTGTGTTGCGCTCGATCGATACCTTGGAGCGATTGCCGCATGCTTCCACGTTCACCTCTAGCACTTGATTGGCGTTGTAGTGATAGGTGAGTTCCACGGGAGAGCCTTTCGGTAAGAACGGCGGCAGTTGCACATCGCAAAGGCCCAATGGCGTGCATTCGCCCGGGAGCGTGCTTTCTCCTTCTACAACCTTGACCACGGCACGCTGCATGTTTGCGCTCGCGATGCCAAAGGAGTTTTTCGCGCTGGCCGGGATCGCGGTCCGCTTCCGGATCATCGGGAAGACATATTCCTCGAGGTGCGTTTCATCCCATAACACTACGCCGAGCGTGTGTGAGGTGATGTCGGTGATCTGAATCAAATGGCCATCGCGAGACGAAAATTGCTGCCGCGTATTTTCGCCGAGCAGTTTTTTGCCGGTCTTTTCTTCCTCGCGCAACATCGACAAGGTGGCTTGAATCGCCGCGCCCACTGCCACCGCTTCATCCGGGTTCATGTCGCTGACGAGTGGCGCGGAAGACAATTGCGAAATCATCTCGCGCACCATCGGCATGCGGGTCATACCTCCGATCAGTAGGATCTTGTCGATGTTGTCCCACTTCATTTTCGCCTCCTGCATCACGATCTCGCAAATCGTTTTGCACTTCTCGATCAGATGACGGCTGCGCTCTTCAAAATCTTCCCGGGTCAACTCCACTTTCACGCTTTTGCCGTTGTGATGGTGGACGATGGCGGTATGTGGCCGGCTTGAAAGCTGGATCTTGCCGGCCAACGCGCGGGTCTGGAGGTCTTGATAACTTGCCAGATCGAGCAGCGGGTTTTCGCCATGCGCAGCGCTATACTCTTCCGCCACCAGATTAACGATCACGTCGTCCCAATCTTTGCCGCCCAGGCGGTGATCGCCGTTGGTCGCGATCATCTCGATCTTTTGGTCCTCGATCCGCATGATGGTGACGTCGAAAGTGCCCCCGCCAAGATCGAAAACGAACACCGTCTGGTTCTCGTCGAGCTTGTCGAGCCCGTAAGCGAGCGCCGCCGCCGTCGGCTCGTTGATAATCTGGAGAACGTTTAATCCCGCCAATTGTCCGGCGGTAATGGTGGCCGTGCGCTCGGCGTCGTTAAAGTATGCCGGAACAGTGATGACCGCATCGGTTACTGGCGCCTGTAAATATTTTTCCGCATCCGCTTTCAACTTTTTCACAATGAGCGCGGAGAGTTCTTCCGCAGAATAAAGTTTGCCGCCGAATTCGCGGTGAAATTGCTCCTTCGGTTTGCCCATCTCGCGCTTGACGAAATCGACAATCTTCTCCGGCTCGGAGACCGAGTTGTTCTTGGCGAGCGTGCCCACGATCGCGCTCTCGCCGTCGAACAGAATCACCGAGGGAGTGATCCGTTCACTCTCGGCGTTGGGAATGATCTGCGGTTTGCCGT
This sequence comes from Verrucomicrobiota bacterium, assembly GCA_003219265.1. GTDB lineage: Bacteria > Verrucomicrobiota > Verrucomicrobiia > Chthoniobacterales > UBA10450 > AV133. The sequence continues at coordinate 16,840 of QHQE01000141.1, forward strand.
AGGCATCGATGTGCGCCCCAGCGGAGAAGGTAGTGCCCAGATCGATCCCGATTGCTTTGCGCTCGCTCATAAGTGGGAAATGAGATTGTCGATATTATTTACCGCGTGCGGAGCTTGCAGTGCAGTTTCCATGCCCCGGTCAGTTGAACCGTTTTGCGATAACTTCTTCGGCTCGAATCACCTTGCCACGCCAGCAGAATCCTCGCTTCACCCGCATCACGATGCGCCCATCCTCTTCTGCAAAATCCGCCGGCTCATAACTAACGACGCGATGAATTGCGCGGTCCACGCTCTCCTGCGGTTCGATTTCTTTGACATCGAGCCGATGGAAAATTTCCACGAGCGAATGAATGGCGTTCTCCAGGTTATCACGCCATTGCGCGACGCTATCATGCTGGCCCTTCACCGCGGTTCGCAACTGCTCGGAGAGCCCGCTGAGGTCGTCAAAAAGAAGAATGAGATCGTGAATGAACGGCTTCTGGAGCGATTCGTGCAGAAAATTGTCGCGATATTTCAGGAGCTCCTCGTGCAGCGAATCGTACAAGCGCTGATTCACCCCTTCGCTGGTACGAATGGCCGCCAGGTGTTCGTCAATTTTTTGGAAATGTTCCGCGAGATCGACCGGCTCGCTCAATGGAATCATTGCTCCGAGTTGTTCGATCTGTTTGGAAAGCGCGGTCTCGACGCTCTGGACATGAGCGTTCAACGCCCGAAATTCCCGCGCTAGCTCCCCGGCATCTCGCAGACGCTCCGGCTGCTCCGCTTGGTTCGGCGGGACTGGTTGTTTGGCTTCCGCGGTGAGCTGCTGCATCGCCGCTGCAAATTCGTCCGGCGCCTTTGTTCCGTTAGCCATGACCTTTTCCCTTCTCGAAGAACTCCCGAATCGCCTCGACTAAGCCGCCGATATCGTGCCGGCGCGCTTCGATCTCGATCTTCAAACCGTGATCGCGGGCCGTCTTCGACGTGATCGGACCGATGCTCGCGACCTGCATCCCTTCCGGCCAGGGCAAACCAAGCGTGAGAAAATTCTCCACTGTCGATGAGCTCGTGAAGGTGATCAGATCCGCGCCTTCCTCCAATAGATGCCGGCGCGCACCCGTAGTGTCGCGCGTCTCTGGAACCGTGCGATAAGCCAAACCTTCGTCCACAATTGCTCCCAAAGCCGAGAGTTGTTTAGCCAGCACGTCCCGCGCCTTTTCTGCGCGTACGAGCAGAATTCGCAAATTTTCCACGCCGCCCTGTCTTTGAAATTCGCTGACGACCGCTTCCGCGACGAATTCGTCCGGTTGAAGATCGACATGCAGGTGAAAATCTTTGACCCGTTGCGCTGTTGCCGGGCCGATGGCGGCGATCCGCGCCCCGCCGATCTCGCGCCCGTCGTCATAAAGCTTGAAGAAGATTTCGAAAAACGCCTCGACGCCGTTCGCACTCGTAAAAACGATCCAGTCGTAACTGTGCGCGTCCTGAACCAGCTCCGCGAAGGCGCGCAAATCGCCCGGTGGCTCGATCCGAATCGTTGGCAATTCAAATACGTAGGCGCCGAGAGCGCGCAATTGCGCGCTCAATTCGCCAGCTTGTTTTCGCGTGCGCGTAACGACGATCCGTTTCCCGGAAAGCGGCCTCTTCTCGTACCAATTCAAACTTTCCCGCAAGGCGACGACTTCGCCAAAAACCGCCACCGCCGGAGCTTCGAAGCCAACACCGGCCACGCGCTGCGCGATGTTTTGAAGTGTTCCAGTCAATGTTTCCTGCCGGCCAGTCGTCGCCCAACGCACGAGCGCGACCGGCAAATCCTCGCGCACCCCTTGCTTAAGCATTTCTCGCGCGATCGATTCAAGACGTTGCACGCCCATCAGCATCACTTGCGTGCCGCCCAGTTTCGCCAGCGCCGCGTAATCAATCGGGCTTCCAGTTTTCTCTGGATCCTCGTGGCCGGTGAAAAAAGTCACGTGCGAATTTTCCGCGCGATGCGTCACCGGAATTCCGGCGTAGGCCGGCCCGGCGATCGCCGAGGTAATTCCGGGCACAATTTCAAATTCAATTCCAGCATCGACAATCGCGCTTGCCTCTTCCGCGCCGCGTCCAAAAACAAACGGATCGCCGCCCTTCAACCGGACAACTTGTTTTCCTGCGCGCGCTCGTTCGACCAGGAGCACGTTGATTTTTTCCTGACCGAGCGCGTGTTCGCCGGCCCTCTTTCCGACGTAAATGATCTCTGCATCATCACGCGCCCAACTCAGCATTTCCGGATTCGCCAGATGATCGTACACGATCACGTCCGCCTGCTCGATGCATTCCTTCGCGCGCAATGTGACTAGGCCGAGATCGCCGGGCCCGGCGCCAACGAGAAAACATCTCCCCACGTTCTCGTTCGTACTCTTACTCTTACTCTCCATTGATCTCCTTCAGCAATTGCGCTGCGAGATGATCTCCGTCGTCACGTGCGCCTTCCACTTCGCCTTCGCGGGGCGACGCCGATCCGTCTTCGAAAATTTGCGCGCGCAATTTCATTTTGCCGTTCTCCATTTCCGCCAAAACTCCAACCGGCGACTGGCAATCACACTGCAACAACCGCAGAAATTCGCGCTCTGCTCGCAAGCAAAGCAGCGTGTCGCGATCGTTGATTGGATCGATAATCTCTCTCGAGCTTTCATCATCGCTGCGAATCTGGAGCGCAATGATCCCCTGCCCGCCGGCGGGCAAAAAAATTTCGTGCGAAAGAACCTCCACGAAAAATTTCCCGCCGTCGAAGTTGATTTCGCTTGGCGCCAGCGAAAGACCGAGCCGCTCCAGCCCGGCCCGGGCGAGCACGATCGCATCCCAATTGTTCTCGGCGAGCTTGCGCAAACGCGTCGGGACGTTGCCTCGAAGATCAACAATCTCCAGGTGAGGATATTGCCAATTGATCTGATGTTTTCTTCGCACGCTGCCCGTCGCAATTGTTGCGCCCTCCCCAAGCGCTGCGAAACCGCCCGCTCGTTTTGCAACCAGTACGTCATTCACCAAGCCGCGCGGAAGAACTGCGGCGATCTCGACCCCTCGACTCAGCTCACTCGGCAAATCTTTCGCGCTATGCACTCCAAGATCAACCTCGTGCGCCAGCAATGCCCGCTCGATTGCCGCTGTGAACAACCCTTTGCGCCCCGCGCGCCGATCCAGGGATTTAGTTTTGCGATCACTTTCGTCCCCCATCGTTCGAATGATGTTCGTTTCGATCGTCACGTCCTCCCACTGCGCATGCAACCGGTCCGCGACCATGCGCGCCTGCGTCCGCGCCAATTCGCTTCCACGCGTTCCGAGCACAGTTTTCTGTAGCGGCGGTCTATGACCGTCGCTCGATTTCATCGACGGGCCTTCGGCGCTCATAGAGCGCCGCTATAGCTCCGTGACGCGAAGCGGACTTTCGCTCATCGCCGAATGGGTCGAATCTGCGCGGCGTCGGGCCGTTCCGCTTTCCCAAAAATCCACGACGTGTTCGGCGATGATTGCTTCCGCCGCGGCAATTTGTTGCCGACGCAGGGCGAGCGATTGCTGCGCGACCGATTGCAACGAATCGATGTCGTACAGATAAACGCCCTCCATCTCGTTTACACTCGGATCGACGTCGCGCGGCACCGCGATGTCGATGATAAAAACCGGACGATCGATTCGATCGCGCAACATCGGTGCGAGATTTTCCGGTGTGAGCAACGGCGCCTCGGACGATGTCGATGTAATCAAAATGTCGATCTCGCGGCATTGCTCCGGCCATTCATCGAAGCAAATGGCGCGACCGGCGACGAGTCGCGCCAGTTCCGCGGCGCGATCCATCGAGCGATTGCTCACGCGAAGATCGCTCACGCCCCGTGAAACAAGCGCGCGCGCCGTGCGTTCGCTCGTTTCGCCCGCACCGAGCACAAGAACTTTGCGTCCGGACAGGTGACCAAAAATTTTCTCGGCAAGATCGACCGCCACCGACCCGACTGAGACCGAGCCGCGCGTGATGTCCGTGTGCGTTCGGACCTGTTTCGCCGCGCGAAAGGCGCGTTGGAACAAACGATGCAGATACGGTCCCGCTGCGCCGGACGCGCGCGCGGATTCGTAGGCCTTTTTCGCTTGCCCGAAAATTTCGGTTTCACCAACAACCATGGAGTCGAGGCCGCACGTGACCCGGAAAAGATGCTGCACGCATTCGGCGTCCTCGTAGCGATAAAACGCCGAGGCGTCTTGGCAAAGCTGCTGGTCGATCTGGCGCGCGAGGCAGCGAATAATCTCTTCCGTCGGCACTCGCGCCGCCGCGGCGCCGTACACTTCCACGCGGTTGCATGTGGTTAAGAGCAGCGCTTCGGTGCAACCGGCGCCGCGCAGAATGCAATCGGTCTCAGCATGACCGGAGAAACGCTCGCGTGTCTCCACGTTCGCGGTGTGATGGCTCAGGCCGACGCAAAAAAGATTCATGGCAGCGAATGCATTTGCGCAGCGAAGGTGATGCCCCAGAGAAGTGTCAGCGCCGCGCTGAATCCCACGATGCAAAGCGCGGCCACGCGTCTCGGCGCAAGCTGGCGAAAGTGTCTGCCCTGCAAAATCGCGGCGTAAAGCAGCCACACACCGAAAGCGCAAACCGCTTGCACCCAGGGCAACGGTTCGCCGATGAAGAAACCGCTGGCGAGGCCAAGTGTGTAAAGTGCGAAACCCCACCAAAGCAGCCGCGTGATCGCCGCGAAAAGATTGGTCAGCGGCGGCAGGTGATAAAAGATCGAACGCAACTGATGCGTCTTGAGCTGGCGTTCCTGCACCAGATACATCACGCCCGCGACGCAAGCGAGCGCGAACGCGCCGTAGGCCACGAGCGACATCGAAGCGTGAAATTCCAGCCACGGATTGGCCGGCAGTTTCACCGCGTGCCGGACATCGATCGGCGCGAGCAAGGCAAAGGTTTGAATCAAGAAAACCAGCGGCGCCGTGAACGCTCCCATGAGCGAAAGCCGATAGGCCGGACCAATCAGCATGTAGATCAGGGCGATCGACCAGGCGAGAAAAATGAAAACTTCAAACAAGTTCGTGATCGGACACCGGCCAACCGCATGACCACGAATCGACAGGAACGCTGTTTGAAAAATAAATCCAAGCCCGACCGCAAGAAAATTAAATCGCCCCGGCCGAAAAACTCCCGCGCGCAACGCGGCAATCGTGCGCACCACAGCCGCGAGAAAACAAATCGTCGAAACAATGAGAAGATGTCGATCCACCAAGTAAATTAATTGTAGAGCGCGTCGCGCTTCTCGTAAATCCACTTTCGCTACCGCTTAGAACCGGCAAATTAACCAAAAGGCATGAAACCTCAGACGACGCCAGTCACAGCAGTCGTAGGATTCGTTTGTTATTGTTTCGCGGGCGATTGCAGCGCTGGTGACGCAGTGTTCTCAAAGGATGGTAAGCGAATATATGGAGTGGCGAACGTTGGTCAGCAAGCGGCGGTGCAAGAGATCGATTTAAGCAAAAACACGATTCGCACGATTCCGCTTACACAACTGTCGTCTTCAGACTGGCTTCGCGGAATCACTTGTTCGAGCGAAAACAAATTGTTTTGCACGACGAAGGGAAGCCTATGGTCACTCGATGCGCAATCCGGCAAACTAATGAAAATACGCGACGCACCAATGGGAGCTAATTTCTGGCGTATCGCCTATGATGCGAAGAGTCGTAGGACTTTTGTGACCACTGATGATGAAGAGCATCCACTGTTCATGTTCAAGGAAGAAAGCGAATGGATTCCTGTGCGTATGCGACGTCACCCTTACCCGTCCTGTTTGGTTTTTGCTTCTACCGGTGAATTATTCTTCGCCGCCTATGGTGATTTATGGCATGGGGAAATTCAGAGCGACGAGGGAAACTATTTTTCGCTGGCAGCGTATCGTTATGCCCCTCTCGCAACGTTAGAAAGCGCAAATACGACTCCAACTGAGATCGGGGTATCTGATATCGCAGTCACGCGTGACAGCGTGTACGTGAAGTCCTCCAGGATGGGAGGTTCCGGCGAGGGCTGGTTTGGACGGCTCACTCGACCTCGCGCAAAGCGCAACGAATATGGCGAAATGGATCTGCACTATGAGCCGAAAGACCGCTTGGCTCTTTACCAAAAATCCCTGAAGTCGCTTCAGATTCTCAGTGAGGATTTTCGCGCTGGGAATCTTTGTACATCTCCCGACGAATCGCGCCTTTACTATTTTCTGGATCGTAAACATTGGCTCGCCACTAACGGTAAGCCCGAAGAATTGCATCTCCGCGAACAATAATTCTTTGGCCTATCATCGTTGACGTTTCGTGAAGCGTCGTTAGCATCGCGCCGATGGCTTCCACGATGACAGAGCAATTGCGGGCTGCAGTCCGGGATGTGCCCGATTTTCCAAAGAAGGGAATCGTTTTCAAAGATATCACGCCGATTTTGAAGGATGGCGCCTTGTTTCGAGCTTCGATCGATCTTTTTCTCGAACGCTTCCGCGGCAAGAAGATCGACAAGGTCGTCGGGATCGATGCCCGCGGATTTCTTTTTGGATCAGCCGTGGCCTACGAGCTCGGCATCGGTTTCGTGCCGCTGCGGAAAAAAGGCAGACTGCCTTACAAAACTGAGAGCGCAAAATACTCGCTCGAATACGGCGAAGCGGAAATGGAATTGCACATCGACGCCATCACGCGCGGCGAGCAAATCGTTTTGATCGATGATCTGCTGGCGACCGGCGGAACATCGGCCTCCGCGGCGACGTTGATCAAAAAAGTGGGCGGTGAATTGCTTGAAGCAATCTTTTTGATCGAGCTGGAATTTTTGCACGGCCGCGAAAAGCTCGCGCCGACGCCGGTGATTTCATTTTTGAAATATTGATCTGCTCTGTCGCGTCCTCTGATTTTTGGGACGGCACGGAGGCCATCCCTCCAAGCGATTGAGGTCAATCGCCCCTACCTTTCACGACCACTTCCATTTTAATTTCCTGAAAGGCGAGCTGATCGTGAATCATCCCGAGCAATTCGAGAGCTCGCGCGTCGGGTATATGATCGCAACGGACTTCAATGCGCGCGTGTTTCTTCGCGAGCTCGGGATGCGACTCCGCCAGTTCACCATCGAGAAGAAACGAAACGTAGGCGTTGAATCGCTCCTGTAGCTCGTGCAACCGCTCATCGGACCCGTCCCACGCGCGCGGCTCGTTCATCACCAGGAGCACTTCATCCGTTCTCGTGTCGTGGGCGAGCAGGTCGATCACGCCGGCTTTGCCAGAGTGTTTGAGGTCCGCCAGTCGGACGGACTCGTCCTCTGGCGAGTTTGATGTTTGATCTTCAAAGAAATCTTTCAATTGTTGATTTTCAACGCTCAACGTCCAACGCTCAACCCGCCGTAGGTCGCCGCGGCGACCTACGGCGCCTTCGTCACCAGTCTATCCGCGCAATTTACGCCGGCATTTTTGCAAAACGACAGTTACTGGGGCGATGGCAAAGCCGAGTTCAATTTTTACGACGCCCAAATCGTGCGCGAAGGGCAGGCGCGTCCGTGCGAGGTGCTGCACATTCTCGTGCGCGAGCCGTTCGATCCGAAGCAATGGACGAAAGTGGACGACTGGAAGCGGCCGGGTGTGATTCCCGTTGTGAAGCTCAATCAAATTCTGCATGTGCCGACCGGCGCTTACGCTTACCAGCAAATGCACTCGAGCTTTTGGAAGATCGACAATGGATTGTTGCTGAAATGGTCGCTCACGAGCAACGACGGCTCCGGCAATACATTCAAGGAGATGAGGCGGTTGGGAGAACAGCTCGCGTTCAACTGGCATACTTATTGGGACGGCATGGCCGATGGCAGCGAGAACATCGCGCTACCCGCGAACGGTTATTTTTACGATGAACTGCCGCTGCGCGTGCGGACGATCGACTTTTCCAAACCAAACGGCGAGTTCGGCATTCAACTCGCGCCCACCATGATCAATTCAAAGAAGGAGACGATAGTATTTAAGCCGGCGAAAGTTTCGTTCGCTTCCAGGGAAGAAACGATCGAGCTCGACCTCGAGCACGCCGGCGGCAAAGATCATTTCGTTCTCGATCGCGAATTTCCTTTCTTGCTGCGCGAATGGAGCGCGGCGGACGGTAGCCACTTAAAACTGAAACGCAGTTTGAAAATTGATTACTGGAATTACAACAAGCCCGGCGACCGGGAGCGCGCGTTAAAGGACCCGATGCTGCGTCACCCGGATTGATGCTGGACCGACGCGGCCGCCGCGGCGACTCGCGTCCAGATTTCTTTCGGACGGCACGGAGGCCGTCCCTCCATATTTCGAATTGAAGCAATGTTGACGAATCGTAAGCTTGAAATGTGGCGAAAGCGAAAACATCGAGACGCTTGACGCTGCTGGGCCGCAGCGACGCAAAGATTCCCGCTTTACCCGCCGAAGCGCAGCTGGAAACTTTCCCGAATCCGGCGCGGCGAAATTATCGGATTCATTTTGAGACCGATGATTTCACATCGCTTTGCCCGGTGACCGGCCAGGCCGATTTCGCCAGGATCGATATCGACTACGTGCCGGAGCGTCTCTGCGTCGAAAGCAAGTCGCTCAAGTTTTATCTCGCCTCGTATCGAAACGAGCGCGCCTTCAACGAAGCAGTCACAAACCGGATTTTGGACGATTTCGTGCGTGCGTGCACGCCGCGCGAAGCAATTGTGACGGCGCAGTTTTCAGCCCGCGGCGGCATCGCACTCACGGTACGGGCCGAATATCCGGATAAAAGTCTGGAAACCAGCCGCGATGGCCGATGAAGTTGGCGCACGTTTCTAAGTTTCTAACTTGCGAACACCGCCGCGCAACTTAGAAAGTTGCGCCACAAATAGATGAAGCACGCGGTCGTTCTCTTAAGCGGCGGAGTTGATTCGAGCACAACCCTGGCGATCGCGATCGCAGGCGGTTTCGAAACCTATGCGCTTTCGTTCGATTACGGTCAGCGCCACAATCTGGAACTGGAAGCAGCCCGTCGAGTCGCGAAGTCGTTGGGCGCGAAGGAGCATCGCGTGGCCAAGATCGACCTGCGCATCTTCGGCGGCTCGGCGCTCACGGCCGAGGTCGATGTCCCGAAGAAGCGATCGAAAAAAGAAATCGGGCATGGGATTCCAATCACATACGTGCCGGCGCGCAACACCATTTTTCTTTCCATTGCGCTCGCCTGGGCTGAAGTACTGGGGGCCGGCCACATTTTTCTCGGCGTGAACGCGATCGACTACAGCGGGTATCCAGACTGCCGTCCGGAGTTTATCGCGCTATTTGAAACACTGGCCAACATTGGGACCAAAGCCGGCGTCGAAGGCGCGCGCTTTCGCATTCACGCGCCGCTGCTCGCGCTTTCCAAAGCCGCCATCATTCGCAGGGCGCGAGAGCTCGATGTCGATCTTGCACTTACGCACAGTTGTTACGATCCATCGCCGGAAGCTCTCGCTTGCGGGTTATGCGATTCCTGTCAATTGCGCTTGAAAGGTTTCCGTGAAGCAGGCCTCACGGATCCAATTCCGTACGCGCCGTCGCGCCGTAGGTCTGGCTGAAGGCGGATCACGATGAAAAACATTCTTGTTCTCACGAAACGCGAGCGGCGCGTCGTAATCGCGATCGTCCTCGCGTTACTGGCGGGGAGAATCGCAAAATATGAGTGGGCCGCGCATTCCCAGCCGCTTCGGCTGAATCCCAGGGAGACCGCGGCGGCACCGCCTGCTACTCCAGGGCGCGATGAATCCCAATCGGCGGACGAAACTCAGTGACGGCGATCAGCCGCCGGGCAAACCGGGAATTCGCGCATAACCGACGAAAGCCGGGCCGGGCCGGTTGTCTTCGGTCGCCTTCGCGCGTGAAACTTTGAAATCGAAAACGCTGACTCCGAAACGCGATTGACCTTTGTAAGTGCGGCCATCGCTCGCGCCGACCATGATGCGATGATTGGTTGCTTTCTCGCGCCCGAGATAAATCATGGTGTGTGTGATCGGCGGGTCACGATCGACGCTGTAGGTGCCGCTCCAAAAAAGCAGATCGCCCGGCTTGAGTGCGTCGAGTTCAAAAGTGTCATCGCTGTGAGCAAGGACAGCCTGGAAGTTTCCGGCTTTGCGGACCCAGGCATATTGTTCACGCGCGTCGCGCGGAACATCGGACATGCCGCTCTTCAAGAGAACGTAATAAATGAAACCCGAGCAATCCATTCCTCCATTAGCCGGATCGGCCGAGCCATATTTGTAGTCCAGATTCTGACTCGTTAGGCTGAGTGCGAGATCGATCATCTTGCGAACTTCCGGCGGGTAACTCTCGTAGCCGGCGATTTCCACGGAGGAGAGGGTTGCATTCGGCGCCGGTGTTGGCTTGGCAACTGGCGACGGACTTGGCGAGTGCTTGGCGCGCGGGGCGGGACTAATCGGCCGAACGGCTTTTGGGTTTAGCAAGGAAGAAGTCAAAGCGTCAGGCGTCGATGACGCTGCAGGTGAAGCGGTGACCGATGGCTCCGGCGTTGTCATTGCACTCGGCGACGGTATTGCTGTCGCACTCGGTTCCGGGGACGCTGTGGCGCTCGCTTCCGGCGACGCCGTTGCACTCAGTAAAGGAGAAACTGTGGCAGTAGGCGCCGGAGAATCGGTTGCGCTCGGCGACGGTGATGGCGACACCTTGGGCGAAGGTGTCGGCGTTTCTTTCTTCTCTGCCGGACTGGATTTCTTGCGGTGCTTATGCGGAGTCGGCGTCGGTCGCACGAAGAAATGTTTGATCTTATCTGCCAGTGATCCCTCTTCGTCATTGGTGCCGCGCGCCTGGCCGGTGATAGCCATCGCTACCGTCATCGCAATTACAATCAAAGAGGTCAGTTTTGTTTTCACGCAATGTTCCTTTGAGGTCAGACCGCCAATTCTTCCAGAACAGCTTTATTCATTCGGATGCCGGCGTCGAGATTCTCCAGCGGGAAATTTTCATTCGGCGAATGGGCGCGGCAGCCTGGCAAGGCGAGTCCGAGCAAGAGAGTTTCCACGCCGAGGATATTACGAAAATCGGAAACGATCGGGATGCTACCGCCTTCTCGGATGAGCGCGACCTCCGCGTTGAAAGCCTTTTGCAACGCGCGCTGAGCAGCCTGGCCGAAACGATTATGCGGATCGGTCAGATACCATGGGCCGTGGTGACCGGCAGTCTTCTCCAGCGTGACGCCGGGTGGTAAATTTTTTTTAAGATGTTTTTCCGCCAGTGCGATGATCTCGTCCGCCTTTTGGTCCGGGACAAGACGAAATGTTAATTTTGCCATCGCATAACTGGGAAGGACAGTTTTCGTTCCCCGCCCTTGATAACCGCCGCCAATGCCGTTGATCTCCGCGGTCGGCCGCGCCCAAATCCGCTCCAAAGTGCTAAAACCAGCTTCGCCGAAAAGTGCCGGCGCACCAGTTTCCCGCAACATTTCCTTGTCCGGCGAGATCGGCAGTTTCTGCCATGCTTTGCGTTCCCAATCTTCCAGCGGCGCAACCCGATCATAAAAACCGGCGATCGCGACCCGTCCTTCGCGGTCGTGCAGAGTGGCGAGCAACTGCGCCAGCGCCGTGGCCGGATTGGCCACCGCGCCTCCGTAAATTCCGGAATGCAAATCCATCTTCGGGCCGGTCACTTTCAATTCCAACGCCGCGACTCCGCGCAATCCGTAACTCAACGTCGGCGTGCGCGGCGCGATCATTCCGGTATCCGAAACAACCACGGTGTCGCATTTCAACGCGTCGCGATTTTGGTGAAGAAAGTTTCCCAGACTGCCGCTGCCTATCTCCTCTTCGCCTTCGATAATGAAATGGAGGTTCACCGGCAACTCCCTCCGTTGCTCGATCGTTTCCTGCACGCCGAGAATGTGCGACAAAATTTGCCCTTTATTGTCCGTCGCGCCGCGGGCAAAAACATAGCCATCTTTCAAGACAGGCTCGAAGGGCGGTGAATCCCAAAGCTCGAGCGGATCGGGCGGCTGCACGTCGTAATGGCCGTAAATCAAAACCGCGCGGCGCCCTTCTCGATGTTGATTGCGCGCCCAAACGACCGGATGCCCCGGAGTAGGAACCAGTTCCGCCCTCAATCCGATGCCGCTCAGTTTCTCAACCAGCCAATGCGCGCATTCGGTAAGCTTTCCCGAATAATTTTCGTCCGTGGAAACGCTAGGAAATCGCAGAAACGAATAGAAATCTTCAAGATGACTGGCGCGCATAGTTTGAAACCTTAAACCAACTTCATTCCTTTTGCCTACCACTTAGTCGCTTGGCGATCTCCGCGTTTCTGTAGCGGCAGCCGTGTCGGCTGCAATCGTTGTCGCGGCAGGCGACACGCCTGCCTCTACATCTAGTAAGATCGATAATTGTATGCTTTAAGAGAGGCCGGCAAACTTTCCGAATGTCTCCCGACTCGTCACCGCCGAAGGAACACGGCCTGGTTCGTGCGCTCGGCGTTCCGGCTTTAACTGCAAACATCGTCAACACCACGATCGGCGCAGGCATTTTCGTTTTGCCCGCACTCGTCGCGACAGGACTTGGGGCGGCGGCACCGCTCGCGTTCCTCGTGTGCGCGATTGCGATGGGTTTATTTGTTACGTCTTTCGCGATGGCCGGCAGTCGCGTGTCTCTGACCGGCGGACTTTACGCATACGTCGAGGTCGCCTTCGGGAGCTACGTCGGATTTTTAGCCGGCATTCTTTATTTTCTCACGGCAGTGCTGAGCGTTTCCGGCGTCGTCAACGTGTTCGCCACTTCGGTCGGCATTTTAGCGCCACAACTCGTCGCGACGAGCGTCGGACGTTTCATCGTTATTTTGTTTGTTTATGGCTTTCTTGCCGCGATCAACATTCGCGGTGTGCGCATCGGCGCAAGAGCGGTCGAAACGGTCACACTGATCAAACTTGTGCCGCTGATCGTTTTTGTTGTCGTCGGTATTTTTTTTATCCGGCCGGAAGCGATCGCCTGGCCCGGCTGGCCGGGAAGCAAGGCGCTGGGTGAAAGCGTGCTGCTGCTCATTTTCGCTTTTGTCGGAATCGAAGTCGCGCTCATGCCGAGCGGCGAAGTGAAACAGCCTTCGCGGACGGTTCCCCGCGCAATTTATGCCGCGCTCGCGATCACGACTTTGCTTTACATCATGATTCAACTTGTCGCGCAAGGCGTCCTCGGCGGTGATTTGTCAAAACACCCCAATTCACCGCTAGCTGAAGCAGCTCTGCAGTTCTTGGGAAATTTCGGCCGCGTGCTTATGCTCGCCGGTGCGACAATTTCCGCGTTCGGTTTCGTGACGAGCGATATTCTCAGCTCACCGCGAATTATTTTTGCTTTCGGGCGCGATGGCGTGTTGCCGTCATGGTTCGCTCACATTCATCCGCGTTTTCATACGCCCGACGTCGCGATTGTCACTTACGCCGCGATTGCATTTATGTTGTCCTTCAGTTCCACATTCCAGCAGCTCGCCGTTCTTGCGAATGTTGCCGTTTTGTTGCTCTACCTTCTTTGCTGTCTGGCGGCGTTGCAATTGACCAGGTGCGATGTTCGAGGCGACGGCCCGCCGTTCATATTCCCCGGAGCGAAGCTGATTCCAGTTCTCGCCGTCCTTGTGATCATCTGGATTCTCGCGCACGCGACTGCAAAGGAATTCGCTGTCACCGCCGTGTGTCTTGGTGTCGCGTCCTTACTTTTTCTCGTTCGACGCCTTATGGTGACAAGAGCCGAACCGGTTTCATAAACGTATCGAACTCGGAGCTGGCCCTGCCCCAACATCCTGTGGAAGGCAGGCCGGCGCACCCCTTCAAATTGTAGGAAAGCGCTTGTCACCGCCTCCAGAGCGTTGTATCTAGCGCCAATTCCAAGGGACGGCCTCGACATGCTTCTACAATCACTCGATCTTTTTGGCTTCAAATCGTTCGCCGATAAAACGATTTTCAATTTCCACGAAGGCGTCACCGCCATTGTCGGGCCGAATGGTTGTGGAAAATCCAATCTGCTTGATGCGGTGCGCTGGGCTCTCGGCGAACAATCGGCCAAATCGCTTCGCGGCGACGAAATGGCCGACGTTATTTTCAACGGCGCCGACACGCGCAAGCCACTTGGTTTCGCCGAGGTTTCACTCACTTTCACCGATTGTACGACCGAGCTCGGCGTGGACTGGCATGACGTGCGCGTAACGCGCCGTGTTTATCGCGACGGCAATTCTGAATACCTGCTCAACAAGACGCCCTGCCGTTTGCGCGACATCCAGAATCTTTTTGCGGACACCGGAATCGCCCGCGCCGCCTACTCGATGATGGAACAAGGCAAGATCGACATGGTGCTGAGCTCGCGACCGGAAGATCGGCGCGCGGTTTTTGAAGAAGCGGCTGGCATTACAAAATACAAGACGCACAAGCGCGAGGCATTGCGCAAGTTGGAAGCGACCGAGGCAAACCTTCTACGCATCGGCGACATCATCAAAGAGGTAAAGCGGCAGATCGGCTCGTTGCAACGCCAGGCCGGCAAGGCGCGACGCTATCAGGCGTTGCTCGCCGATCTGCGAATGCTCGACACGCATCATTCGCGCACGCAACTCGAATCGCTTGAAACCGAGCTCGCGAGTTGCCGCGCCGAAATCGCGCGCCTCGGTGAGTCGGAGCAGGCAACCCGCGCAAAGATCGACATGGGCGAAAACCAACTCGCCGAGCAACGCCACGCGCTGGATGAAATCGACAAACTGATCGCCGATGGCCGCACTGAGTTGCAACGTCTGCAAAGCGAAATCGGGACGCATCGCAGTCGAATCGAGTTGAACCGGCAGCGCGCCGAGGAATTAACCGAACTCATCGAGCGCGCCCGGAAGGATATCGCCGCGGCCGAGGCAAAGCGCGCCCAGCAGCAGAAAGAAATACAGGAAGCGGATACGCTGATTGAACAGACGGGCCAGCTTGTGCAAAGGAAACAAGCCGAACTGATAAAGCTCACCGACTCGATCGCGAAAGTCCGCGCCGAGCGGAGCACGCACGAGACGCAATTAGAAGAGCTGCAACTAACACTGTCGAAAAACGAAAGCCGGATTGCGGAGCTGGAGGACGAACTCTCCGCCATCACCGTCCGCCGGGAAGCGACTCAGGAAAACCTGCGTGATCTCGAAGCGGCGATTTCCGCCACGAATGCCGCGCGAGACGGAGTTCGGTCAGAGATTGCGGCGGCCCGTGCAGCCATCGAAACGGCGCAAAAAAATCTCGATCTTCTTAAGGCGGCGGCGCAAGCCGGGGAAGAAAGATTACAGCAGCAGCAACAGCTCCTGAACGACGCCGAAAAAAGTCTCGTCGCAATTGAACGCGCCTTGACAGAAAAGGAATCGCGTCTCGAAATTTTGCGCCAACTCAACGAACAAGGTGAAGGCCTCGCTCAAGGTTCGCAGGCCGTGCTCAGAGGACTCGATGATCCGGCGCGAATTCATCCTGCGCTGGCTGGCGCCCTTGTCGCAAAGCTTGAGGTCGATCCAAAATTTATTGCCGCGATTGAAGCTGCCCTGGGTCGAAATCTGCAAGCGGTCGTTCTGCAAGATGCGAAACTGGCGCCTG
>QHQE01000141.1:32414-38463 GCA_003219265.1 Verrucomicrobiota bacterium
TGTCCTCCTTCGCCCGAGACCGGGTCGGCCGCGCTCCCAAAGAATGCTGTTGCGTGGGCAATCGACAAAGTGAAAGCGCCGGATTCGCTCGCGCCGCTCCTTGCCCGGTTCCTCCACAAGGTCGCGATTTTTCCCGATCTCGACGAAGCCCTCCGTTTCAAGAACAACGGAAATAATCTCGCGGCCGCGACGCTCGCCGGCGAATTTATTTCCGCCGACGGAGTCGTTTTCGCCGGGAGGGGCGAAGCGCCATCCGCCTCCTTGCTCGAACGAAAAGGGCAGATCTCGATTCTGACCGCGGAACATTCTGTTCTCAGCGCGCAACGGGAGGCGCTGCGGCAAAAACGCGATGAAGCAAAGACGCGGTTCGAAAAAGCGACGCATGATTTCGCGGAAGCCCGGACTCAATCTGAGACGGCTGATCGCGCGCAATCCTCTGCCGAAAACAGAATTCTTTTCCTGGAGCGAGAATTGAACGACGCCGAACGGAAGATCGAGGCCCTGCGCTCCGAACAGACAACGCTCGCGCAACAAGTCCGGGTCGCGGACGGGCGTGTTGCGAAGCTGGAAGAAGAACTTGCGACACAGCGCGACGGGGTTGCCGGGCAGCAAGAACAGCAGCAGGCGGCCGAGGCCGCGCGTGAAAAGATGACCAAGCGCGAAGATCAGGCGACCGAGCAACTAAATGAGCTTCGCCTTTCGCTGGCCACCGAGCAACAGCGTCGTGACAGCCTCGTCGCGCAGCGCCAGCCGATGCTTACCCGTGAAGCGGAACTCGCCGAGATGATCACAGCGCGCGGCACGGAGATCGCCACCTTCGAGAAGCGACTCGCGGCCCAGGCAGGCGAATCGAAGGCCGCCGAAGCAGCAATTGAAAAACAAAATGCGCAGCGCGCCGAGCGGGAAGCGGCCGTTGCCGCACTCACGAATCAGCGGGTGGAACGTTCCTCGGCAATGAACGAAATGGAATCGGACCTGCGCAGCGTTCGAAACTCGTTGAATGAGCTGCACGATTTGCGCGCGAAGCAGCAGGTTCGCCAGGCGCAGTTGCAATTGCAGATCGACAATCTCGCCGAACACATCTCCCGCCGTTATCGAATCGATCTGCGTGAGTTCGCGCCGGACCAGGTCGCGTTTGAAAAAACCTTGCGCCTGCAATTGAAGCGCAAGGAGATCGCGCCAACTGGCGATGTCGATCCGGCCGGCGCCGATTTGCCAAAGCTGATTGCCGATCTGACGCGCCAGCTCGACAACGTAGGCCCGGTTAATCTCGACGCCGTTCACGAGTACGATGAGCTCGAAGAACGCCATCACTTCCTGGAAACGCAAAACAACGATCTCACGGCGTCGCGCCGAGAGTTGCTCGACGTCATCGCGCGGATCAACTCAACCACGAAGAAACTGTTCGCGGAAACCTTCGCCCAGGTGCACGTGAACTTTCGCGAAATGTTCGCGGAACTCTTCGGCGGCGGCCGCGCGGACTTGTCGCTGCTCGATGACAGCGATCCACTCAACTGCGGGATTGAGATCACGGCCAAACCGCCGGGCAAACAACTGCAAAGTATTTCGCTGCTGAGCGGAGGCGAGCGCGCAATGACGGCGGTGGCGCTTCTCTTCGCAATTTACATGGTGCGACCGAGTCCGTTTTGCGTGCTCGACGAAATCGACGCGCCGCTCGATGAGAGTAACATCAACCGCTTCATCTCCGTGCTCGAGCGCTTCGTCAAGCAAAGCCAGTTCATCATCATCACCCACAACAAACGCACCATCGCGAAGGCCAATGTGCTCTACGGCGTGACGATGGAGGAACGCGGCGTGAGCAAATTGATCGGAATGAAATTGGTTCCGCGTGCCGACGAACACGAGACCGCTAAACGCGAAACAGTTTCCTCGCACCGGCAATTCGCTCTCGCCGAGAACAGGCACACCGAGCAAAAGCCGAGCTTCGCCGCGCGTTGATCTTTCTGGGGAGCGCAGGCTGCCAGCCTGCAGTCGTCGGCAGCTTGCTGACGGCATGGTGGCAAGCGCGCTGACGTTGAAAAAACTTTTCGGCAGGGTGCCGAAAAGAACAGGCTAGTAGCCTGTTCTCTCCAGAAGTATAAGCACGCATACAAAAGAATTTTTGCGCGCGATTGTCGATCTTGCGTAAAATTGCCGGATGCTTCAGACGGCGCAACGCAGCAGCAAAAGATCGATATCGAAGAAAGCGCCGCCGCATGAGCGATTCCTCGAAGCGTTTCGCTGGATGCTGCTGGCGCGAACACTCGAAGAGAAACTCGTCAGTCTCTATCGCGGCGGCCTGATCACGGGCGGCGTCTACGTCGGCCGCGGCCAGGAAGCGGTCAGCGTTGCCTGCGGATTGTTTCTGCAAAAGGGCGATGTCTTCGCGCCGTTGATTCGCGATCAAGCGGGGCGGTCGGCATTTGGCGAGCCGCTTGTCGATGTGGCGCGCACCTATCTCGGTTCGCGGCAGGGCCCAATGCGCGGACGCGACGGCAATATTCATCGGGGCCGTCCGCGCGATGGCCAGTTCGCGATGATCAGTCATCTTGGCGCGATGATCTCGGTCGCGGTCGGAGCGCTCATGGCCAAGCGCTTCAAAGGCGAAAAGAATTTTGTCGGGCTGACTTGCATTGGTGAAGGCGGCATGCAGACGGGGTCAGCCCATGAAGGATTGAACATCGCCGCGGTGGAGCAGGTGCCACTTGTCGTCGTTGCCACGAACAATCATTATGCGTATTCCACGCCGAACGAGCGCGAATTTGCCTGCCACGATCTGGTGGATCGCGCGAAGGGTTACGGCTTTGAAGGTCACACTATTGATGGGACCGATCTCGCCAATTGTCTCGATGTCATCGGCGGCGCAGTGCAACGGGCGCGCGCCGGTCGTCCGCCCCAATTGGTCGTCGCGTCGATTCTGCGTCTATCCGGTCACGGCGAGCACGATGACGCCAGTTATGTGACGGAGGAAATCAAGCGCGAACCGTTTGCGCGGGATTGTTTGAAATGCACCGAGAAAACGATTGTCGATCTTAATTTGGCCGGCACCGAAACATTGCGCGAGTGGCGCGAAGACGCGGCGGCGCAAGTGGACCGCGCAATCTCCACGGCACAAAAAGAAGCCGCGCCCGAGGCCGACGAAGAAGATTGGCGCGCCATTTCCATGCGCGACCTCGTCGATCAAGTCGAATGAGCATCACTTACCTCGAAGCGATTCGTGAAGCGCAGGCAAAACTGTTGCGCGACGACGATCGCGTTTTCATTTACGGACAGGATGTCGGCGGAAGTTTCGGCGGCGCCTTCAAGGCGACGAAAGGTCTCGCAAAAGAATTTCCCGGCCGCGTCCTCAACACGCCGATCAGCGAAGACGCGATGGTCGGCACGGCCATCGGCGCCGCGCTCGAAGGAATGCGGCCGATCGTCGAGATGCAGTTCGCAGATTTCTCGAGCACCGCGCTGAATCAAATTTTGAATAACGCGGGCACGCATTACTGGCGGACGAACGTTCCGGTTCCCATCACCGTGCGCCTTCCGTCCGGGGGCACGAAAGGCAGCGGCCCGTTTCACAGCCAGAGCATGGAATCGCTCTACGCGCATTATCCGGGGCTGATCGTGATGACACCGGCGACCGTGGAAGATGTATACACGATGTTGATTGAAGCGGTGGCGATCGACGACCCAGTGGTCTTCTGTGAGCACAAATATCTTTATTACCACCTCAAGGCCGACAAGCTTCCCACCGAGGGCTTGCCCACCGGCCAAGCGCGCATCGCGCGCGAGGGTCGCGACCTCACCATCGTCGCCTATAGCGCGGTGTTGCATGAATGTCTCGCGGTCGCAGAACAATTCGCTCGCGAAGGTTTCGAAATAGAAGTTGTCGATCTTCGCTCGGTTAAACCGCTCGACACCGATACTGTGCTCGCATCGGTTGCGCGCACCGGACGATTGCTTTGTGTCGGCGAATCATTTCCCTGGGGCGGCGCAACTGCGGAGGTGATCGCCCGCGTCACGTCAGAAGGTTTCCACCTGCTTGACGCCGCACCGCAGCGCATTAACGCGAGGGACACACCGATTCCTTATCATCCAAATTTGTGGGCGGCGCATCGTCCGAACGCAAAAACAATTGCGGCAAAAGCGCGAAATCTTCTTCAAGAATAAATTTATGCCGCAAGTTCCTATCATCATGCCGCAGTTGGGCGAATCGATTGCCGAAGCAACGGTGGTCGATGTAAAAGTGAAATCGGGCGAAGAAGTGGCCGCCGATCAGGAAATCATTGACGTCGAAACGAACAAGGCGGTCATGGGCGTGACGACGCCGTGCAAAGGCAAGATCGACAAGATCACCGCACGAGTGAAGGAAACTTATCCAGTCGGCACGGTCCTCGGCTACGTTGAAGCGAGCGAGGAAGATGCGGCGAGATTTAAGAAAACAGCTCCCGAACCGCCCCAACGAGAGCCGGTAAATGAAATTCCAAGTCGTGAGGAAGAAAGCGCCAAGCCCATGACTGCGCGTGACGGCGCACAAATGAAGTCGCGCGGCGGCGGCTTGCCGGTCCCGGCCGTGACACGCGGCGCGAGCTTCCTGTCGCCGAGAGTTCGTGCGCGCATGGCGGAATTACAATTAACCAACGCCGATCTCGCGGGAATCCTTGGAACTGGTGCAGGCAATCGCGTGACGATCAAAGATTTGGAAAATTTTCTACACAAGATCGACGACGAGACAGCGACAGAAGCATCCGCGATCCGCGCCGGCGTAGCCGATGCCATGCGCCGCAGTTGGTCGCGACCGCTGGCGACGATCGGTTCTTCGGTGAATCTTGACCCGGTCTTGCAAGATCGACAATCGCGCGATCCAAAGCCGGGCCCTGCGCTTTACGCGGTGCGCGCACTCGCGCTTGCGCTCGCGGAAAATCCGTCCGCGGCCGCAAAATTGATCGGCGGCCGCGTCGTGCAATCAAATTCAATCGATGTCGGCGTTGCAGTTGAAGCCGAAGATGGGATCATGGTGCCAATCGTTCGCGCGGCGGACAAAACCTCGCTGGTCGATCTTACGACAAAATACAACGAACTCGTTGGGCTCGCGCGGCAGCGACGCATTTCGCCGGCCATGCAAGCGGGCGGCATCGCCGCGGTTTCAAATTTCGGAACGTTCGGTGTCGAATGGGGCACGCCGATTCCGCTGCCGGACCAAACGCTGCTGCTTGGTCTCGGCGCTGGGAAAAAAGTTCCGTCGTGGAGCGAAGAAAAAAACGGATTCGTTCCAAAGACCGAGGCGCAAATCACATTGAGTTTTGATCATCGCAGTCTCGACGGCGGCCGGGCCGGGCGTCTGCTCAAACGCGTGATCGAATTTTTGGAAAATCCGAGTAAGTTATAGGATCGACTATGCACCAGAATAAGGAATTTACTTTGAGTCGCGATTGCGAGGCGATCCTGATTCCGAGCGGTCAGAAGTTCTCTATCCCGGCTGGAACTCGGGGCGTCATCACGCAAGCGCTAGGTGGAAGTTATACAATCGCCACGTCCTACGGTCTTTCTCGCATCGCTGAAAAAGATCTCGACGCGCTTGGCCTCCAGAAGCCGTCGGCGAAAACTGAACAGAAAGCTGTAGCCCAAACAAATGGCGAAGTTTCTGAAGAAGATGTCTGGAACCAACTTCGACAATGTTTCGATCCGGAGATTCCAGTGAACATTGTCGATCTTGGCTTGGTTTACGATTGCCGATTGATCAACAAACCAGAAGGCGGAACAAAGGTGGAAGTAAAGATGACGCTAACTGCGCCCGGCTGCGGAATGGGCCCGGCGATTGCACACGATGCGCAAAGCAAAATTTTGTCGATCGATGGCGTGGACGAAGCCGATGTGCAGCTTGTTTGGGACCCGCCGTGGAACCAAAACATGATCAGCGAAGCTGGCCGCATGAAGCTCGGCATGATCTAGTGGCGCCCCCCGGCATGGCGCGATGCACGCGATCGTCGCAGAAAAAAACGTCGAAGAGCGAACGCGTCATGTTCTGAGCGAAATTTTCGCGGGCTGTTCGCTGGACAAG
>QHQE01000047.1 GCA_003219265.1 Verrucomicrobiota bacterium
CGGCGAATTGATTTCCGGTTGCGTAACGATTTCCATGAGCGGCGTGCCCGCACGATTGAAATCGATTCCTGTGCTCGTTTCGAAATGGAAACTTTTGGCTACGTCTTCCTCCAAATGGATCCGAACGAGATGCACTTGCTTATCCGGCGCCGCGATATTTTTCTGCGCATCTTTTGGGTAGGCCATATCGTGCAACGGAACGCTGCCGTTCGTGCACAGCGGCATATCGAATTGCGAAATTTGGTAATTCTTCGGCATGTCCGGATAGAAATAGTTTTTCCGATCGAACTTGCAGATCGGCGCCATGTCGCAGCCGAGCATCAGCCCAGTGAGCACAGCCATGCGCAGCCCTTCGTGATTCATCACCGGCAATGCGCCGGGCAAGCCCAGGCACACTGGACAGGTGTGCGTGTTCGGCTCAGCGCCAAATTCCACCGGGCACGCGCAGAACATTTTCGAGCGCGTCTTCAGCTGCACATGCACTTCCAGGCCAATGGTGGTGATGTAATTCATCCACTGAGATTCCTATTTTGGCAGCGCGTAATCGAGCGCGGCATTTAGATCGAATTTCTTGATCTGCTCGATGAGCGCCGGATCATTCGCCGCGCTCAGGACCCTATCGCTTTGTAAAAGATCGACAAACCGCCCTTGCGCGATCATTTCGGAAATCTCCGGATCGTCCCGCAGTGCGACAATCTTGGGCTGCTCGCTCAGTTCGCGCGCGCCGGGAAACGTCAGGAACTTTTGCGCGCTTTCAGGGTCCGAAAAGACTTTCCCGGCTTTACCGAGCGTCTCATAAGTTTTCGTCGGAACGACATCCGCTTTTTTGACAACGTCACCGACCGCCCCAAGTTCAAGCGAATTCTTCAACTTCGCCAGCGACGCCATAATATTCGGCGTTTCCTCGCTCGGGTTCGGCAAAGAACGACGCCGGATATCAACGGCACGCAAGTTCGTCGGCTGCGCACTCGCCGAAGCCGTTTTCGAACTGGCTACTTGCGCATCGGCCACCGCGCCTAACGAGCGCACACCGACGACAATCAGCCACACCAGAAACGCGCCGAAGAAAAACCCCAGTATCGCGCCGGTCGATCCATAAACGAACCGGACGACCGCGGAGTCGTGTTGGCCGGTCCGCCTGAAAAGCATGCAGCCGAGAGTGGTGATGATCGTGTAAACCAAAATCGCGAGAAGCGCCCCGCCGATGATCGACAATGCAATGTCGGGCATTTTGATCAATGGCCGCGCAATCGGCACGATCATCTTGCCACCGAAAAATGCGGTGAAATAAGCGGCCATCAACGCGCCGAGGCGCGCCAACTGGCGCGCGAGCCCGCGTCTCCAACCGCGGAGCACTTCGAACAGAATCAAAACGGCAGCGAATGAAATGAAGACCACCTGCCAAACCGGCGAACCGGCCGCGGCTTGCAGTTCCGGTCTCATTCTTTGGACCAGCTAAGCGCGCGTTGGCACAATGCATGATCGCACAGTACCAGCGCGGTCATCGCTTCCACTATCGGCACGGCTCGCGGCAGCACACATGGATCATGGCGGCCGCGCGCGGTGAGCATCGTCTGCTCATGCGACGCAGTAACGGTTTGCTGCTCGCGCGCAATTGTCGCAGTTGGCTTAAACGCGACCCGGAAATAAATGTCTTCGCCGTTGCTGATGCCGCCCTGCACACCGCCAGAATAATTTGTCGATGTCCGAATTTTGCCGCTGCGCATTTCAAATGGATCGTTGTGTTCCGAGCCGCGCATTCGCGTCGACGGAAAGCCCGAACCGATTTCAAAACCTTTCGTGGCCGGTAAACTCAGCCTCGCCTTCGCCAAATCGGCTTCGAGTTTGTCAAACACCGGCTCGCCTAAACCAGTCGGCGCATTTCGCACGACGCATTCAATTACCCCGCCTAACGAGTCGCCTTCCGCGCGAACTTTCTCAATGAGCGAGATCATTTTCTTCGCCGCCGCCGCGTCTGGACAACGAACAATGTTCGCATCGACATCTTTCGTTTTCACTTTCGACTTGTCGATCTTCCCAACGATTTCATGGATCTGTATCACGTAAGCGACGATGTCGATCTTCGGATAAAATGCGCGCAGAACTTTTCTCGCGATCGTGCCGGCCGCGACGCGGCCAATCGTTTCGCGCGCCGAAGCGCGCCCACCGCCGCGCCAATCGCGTACGCCGTACTTCGCCTCATAAGTGAAATCCGCGTGGGACGGGCGAAATTGTTTTGCAACATCGACATAATCTTCCGCCCGCGCATCCCGGTTGCGGACCAGAATCGAAATCGGCGTTCCCAATGTTTTACCTTCGAAAATGCCCGAGAGAATTTCGCAACGATCTTCTTCTTTCCGTTGCGTTGTAATTTCGCTTTGGCCGGGACGTCGTCGATCCAGCGCGTACTGAATGTCCGCGTCGGAGATGTCGATCTTCGGCGGGCAACCATCGATCACGACGCCGATTCCGCCGCCGTGTGATTCGCCAAAGGTCGTGACGCGAAAAAGTTGGCCAAAGGTGTTGCCCATGCCGGTGCCAACATTAATGCAATCGCAGCAATGACAAAGAGGAAGACAGCCGTCCCGGCTGTTATGGCAGACAGGCTTCCAGCCTGTTGTTTTCACTACTCTATATCGAACAGGCAAGCTGCCTGTTTGCCGTGACAGGCGAGGCGCCTGTCTTCCTAAATCGCTGCGAATGCGAATTGCAGATCGTCGATTAAGTCCCGCACGTCTTCCACGCCGACGGAGAGCCTAACTAGCGAATCAGTGACACCAAGCGCCTCGCGCTGCTCCTTCGGCACCGACGCGTGCGTCATGAGCGCGGGGTGATTGACGAGACTTTCGACGCCGCCTAAACTTTCCGCGAGCGAGAACAAGTGCGTGTTTTCGAGAAAACGGCGCGTGCCGGCGAGATCGGTTTTCAAGACGATCGTAACCATCCCCCCAAAGCCGCGCATTTGCGTGCGCGCGAGATCATGTTGCGCATGCGACCTGAGTCCAGGGTAACTGACTGATTCGACCTGCGGCTGTTCTTCCAGCCAGCGCGCGATCTCGAGCGCGTTAGCGCAATGACGCTCCATGCGAAGCGCCAGAGTTTTTAAGCTTCGCATCACCAGGAAGCTGTCGAACGGTCCCGCGATTGCGCCGACCGCGTTTTGCAGAAACGCAATCTTGTCGCCGAGCTCCTTGTTTTCACCGACGACGATGACGCCGCCGACCATGTCCGAATGTCCGTTCAAATATTTTGTGGCAGAATGAATCACCAGGTCGAAGCCGAACTCGATCGGACGTTGAATCCACGGGCTGGCAAACGTGTTGTCGGAAACGGAGATGATGTTTTTCTCGCGCGCAATTTTCGCGATCGCTTCCAGATCGATCAACTTCAGGAGCGGATTACTCGGCGTCTCAATCCACACCATGCCCGTGTTCGGTTTGATCTCCCGCTCAAACCGGCTGGCGTCCGTTAGATCGACAAATGTGAAATCGAGATTGGCGGAGCGCCGGCGCACGCGCTCGAAAAGTCGAAACGTGCCGCCGTAAAGATCGTCGCTCGCGACAATGTGCGAACCGCTGTCGAGCGCATCAAGCGCAGTGGCCATCGCGGCCAGCCCAGAAGCAAAAGCCCATCCGCGCGTTCCACCTTCCAGATCGGCGATGCATTTTTCGTAAGCGAGCCGCGTCGGATTAATCGAGCGCGCGTAATCGAAGCCTTTGTGTTTGCCTGGACTTTCCTGCACGTAGGTCGACGTTGCGTAGATCGGCGTAATGATAGCGCCGGTGGATGGATCGGGTTCCTGTCCGGCATGGATGGCGCGCGTCGCGAACTCGTGCTGCTTTTTCATCGCCTGAAATATTTTAACCGCGGATTACGCGGATATCGCGGATAAAAACAAAGACAAACAAGATTCACCAATCACTTATCACCGATCACTCTCTTATCTGCGTCATCCGCGTCATCCGCGGTTTCATTGTTTGGGCATATGCAGGCGCAGATACGAAAGCAAATCGGTTCGCGTGATCAGCCCAAGAAACTTGTCGCCATCCATGACGATGGCGACGCGGCCGCGATCGAACACTTCGAGCAAGTCTTTGATCTTTGCTTTGGGCGGAAGCGTTTCGAGGCGATCGGTCATCGCATTCTTCACCGGATCGTTAAAATGTATCGAATCACGATGCACTTTTACAAGCAAATCGGATTCATCGAGGATGCCAAGAGCGCGTCCACTTTGATCGACAACGGGAAGCTGCGAAACATCCGCGTCGCGCATGCGTTTGAACGCGGTCAGCAAAGTATCGCTCGGTCCGACGGAAATGACTTCGCCGGCTTCGTAGCGGTGCGAAATTAAATCGCTCAGATCACCATGCGGCGGGCGATGGATGAATCCCTGCTCCGCCATCCAGAAATCGTTGTACATCTTAGAGAGATATTTGTTGCCTGTGTCGGCGACGAAAGTGACGACGCGCTTCGCTTTCGTTTGCTGCCGGCAATAACGCAGCGCGCCGGCGACGAGCGTGCCGGTGGATGACCCGCCCAGAATTCCTTCTTTGCGCAAAAGTTCGCGGGCGGTCGCGAAACTCTCTTCGTCGTCGATCTCAAATGCGTCGGTCACAAATGACATGTCGGCGATCTCGGGAACGAAATCTTCGCCGATGCCTTCCACCGCCCAGCTTCCCGATTCCACCAGCTTGCCGGTCTTGACGTATTCATACAAAACCGAGCCAGTCGGATCCGCCAGAATCATTTCGATGCCTCGTCGTGGTTTTACCCGCGTGAAGAATCGGCCCAGACCGGTCAATGTTCCGCCGGATCCGACGCCGCAGACAACTGCATCCACATCGTGGCGCATTTGTTCCCAGATTTCCGGGCCGGTGCTGCGCTCGTGCGCGAGTGGATTCGCCGGATTGCCAAATTGGTTCGCATAAAATCCGCCCGGAATTTCCGTGGCCAGCCGTGCGGCGACGTCCTGATAATATTCCGGATGCCCGCGCGTCACGTCCGAGCGAACGATGCGTACTTCGGCACCCAAAGCGCGCACATGAAAAATTTTTTCCTGCGACATTTTGTCGGGAATAACGAGCAAGACACGATAACCTTTCGCGCCCGCGACCAGCGCAAGACCAAGACCAGTGTTGCCGGCGGTAGCTTCGATGACGGTGCCGCCCGGTTGCAATTTTCCTTCCTCCTCCGCGGCTTCGATCATCGCCAATGCGACACGGTCTTTGATCGAGCCGGTCGGATTTTGATTTTCCAATTTTAGGAAAAGCTGACACGGCCCGGTGTCGATCTGCGTCACTTCGACCAGCGGCGTGTCGCCAATGAGGGATAAAATGCCGGGCGGCCGCTTGGAAGTTGTTGTCGGTGCGGTCGGGATTTCGAGCATGCTTAAAAGAGACTGAGCAGTTCGTTCGGATAGTCGATCACAACTTTGTAATCGCGCAGAAAATTATAACCAACAATGCCATCGAGCTTCGCGCCAACGGCTTGACTGAGCATCGAAAAGAAATCGGCCACGATCACGGCGAGATTGTCGATCTTAGCGCCGCCGACTTGAAACGATTGGAGCGCGCCGGCTGTAACATCGACATGTGCGCCACCACTGGTGACCGGCGGAATCGGGGACGTTGCGATGTTTAGTTCTTTCGCAAGTTCCGGCGTGATTGCAGTTGTCGATGTGCCGGTGTCGATGGCGAATTGAAACGGGCCGCGACCATTTGCATAGATGTCGACAAGAATGAGCGGCTTGGCCGGATGGGCCAGCCGAATCGCGATTTCTGCTTGCGCCGATCGACCAAAAACTTCGACGCGCTTGGGATCATCGAAACGGATTTCGCAATCGCGATAAGCGATCGTGATCCGGAAATGTTTGAGGAAATTGTAACCGAGATCGCCGTCGATTTTTGCGCCGATGGTTTTGCCAATTTGGCCAAGATCGACAATCCCCACATCGACATCGTCCAATTTCGTTTCGCCGACAGCGAGCGAATCAACTTTCGCCAACGAAACGGAAAACTTTCCGCCCGCGCTCTGACCTTCTTTTGAACCGACAACTTTAATTTCGAGCTGTTTCGCTAATTCGGATGAGAGCAGCGAAGTGCCCGCTCCAGTATCTAAAATGAAGTCGAATGGTCCGCGATTGTTGACGTGGACGGGTAGAAGAATGAGCGGTTGCGCGCCACCGGCGAGACGGAATTTCACTGTTACGCTGCCTAGCGAAAGCGTTGCGGTGCTCATTCCACCGAAGGTTCGCCTTTGTGCGACCACTCCGACTTGCTGTCCTCAAGAAACTGTTGGAGCACCGGGAAACGCATCTCACCGTAGTTGAGTGCGTAACGCAAGTCGCCGCCCTTATAAACCCAAGTCGTCGGAATCCAAGAGAGCGGCAAACCGGCGAACTGTTTGATGTGATTACTTCCGCGCGGGCCGGGATCAGCCAGGATGGTCACGTTCGGTTGATCCGAGATCTCAAATTTTTTCAGCATGGCGCGGCCATCTTCGCCGCCGTTCCAAACGGATACGAAATAGAATTTCACGTGGGGATTCTCTTTCACCATTTTCAACCAACCGCCGCTCTTTAATTCCGCCTGGCAATTCGAGCACCATGGCGCCCAAAGATGGACAACGCTCAAGTCAGGCGACTTAATTGCCTCGAGAACTTTTTGTTCGGCCGGTGAGTCTGCGCGAAGCGATGAGATCGCGAAAACCGCCGCTAAGATCGACAAGCGTAAGATCGACATGTTGTCCCAAATATGGAGGAAAACGTCCAACGCTCAACGTCCAACATCCAATCTCGAATTCTGCAGATTGGATAGCGCATGCGTCTCGCATGCTGGCTTCGGCATCTCGCCGAAACAGTCCTTTCTCATTTTCGAACTTGGTAAGCGCAGCAGAAAGTCGGCGACGGTGAGACACGGTCGCCAGCACCCGAGACGGGTGCGCCACTCAGAGTTGACCTTCACCACGAAAACAACTACTGTGGCGCTCCGTTTCCGCTGGTTGTAGCGGCAGTCTCCGACCGCCGAAATTAATGCGACGATGAGACATCGCCGCTACAGCGTTACGGCGTCCGAGGGCCTTTTTTTAATTATGGTGCACATGCAGGATGTGATGTCGAAGCCGATGCCGGACTTCAGGGAAGGCAGCATCGTTAAGGGACGCATCCTGGAAATTCGGCCCCGCGAAGTTCTCGTGGACATCGGTTACAAATCCGAAGGCGTTATTCCGTCATCTGAATTTGAGGACATCCAATCCCTGGAAGTGGGCGACGAAGTGGACGTGCTCCTCGAGCGACTCGAGAACGACGAGGGCATGGTCGTCCTGTCGAAGGAAAAAGCCGCTTATCGCCAGAATTGGAACAAGATCGCGAGCGTGTTTCAGGGCGACGGCCTGATCAAAGGCAAAGTGAAGTCGGTCGTCAAAGGCGGGCTGATGGTGAACATCGGCGTCGAAGCGTTTTTGCCCGCGTCGCAGATCGACATCATCCCGCCGAAAGATCTGCAGCAGTTCGTCGGCAACACTTACGATTTCAAAATCGTCAAGATCAACGATGACCGCCGCAATGTTGTGCTCAGCCGGCGTGAGTTGATCGAGCAGGAGCGCAGCGAGAAACGGCAGAAATTCCTCGAGGGAGTGCACATCGGCGACAAGGTGCAGGGCACGGTGAAAAATCTGACCGACTTCGGCGCGTTCATCGACCTCGATGGCATGGACGGCCTGCTCCACATCACTGACATGACCTGGGGCCGGCTCGGGCATCCGAGCGAGCTCGTCAAAGTCGGTCAGCCGCTCGAAGTCGTCGTGCTCGACATCAACAAAGAGAAAGAGCGCGTCTCCTTAGGCCTGAAGCAGACGCAGAAAAATCCATGGGACCAGATCGAAGAACGCTTCCCCGCCGGTCAGCGCGTCAAAGGCAAGATCACGAACCTCGTTCCCTACGGCGCATTCGTGGAATTGGAGGAAGGCGTCGAAGGTCTCATTCACGTTTCCGAACTTTCCTGGACGAAGCGAATCATGCGTCCGTCCGACATTTTGACCGTCGGCCAGGAAGTCGAAGCCGTCGTGCTCGGCGTGAACAAAGAGGAACAGAAAATTTCATTGGGCTTGCGCCAGCTCGAACCGAATCCGTGGGACGAGATCGAGCACAAATTCACCATCGGTAGCCGAGTGAAAGGGAAAATCCGCAACATGACCGCCTACGGCGCGTTCGTGGAACTCGATGAAGGCATCGACGGCATGATCCACGTTTCCGATTTGAGTTGGACCCGGAAGATCAATCATCCGAGCGAAGTCTTTAAGAAAGGCGACGAAGTCGAGGCCGAAGTCATCGACATCGACAAGACCAACCAGCGGATCAGTCTCGGTATCAAACAGCTCGCCGAAGATCCGTGGAAGAACATCGATCAGAAATACAAGATCGGCGATCT
This sequence comes from Verrucomicrobiota bacterium, assembly GCA_003219265.1. Classification (GTDB taxonomy): domain Bacteria; phylum Verrucomicrobiota; class Verrucomicrobiia; order Chthoniobacterales; family UBA10450; genus AV133. The sequence continues at coordinate 8,427 of QHQE01000047.1, forward strand.
GGTGAAGGGCAAAGTGACCAAGCTGGCCAGCTTCGGCGCGTTCGTGCAATTGCAGGACGACATCGATGGGCTCGTCCACATCTCCCAGTTGAGCGAAGATCACGTCGCCAAAGTCAAAGACGTGCTCAAAGTCGGTCAGGAGGTCGAATCGCGCGTTATCAAGGTGGACAAAGTCGAGCGCCGCATCGGCTTGTCGATCAAAGCCGCCAACTATTCCGAGGAACAACTGCGCAAAGAATCCGAAGCTTTCGACACGCTCAAGCCGGGCGAAGACATGGTCGGCCTGGAAAAAGCCTTCGCCGCCGCCGAGCAGGAAGATTATCGGCCGGGCGAATCGAAGAAAGAATCCAAGGAACCTAAGGAATCGAAGCGCGAGTCCAAAAAAGAATCCAAGAACAAGTGACAGCGGATTAGGCCGCTGTCATTCCGAGCAAAGTGAGCTGAGCGCGCCAGAAGCCGCATCGACAGTGTTTTGCTTCGCCTCACTTTGAGACGCGTCAGCATTTATCGAATGTTTCGTGCGCGAACTTGCAGACTCGCCTTCGCAATGCTACTCCGAAACCTTTCGCGAGCAGGCGGCGTGGCAGGCGGAGGACAGAGACCAGAGATCAAAAATCAGACCTTTCCGTCCGCATTCACGTATTCGACGG
>QHQE01000075.1 GCA_003219265.1 Verrucomicrobiota bacterium
GAATGTCGTCGATGATCTGGAAAGCCAGCCCGAGGGCGCGACCAAATTGTGTGATCACGTTGAGTTTCCTTGCGTCGGCGTTCGCACTCATCGCGCCGAGGCGCACTGAGGTTGTCAAAATCGCAGCCGTCTTGTTTTCGTGGATGTAACGAAGCTGCGCCCGATTTGCCTTGCGACCTTCCGCTTCCAAGTCGGCGACTTGACCGGCGATCAGTTTTTGGCTGCCGGCAGCGACTGCGATTTCGTGTAATAAGATCGACATGTTGTAGCGCGACGTCGGCTTTGCGCGCGAAACAATTTCAAAGGCGATAGTCAGTAATGCGTCGCCGGCAAGGACGGCAATGCCGTCGCCGAAAACCTTGTGGCAGGTGAGACGGCCGCGGCGAAAATCGTCGTTATCCATGCTCGGCAAATCATCATGGACGAGCGAGTAGGTGTGGATGCATTCGAGTGCACAGGCAAGCGAAAGCGCGTTGTCGATCTTTCCGTCGCAAGCCTCTGCCGCAGCAAGGCACAAAATTGGCCGTAATCGTTTCCCGCCGGCAAATAAACTGTAACGCATCGCCTTGTGAATGGTCGTTGGTTTGAGATTCTCTTTAGGCAGATGTCGATCCAGCGCCCGATCGATCTTTTCTTGCCGCGACTTGAGATACGCTTTCAGGTTCATTCCGCGTGACAGTGTAAAATTTGATCGCTGCGCTGCGCTAGAGATTTTCTGCGGATTCAACGGCGACCGTCGGTTTCGTTCGCATGGCCAGAAAGGCGCCGACGAGCAGAACACCGGCGCTGAGCAATTGCGCGTCGGTAAGACGTTCGCCGAAAATCCATGCGGAAAGCGCCAGCGCACCGGCGGGACAAAGGAGTTGCAGAGTTTGCGCAAGCGCGACACCAATCTCTCGGATTGCAACATAATATAAGACATGCGCGAGCGTAATGCAGCTGAAAGCGCACGTCAGGGGCAGGAGGAGTGTCGAGGTCATGAAGCTGATCAAACCAAAACTGCGAATCGAGCCGAGCTGCGCGGAAGGACGTTTGACGAGCACGCCGTAGAGCGCCCAGCAAAATGTGGCGGTGAAGGCAATGACCAAGCCGGGCAGCGCAATATGTCGATCTTGTCCGCTCGATTGGAACCAAATCACACCGAACGCGCCGATCAAGCCGAGAACTGTGCCGGCTTGAAATTGCCATTGACGGATGACGTGGCGTTCCTCCGGAAAAAAAGCGAGCGCGAGCAGCGCGGTGAAGATGACGGATGAGCGGGTGAAAATCGCGTAAACGCCGGGGCCCATGTAGAAAAGGGCCATCACCTGCGTGATTTGGTGGACGACGTTTGGGAAGCACGGAACGAGGCATAACACGAGAGCGCGCCAATCAAGACGCGGGCCCCCACGGCGAACCCGATAAAAGACAAGTGGGGCAATGGCGATGCAGGCGACGGAATAGCGATAAAAATTCTGTGCCCAAGGGTCATAGTAGCGATTCAAGTAATATTGAAAAAGCGACGGCATCGACCAGATGACGACCGTGGCGAAGACCGCGGCGTAGCCTTTCGAAAGATTGGTGCGGCCGCGTAGATCGATCATTTCAATTTCCGGCGCGTTGACCCGCCTCTCCCCTTCGCACAAGGGAGAGGCGAAAGCAGCCCGCGTGTCGGCGTGCGGGACTGCTTGGACGACGGTGCGCACGATTCCCCCGAGGAAGCGTGCACGATCATGATTCGGGTGGAATCAGATTGCTTCATCGTTTGGTGGCTGATTTTGGCGCGTGAATTTGCTCGCTTATGAAAGATTAATCGCTCAAAAGTAGTCTCGGAGGAGAAATGAATACCTTGAATAAGCAAACAATCACTCTGGCGATAGCGGCATTTTTATGGATTACGCAAACAGAAAGCATTTCGGCAAAGCGGGCTCCGGCCACCGATGCAAAGCGGGCTCCGGCCAGCGATGCGGGCGGACATAACAAGCGCGGGATCGAGCTGGCGGAACAAAAGCAGTTCGACGCGGCCGTCGCTGAATTCACGAAAGCCATCCAAGCCAGTCCGAAAGATCCTCGCGGTTACAACAATCGCGGCACCGCTTATCGCGCGAGTGGCAAATTTGCCGAGGCGTCCGCCGATTTTTCCAAAGCAATCGAGATCGCGCCAAAAGACTACATCGGCTACATGGAGCGCGGGCAGACCGAGGTGATGCAAAACCAATTTGATGCTGCGCTGGCCGATCTGGATAAAGCGGTCCAAATGAAGCCCGATGAAGCCGTTTCTTACAAATTCCGCGGTTTCGCTGAGATCGGTCTGACTCAGTGGGATAGGGCGGTCGCGGATTTTACCACCGCGATCGAAAAGAATCCGAATGATCCGCAAAGTTACGATCGACGTGCCTGGGCGAACCGGAATTTGAAAAATTACGACGCGGCGATTGCCGACTACACGGCGATGATTGAGAAGAACCCGCCCGACGCTGAGCCTTTGGTTAAACGCGGGGCGACTTATGTGTCGATGACTCAGTACGAGAAGGCGATCGCTGATTACGAAGCCGCGCTAAAATTAAAGCCGGACGACTATGACACAGTGCAGCGGTTGCAATACGCCCAAGGGATGCTGGCTGCGAGGAATGCCCCGCCGCCGCCCACCGCGACGCCGATACCCAAGGAGGCCCCGGGCTTGATCACTCCGCTCAATATCGGGATTGCGATTGCGGTGCTGGTTATCATCGCGGTCGTGGCGCGCCTGGTCACGAGAGGGAAGAGCGAAGGCGAAGCCAGCAGCGGACGAATTCGATAAGCGGCGGAGAAGAAATTTCTTTGACACCCAAGAGCGCGCTGTTAGCTTGCGGACGCTTTTTGCTGGAACGAAATGGTCCCATGGTCGTTCAAATTGCAAAGTTTGACGCGGCTTTGGGACTTTTAACTCTCTAGTGGGAAGCAAAACCGGTTCGTCGCTCGGCTCGGCCACGGAGAACGCGGCGAGCATCGAGATGACGAAGAGCGGCCCATGTAGCTCAGTTGGTAGAGCACGTCCTTGGTAAGGACGAGGTCACCGGTTCGATCCCGGTCATGGGCTCCAGAGTGAGCTCGCGACCGGGCAGCGACAGTTGAATGAAAAGATGTAGTTTAGTTTAGTTAACCAGGAGAATTGAAATGGCTAAGGAAGCATTTAAACGCGACAAGCCGCACGTGAACGTCGGCACAATCGGTCACGTGGACCACGGCAAAACCACCCTCACCGCCGCGATCACCAGCGTGCTCGCCAAAAAAGGTATGGCCGAAGTGCGCGCCTACGATTCCATAGACAACGCGCCCGAGGAAAAAGAGCGCGGCATCACGATCAATACCGCGCACGTGGAATATCAAAGCGACAAGCGCCACTACGCGCATGTCGATTGCCCCGGTCACGCTGACTACGTCAAGAACATGATCACCGGCGCGGCGCAAATGGACGGCGCGATCCTGGTCGTGAGCGCGGCGGACGGCCCAATGCCACAGACACGTGAGCACATTCTGCTCGCGCGCCAGGTCGGTGTGCCTTCCGTGGTCGTGTTTCTGAACAAAGTGGACATGGTCGATGACCCCGAGCTTCTCGATCTTGTCGAAATGGAAGTGCGCGATCTCCTCACCCAGTACGAATTTCCGGGAGACAAAATCCCGATCGTGAAGGGGAGCGCGCTTAAGGCGCTGGAAGGCGATGCTGAAGCAGAAAAGCAGGTGCTCGCTCTGGTGGCGGCGATCGACGATTACATTCCGGTTCCGGAGCGGCCGATCGATCAGCCGTTTCTCATGCCAATCGAGGACGTGTTCAACATTGAAGGCCGAGGCACGGTCGCCACTGGTCGGGTCGAGCGCGGTGTCCTCAAGAAGATGGAGGAAGTGGAGCTCGTCGGCATTAAGCCAACCTCCAAGACCACCGCGACCGACATCGAGATGTTCCGTAAACTTCTCGATGAAGCGCGCGCGGGCGATAACGTCGGTGTTCTGCTGCGCGGATTGAAAAAGGAAGAAGTGGAACGCGGCCAAGTCATCGCCAAGCCGGGATCGATTACGCCGCACAAGAGATTCAAGGCGGAAGTCTATGTACTGAGTAAGGAGGAAGGCGGCCGCCATACGCCGTTCTTTACCAATTACCGGCCGCAATTTTATTTCCGCACCACGGATGTGACCGGAACGGTCAAGTTGCCCGATGGCGTGGAAATGGTCATGCCTGGCGACAACATCGCCATCGACGTGGAGCTGATCACGCCCATCGCCATGGAAAAGACAATTCGCTTCGCCGTTCGCGAAGGCGGAAAAACTGTCGGCGCCGGTCGCGTCAGCGAAATCCTGGACTAAATTGCCGCTGCGCAGAAACCTTACGCCAGTAGCTCAATTGGTAGAGTAGCGGTCTCCAAAACCGTCGGTTGGGGGTTCGAGTCCCTCCTGGCGTGTTTTTGAAAAAACGCCGAACATTGAACATCGAACTCCCAATGATTCAGAACGAATTCCTTCTCGAACATTCGATGTTCGATGTCGTCTCTGTTAATTTGACGATTTAACGATTTAACGATCCCCATGATCACGAAAACCAAAAACTTCTTCAACGAAGTGAAGGTCGAGCTGCAAAAAGCTTCCTGGCCGTGGGAGTCGAAGGAAAAAGGAATTCGACGCTACAAAGAGCTGACTGACTCGACCCTGGTCGTGATCATCGCGATGTTATTGCTCGGCGGTTACGTCGCCCTTTTCGATTTCGTCCTCGTGAATGTGGTCCACTTTTTCACCCGGTTGCATTGATTATGGCACAGGCACTCGCAGGCAAAGATCAATGGTTCGTCGTGCACGTCCTTTCCGGTCAGGAGAACAAAGTGCGCGAGAATATCGAGCAGCGCGTCAAGACCGAGGAAATGGGCGACTTGATTTACGAAGTGCTCGTGCCAACCGAGCGCGTCTCGGAAATCAAAAAAGGCAAGAAAAGCGAAACGACACGCAAGTTTTTCCCCGGTTACCTGATCGTCAATATGCATTTACTCGATGAGAACAATCAACTCGTCGGACGCACATGGTATTTCATTCGCGACACGCCGGGCGTGATCGGATTCGCCGGCACGAAAGACAAACCGATCCCGATGCGACCGTCGGAAGTCGAAAGCATGCTCGCGCAAATGAAAGAGCGCGAAGAAAAGGTAAAACCGAAAGTCAGCTTCGAAGTTGGCGAAACCGTCAAGGTCGCCGACGGCCCATTCCAAAATCAGAACGGCATCGTCGAAGAAATCGATCCCGAGCGCGGCAAACTGCGCGTCTCCGTCACCATCTTCGGCCGTGCCACGCCGGTAGAATTGGAATACTGGCAAGTCGAACGCGGCTAATTTCCGATTTGACGATTTAACGCTTTAACGATTAACCATGGCCAAAGAAGTCGTAGCACAGATCAAATTGCAGATCCCCGCCGGACAAGCGAACCCAGCGCCGCCGGTCGGCACCGCACTCGGACCGCGCGGGGTGAACATCATGGCGTTCATTTTTGTCATTCCGAGCGAAGTCGAGGAATCTCTCAATCTAAAATAAAGGAACCATGGCTAAAGAGGTAGTTGCTCAGGTCAAACTCCAGATTCCAGCCGGTCAGGCGAACCCGGCCCCGCCCGTTGGCACTGCGCTCGGACCGCGTGGGGTGAACATCATGGCGTTTTGCAAAGAATTTAACGCCGCCACCCAAAAACAAGCCGGCGACATTTTGCCGGTCGTAATCACCGTTTTCAAAGACAAGTCGTTCACCTTCATCACCAAAAGTCCGCCGGCCGCTGTGCTGTTGAAAAAGGCGGCAAACATCGCCGCCGGATCAAAAGAGCCGAACAAGGAGAAAGTCGGAAAAGTTACGCGTAAGCAGGTGATGGACATCGTGAAAACAAAATCCAAGGACCTGAACGCGCGCAATGACGAAGCCGCCTTCCGCATCATCGCCGGCACCGCCCGCCAAATGGGCCTCGAAATCGTCGATTAATTCAACCGCGGATTACGCGGATTAAACGGATTGGGGAGCGCAGGCCCTGCTGGTTTCGGCTGCTAGCCGAAACGAACTTCGTTTCGCGCATCGGATTGATCCGAATTACATGGACTTTCTGCGTTTGAAGGCGTTTACGTCGGACGCATCCAAATCGAACCATTCTCCTCCGCGACGCTTTGCTTCAAACCTGTTGTGCCAATATGCTTCAATGCCGGGAGGATCGTCGGTACGGATTTCATGTGCCTTGGTCGCTTTCTCTGGAAGC
>QHQE01000076.1 GCA_003219265.1 Verrucomicrobiota bacterium
CGATCAGAAGAGCAGCACGGACTTTTTTGGAATCATCGGCAACCTGAACTGGGCCGGCCTGCGCGGCATCACCCTGTCCACGCCATCGCCGAACGACACGATCCCGATGCTTGTCTTCTGCGCCTATCAGATGATGTTCGCCATCATCACGCCGGCGCTGATCACCGGCGCATTCACCAACCGAATCACCTTCAAGGCCTACATGCTATTTCTGACGGCGTGGCTGATCCTGGTCTATTTTCCTTTTGTCCACATGATTTGGGGCGGCGGTATGCTGGCGCAATGGGGCGTAAAAGATTTTGCTGGCGGGATCGTCGTCCACAACATCGCGGGCATGGCCGCACTCGCGTCCATTCTCTACGTCGGCAAACGCAAAGTCGCGGATCGCGGTCCCCACAGCATCCCGCTCGTTGCGCTTGGCACTGGCTTGCTCTGGTTCGGTTGGTACGGCTTCAATGCCGGATCCGAGTTTCGCGTGGATGCGACCACCGCGGTGGCCTTTATCAACACCGACATTGCCGCCTCGTTCGCGGCCATCGCGTGGCTGCTGGTGGACTGGCGAGTCTCGAAGAAACCGAAATTCCTCGGGTTGCTGACTGGCGCAGTGGCGGGTCTCGCCACCATTACGCCCGCGGCCGGCTACGTGTCGCCGGCCACTGCCGTCATTATCGGAACTGCGGCGGGCGTCGTCTGCTATTACGCTTGCGCGCTGAAGAACAAATTGCGATGGGACGATGCACTCGACGTGTGGGGCGTGCACGGCGTCGGCGGCTTCCTCGGCATCGTTCTGCTCGGCGTGTTCGCCTCGACGGCGTGGAATCCGGCGGCCAACGGCGGCGTGAATGGATTGCTCGCCGGCGACTCGAGCTTCTTCCTGAAGCAGCTCGGTGCGGGACTTTTCTCGTCCGTCTGGGCCTTCGTTTTCACGCTTGGGATGCTGTGGATCATCGACCGCATCACGCCGGTGCGCGTCGAAGATGCGCACGAAGAACTCGGCCTCGACGAGGCGATCCACGGCGAGACGGCCTACGTAGAAGGATTGTAACCGCGCGCGTCAACGTCCTGCGCCTAAACCGAGCACTGGACGAACTGCGCTGATCGTTCCTGCTAAACCATGAAACAGCTTTTCATTTTCTCGCTTGCTCTTTGTCTCGCCGCGGCGGCCATAGCCGGCGAAATCGAAACGGCTTCGCCGACGCCGGCACCGCGCTTCACGATTTCCGGATGGATCGACGGCGGGATTACATTCAATCCGGACACTCCACGTGATAACCAGAACTTCGGCCGACTTTTTGACGACCGCGCGAACGAACCGCTCCTAAACCAAGCCGTAATTAATTTCGAACGCGTGCTCGCGGCGCAACCTGGCGAGTTCGATTGGGGATTCAAGGCGCAATTCATGTTCGGCAGCGATGCGCGGTATATCCATTCGCTCGGGCTGCTGGACAGCGTGATGAAAACCAGCCTCTATCAACCTGATATCGTTGAAGCATACGTGAGCCTGCATTTGTCGCTCCTAACGGAGCGTGGTGTCGATGTGAAGCTGGGCAAATGGGTTACGCTCGAAGGCGCAGAAACGATCGATCCGCGCACCAATGTCTTTTACTCGCACACATACATTTTTAATTTCGGCATTCCGTTCAATCATACGGGCGCACTTTTTACGGTGCACACCACCAACTGGCTCGATCTGATGGCCGGCGTAACGCGCGGCGTAAACACAAGCGTCGAAGATAACAATGATTCGCCGGCGTTTGACGGCGGTGTCGGTCTGAATCTCAACGAAGGCAAACTGGTGGTATCTGCTTCAACCCACATCGGTCCCGAGACGCCCAATAACAACAGCGCGCTTCGCTATCTGAATGACATCACCGTCACGTGGAAAATAAGGGACAAACTGACGTCGATCACCGATATGAACTATGCGCGTGATGACCTTGCCAATGCCGACGGCTTCGGCGTGGCGCAGTATTTTACTTATGCGATCACTGACAAAGTAACTGCGAAGATTCGGGGGGAAATCTGGCGCGACGACAAAGGTTTCTTCGTCGCGCAGTTTGCTGATCCGCACGATCCGGTGCGCGCACTCGACGGTGAGGCAACGATTGATCCGCGCACTATCGGCGGTGGCAGGACGACTTACGGCGCGCTCACCGTCGGCTTGGACATCAAGCCGGCAGTGCCGAAGCCACTTACCGGTCTAACGATTCGTCCTGAGCTTCGTGTCGATCATTCCCTCAACGGCACCCGTTCCTTTAATGACTCGAAGGATCAAACACTGTTTACCGCAGCTGTCGACGCGATTATCACTTTCTAATCGAATTCCGGACGGTTTCGAGTGTCGCCGCAAACGAGAAAGAACTTGCCAGTCAATCGGGGCGCAATGGAGAGTCAACGCCAAGCGCGATGGCTGATTTGATCCTCACTGAGACGGGTGGTGTTCATCGCCCCCGCAATGTCGATTGGAAGCGAGCCGCCGCGCTTCTCTACGGCGATTGGGGTACGAGCAAGGCCTACGTGATCGGTCTCGCCTTTGTCGCGGCTGGTTTCGCTTCGCTTCCGATCATTCTCGCTGTCTGCGTGCTCACCGGTTTAGTCGGAATCAATTACGCCGTCATTTGCGCCCACTTTCCCGATGGCGGCGGCGTTTATTCCGCGGCCCGTTCGCAAGGCCGGCTGCTTGCCGTGGTTGGCGCATTACTCCTTGTCGCTGATCTCACGGTGACGGCCGCGCTGAGCGGCTGGTCGGGTCTGACGTATGTCATTTCCGGCGCGGAAGACGTCCTCTGGCTCAAATTCTTGAAGGACAACATCGCTTTCACGACGATTGGCGTCCTGCTCTTCCTCGGGTTCATTAATTGGTTTGGACCAAAACACTCCGGCAGTTTGGCCGTCGCGCTTGCTGTGCCAACCGTGATAGTGGTTGTGGCGTTGATCGCCATCAGCGCGCCGCATCTCACGACACATTTTCTCGGGCCGCGCCACGAGAGTCTGAGCACGCTTTGGGTTCAGTTTGTGGGCGTGATTCTCGCGCTCTCGGGCGTGGAGGCGATTGCGAACCTCACCGGCGTGATCAAGCTTGATCCCGGCTCGACTCACGACCGGCCAACTGTCGCGCGCGAATCGGCCAAGGCGATTGCGCCGGTCGCGATTGAGGTTGTGCTCGGCACGGCGCTGCTTGGCTGGGCGATGCTGTCGCTGCCTTCAGTAATGGGAAAGACGCTCGGCCTAACGACTCGAAGCGACATCGCTGCCGCGCTGACGAAGCGGCACGAGGACATGCTGCGCTTCATCGGCGAACAATTTGGGACAGCGTCACTCGGCCCATGGTTTGGCCAGGCTTTCGGTTGGATCGTCGGCATCGTGTTTTTGCTCTTGCTCTTGAGCGCTGCCAACACCGCCATTGTCGCGATGATCGGTCTGCTCTACATGGTGGCGCGCGATGGCGAGATGCCGCAACAATTTAAACGGCTCAACCGGCACGGCGTACCCCTGTATCCGCTGCTCATCGCCATCGGTCTCCCGACGGTCGTACTGCTGACCGCGACAAACTTCGAAGGACTCGCCGGTTTGTATGCGATCGGCGTGGTCGGCGCGATCACCGTCAATCTCGGATCCTGCGCATCCAATCGCGCGATCGGCTTCGCCTGGTACGATCGTGTGCTCTTCGGCATCACGTTCTGCATCCTTTTTTTTGTTGAGCTGACGCTGGCCCGCACAAAACCCGACGCGCTTTTTTTCGTCGTATGCGTCTTGGGAGTGGGTCTTGGATTGCGCGCCTACACGCAAAAACGGCAGGGACTAACTACACTCACCGTCACCAGAAGAGTGGCAGAAATGGTTTCACCCGACACGATCGCCGCGCTTCAGCCGCGACTGCAGGAAGGTCAAAAAATCATGGTGGCAGCCCGCGGCCTCACGCCGGTGCTCAGCTTCGCGCTCGATGAAGCCCAACTGCGCAAAGCGACACTGTGTGTGCTCTACGTGAAGGAGATTGCTGTTTACTATACCGGGGGGCCGGCGACTCTCGGCCGCGCGCGCTGGCAGGATGATCCGGAAGCGAATGCCATCATGTCGTTGATGCTCAAACTCGGGGCTGAGCGCGACATTTGCGTAATCCCTGTCTATGCCGTGAGCGAAGACGCGGCCTCGACCATCATCGATCTCTCCGCCACGCTCGGTGTCGATTTTCTGATGATTGGCGCCACCCAACGCCATGCCCTGGCCAATCTCCTGCGCGGCGGCGTGGCAACCAGCGTCGCGCAGCAATTGCCCGACTCAATTCAGCTGGTGATCTTTGGCTAGCTGTGTAGCCACGCGCCTGGGGCGCGTCATTTGTGCTTACTGATCCCAGGAACGGCCCGCAGGCCGTGGCTACAATGTTCATTGAGCGTTGGACGTTGGGCGTTGAACGTTGAACGTTTGCTGTAGTTGCATGAGGCCGCCGAAAGTCTTAATCGCCGATTCAATTTCGCCGCGCGGCGTGGACGAACTTTCACGCGATGGTGCGCTCGAAGTCTCATTTCAAACGGGCTTAACCGAATCAGAGCTGGTCAAGATTATTCCGGAGTTCAGCGCGCTCGTTGTCCGCAGCCAAACAAAGGTGACGGCGCAAATCTTGAATGCCGGTGCGCGATTGCGAGTGGTTGGTCGCGCTGGAGTCGGCGTGGACAATGTCGATGTTGAGACGGCCACGCGCCGCGGCATCATCGTGCTGAATGCGCCGGGTGGAAACACCGTTTCCACGGCTGAACACACGTTTTCGCTGCTGCTTTCGGTTGCCCGAAAAATCCCCCAGGCAGACGCAAGCATGCGCGGAAAAAGTTGGGACAGAAAAAATTTCGAAGGCATCGAGCTTTATGACAAGACACTCGGCGTGATTGGAATGGGCCGCATCGGCAGTGAACTCAGCCGCCGCGCCATCGCGTTCGGGATGCGCGTTGTCGCGTACGATCCGTATCTGTCGGCGGGGCGCGCGCGCACCTTGCAAGTCGAACTCGTCGATGAGCTCGACGACCTGCTCGCGAGCGCTGATTTCATCTCGTTGCACACGCCGCTCACAGAAGAAACGCATCACATGGTCGATGCGACGCGACTGGAAAAAACAAAACGCGGCGTGCGCGTGATCAATTGCGCACGCGGCGGTCTCATCGATGAAGACGCGCTGGCTGACGCGCTGCACTCGGGTCAGGTCGGCGGCGCCGCGCTGGATGTTTTTGAAATTGAGCCGCTGCCTTCCGACTCGCCGTTGCGCACTGCGCCGAATCTTGTTCTCACTCCGCATCTGGGTGCGTCCACGGCCGAGGCGCAGGAAAGCGTTGGCATCGAGATCGCGCAATCGATCCGCGCCGCGCTCCTCGAAGGCACGATCCGCAACGCCGTGAACATGCCGAATCTCGACGCGAAGACATTGTCGATCATCGGGCCGCATCTTC
>QHQE01000077.1 GCA_003219265.1 Verrucomicrobiota bacterium
CTTCCGGCACGGCGGCGAAAGTGCGTGGGGGTTTAAGCCCTTTTCCGGCGGCGCAATCGCTGGACGCCGATCAGCACGACCGCGCCCATGGCCATCATTGCCCAAGGCGGTGGTTCAGGCGCCAGAGGCACAGTGGAAGCAACGTCGCGAGCGGCGGGTGCGGCACTCTCATCGCGGGTTTCAATTTTAGCCCGATTCAGAGTAAACTTGAGTTGAGTAGGGTCCGTCACAGCCAGCGCCGGATTGCAGATCGGATCATCCGTGCCCTGAGCCACTCCCTCGCCGAGAAAGTTCGCCGTATTGGCCTGAAATGCGTCGTTCCCACCGGGAAACGCACCCGCGTAGGTACTATCCAACGCCGCTGCCCAAACCAAGGTGATCAGGGCAATTAAGAGAATTCTGAAAGAACGTACAAGCGCAGTCTGGGAAAACATCTTCGTACACCGCGTTTCTAGCGACCCCGCGAAAAAAGGTCAAGACAATTTTTGTGAATTTTTCGAAGTCGTTTGTCGGATGCCGCCGTCCAACCCCCGAATGCTTTCGGGCAAGCGCACCGGCGCCGCAGGTTTCTGGAAAATCCACTTCTCTGGGCCGCGATCTGCAAAATCAAACATCAAATTTCAACGTTGAACATGCTTCGCATTTGATTCGGCATCTAACCTAGCGGCGTGCTGCGCTCCCGGCATCCAACCGAGCGGCGTGCTGCACATCGGTAATTATTTCCGCGTGATTGCGGTCCGGGTGAACGGCGGTTGCATCCGGCTAATTCAATTGCAGCTTGGATGTCTTGATCATGATTTTTATGCGTATTTTGTTTTCTCGCACTCTGCTCTTGCTGTTTTTAGTCACAGCTCTTCTGCTCCCGGCCGGCATTGCCTCGGCCCAAAATCTGCCGGACACGACACGTCTGCTTCGCTTTCCTACGACTAACGACCGGGAGATTGTATTTTGTTACGCGGGTGAACTCTACGCCGTCGGCAAGGATGGTGGCGTGGCACGACGCCTAACAAGCGGTCCTGGCTATAGCTCATTTCCGCATTTCTCGCCCGACGGAACGCAGCTCGCATTTACCTCGCAATATGACGGAAACACCGAGGTTTACGTAATGCCAGGCGAAGGCGGCGTGCCGAAACGGTTGACGACTTCGGCCACCTTGGGACGCGACGATATTTCAGACCGGATGGGTCCAAACAACATCGTCATGACGTGGGAGAACACGAAACCGCTGATTGTTCTTCGCTCGCGCATGAAGTCATTCAACGATTTTATCGGCCAGCTTTTCACCGTGGCGATGGATGCGGAGCTTCCGCAGCAACTGCCTGTGCCGCGCGGCGGCTTCGTCTCGTTCTCGCCCGATGATTCGAAGATGGCGTTCAATCGCGTTTTTCGCGAATTCCGCACCTGGAAACATTATCGCGGCGGAATGGCAGACGACGTTTGGATTTATGATTTCAAGACCGGCGCGACCGAGAACCTGACGAATAATCCCGCTCAGGACATTTGCCCGATGTGGGGACCAGACAACCACATTTATTTCATCTCCGACCGCGATGGCCGGATGAACCTTTTCTAAGCAAACGAAGCAACTGACCACATTCAAAGATTTCGACATCAAATTCCCGTCCATCGGCAAAGAGTCCATCGTCTTCGAACAGGCGGGCTACATCTGGCGCTACGATCTGGCCAGCGGACAGGCGACGCCGGTGCCGATCGAGGTCAAGGAAGATTTCGCTTCCGGACGTTCTGCGCTTGTCGATGCTTCGAAACACACTGAATCAGTAAGTCTGGCACCGGACGGTGAACGAACGATCGTAGTCGCGCGCGGCGATCTTTTCTCCGTGCCGGCAAGAAACGGCACACCGCGCAATTTGACGAAGACCTCGAATGCGCACGAGCGCGACGCGGTTTGGTCACCGGACGGCAAATGGATCGCTTACAACTCAGACGCGACAGGCGAGAACGAATTGTATGTTCGCGCGCAAGACGACAAAGGCCAGCCGCAACAGATAACGAGCGGCGCCGACACGTATTATTACCAGCCGATCTGGTCGCCCGACAGCAAGAAGCTGCTCTGGAGCGACCGATTGCAAAGGCTCCGCTATGTCGATGTTGGAACCAAAGTGGTCACGCAAATCGATCAGGACAAGTACGGCGAGATCGAAGTTTACAACTGGTCACCCGACAGTCAGTGGATCACTTGGGGTCGGCCAGAGGAGAATGGTCTGCCGAGGGTTTATCTTTATTCACTCGCGAGCAAGCAGCAGACAGCCATAACGGATACGTGGTACGGCTCGGGCGAGCCCGTCTTCAGCGATGATGGGAAGTATTTGCTGCTCAGCTCAGCGCGCGATTTCAAGCCGACCTTCGGCGAAGAGGAGTTTGAGAACGTTTATCGCGACATGGAGCGCGTCTATCTCGTTACGCTCGCCAAAGAGACCGAGAACCCGCTCGGGCCGCGGAGCGACGAGGTAGGCAAAGCCGAAAAGAAACGGGAAAAAGAGAAGGAAAAGGAAGCTGAGGAGAAAAAGCCCGAGGAGAAGAAACCTGATGAAAAGAAGCCTGAAGCAAAGAAGCCCGAGATAGCGAAGCCGAAGAAGCCGGTTGTCGTAAAGGTCGATACAGATGGCATTCAGAACCGCATCGTCGGCCTGGAAATTACGCCGGGAAATTACCGGAAAGTCCGGATGTTGGAGGACCGCATCTTTTATCTTCGCCGCACTATTGGTGATGAGACAGGAGAGGAAGAAGAATTATTCGGCGAGAGAGACAAGAAATCGCATCTCTGCGTTTACAACGTGGAAGAGCGCAAAGAGACCGTGCTGGGCGACGTGAACGATTATCAGATCACGTTCGACGGCAAGAGGATGCTGGTGAAGGTCAAAAAAGATTACGCCATCATCGATGTGCCGAAGGACAAGATCGAGACGAAAGACCACGAGATGAAAATCGAGGGCCTCGATATGCAGCTCGATCGACACGCCGAGTGGAAACAAATCTATTTCGAGGCGTGGCGGCAGATGCGTGACTTTTTCTTTTCACCGACGATGAACGGCATCGATTGGAAAGCGATGCGCGACAAATATGCTGCGCTCCTTCCGTTCGTGAATCACCGTAACGATCTCACTTATCTGCTCGGCGAAATGATTGGCGAATTGAACAATGGCCACACCTATGTCGCTGGCGGCGAGCGGCCGGAGACCCCGCGGATCAAGCTTGGCTTGCTCGGGGCCGAGGTCTCGCGCGACCCGGCCACGCGCGCCTATCGCGTCGACCGCATTCTGCCGGGAGAAAACTGGGACAAACATACGCGTTCGCCGCTCACCGCCGTCGGCGTAGATGTAAAACTGGGCGATTACATCCTCGCGATCAATGGAACTCCGGTCTCCACGTTGCCCAATCTTTACGACGCGCTGATTGGCACCGCTGACAAACAAGTGATCCTGCGCGTGAATTCCAAACCAACTGACGCCGGTGCGCGCGACGTAACAGTTGTGCCGACCGACAACGAAGCTCCGCTCTACTACCTCGCCTGGGTGCAGAAAAACATCGATGAAGTGAGCAAGAAAACCGGCGGTGAAGTTGGTTACATGCATATTCCCGACATGGGACGGCCCGGTTTGAATGAATTCACCAAGCTTTACTTCCCGCAGATCCGCAAGAAAGCGCTCATTGTCGATGTTCGCGGGAATGGTGGCGGCTTCGTCTCGCCGCTGGTCATCGAACGGCTCCGGCGCGCACTCGTCATGGTTGGGATCGCGCGCAACGGCGTGCCGCGACCTGATCCGAATGACACATTCCTCGGCCCCATGGTCACGTTGATTAACGAATTCTCCGCGTCCGACGGCGATATTTTTCCCTACCGATTCAAAACGCTCGGACTGGGTAAATTGATTGGCAAACGAACGTGGGGCGGCGTGGTTGGCATTCGCGATTCACTTCCGCTGGTCGATGGCGGGCAATTCTTCAAACCGGAATTCGCGCTCTATTCGAAAGACGGCAAGGAATGGATCATTGAGGGCCACGGTGTCGACCCGGACATCATGGTGGACAACGACCCAGGGAAAGAATTCCGGGGAGAAGACCAGCAACTCGATCGGGCAATCCAGGAAATCCAGGCCGAGCTAAAAACCAAGGGTTACGAACTCCCGCCTGTCCCGCCGTACCCGAATCGAAATCCAGCGACCGGCGGGTAAGCTGATGGAGCGCGTTCGTCCCGGTCATCTTGCCAGTGATCTGAATCCCGAAATCTGATGCGCATTTTATCTGGCATTCAACCGAGCGGCGTGCTGCACATCGGCAATTATTTTGGCATGATGCGGCCGGCCATCGCGCTGCAAGCGGAAGGGGAAGCGTTTTATTTCATCGCCGATTATCACGCACTCACCAGCCTGCGCGATCCGAAGGCGCTGCGCGAAAATTCGCGTCGGGTCGCGCTCGACTTTCTCGCTTGCGGTCTCGATCCGGAGCGCGGCGCGCTTTTCATGCAATCGGATGTGCCGCAAGTAACCGAGCTGGCGTGGATTTTATCGACCGTCGCGCCGATGGGTCTGCTCGAGCGCTCGCATTCCTACAAGGATAAACTCGCCCGCGGGGTGCCCGCTTCCGCCGGGCTTTTTAACTACCCAGTCCTGATGGCGGCGGATGTTTTGATTTACGACAGCGACATCGTGCCGGTCGGCAAAGATCAAAAACAACATCTCGAAATGACGCGTGATCTAGCCGGGAAGATGAACGAAGCCTTCGGCGAGATTTTCAAGTTACCGGAGCCGCGCATTCACGCGGCGACCGAAGTCGTTCCGGGAATCGACGGCCAGAAGATGAGCAAAAGCTACGGCAACACCATCGACATTTTCGGCGATGAAAAAGAAACGCGACGGCGCGTCATGAGCATCGTGACCGATTCCACGCCGATGGAAGCGCCCAAAGACCCATCAACCTCGACAATCTTTCAGCTCTACTCGCTCTTCGCTTCGAAAAATGAAACCGAAGAGATGCGGGAAAGATTTCAAAAAGGCGGCACTGGTTACGGCGATTTTAAAAAGGAATTTTTCGAAAAACTTTGGGAATTTTTCGCGCCGATGCGGAAACGCCGCGGAGAAATCCTGGCCGACAAATCGTATATCGACAATGTCCTCGCCCACGGCGCCAAGCGCGCAAACGCAGTTGCTGACCAAGTGATGAAACGTGTTCGTTCTGCGGTCGGCCTGTAGGGGCGGTGTATGACCGTCGCTAGATTCCTCTTCGATTAGTGCGACGGTCACAGACCGCCGCTACAGTTAATTCATGGCGACTCTCCGGTTTTACATTGTCCCAAATGCGAGGGAGAACAAGGTGATCGGTGAGCATGGAGGTGCGATCAAGATCAGCTGCGAAAGCGTTCGGAGCTCCGAACGCCTTCGCGAGGAAACTGCATCGCCTGGCTGGATGGTTCAGGCGATTAAAAACAAGGGCAGAAAAATGTTTGCCTCGCCCGTTCGAACTTGCGATGATGTTTTTGTCTCTGTTTCGGTTCGCTCTGATGTTTTAGCAGAAGGAGAATTATGTTTCACTTAATTTGGTACATACTTATCGGTCTAATCGCGGGCGTGATTGCCAAGTCAATCATGCACGTCCATCTAACGCTAATTTGGACGATTGGGCTCGGCATCATCGGTTCGATCGTCGGTGGCGCTGTGACGCACATGTTTTCCCGGCCGAGAGAAGGCGCCTCATTTCACCCAGCCGGCCTAATCTTTTCGATCCTCGGCTCCCTTCTCATCTTGTTTGTTTGCTACAAGCTGAAAATTCGCCTTCCCCCACACTTATAGGGCACGAAAAGCTCCCGACGACTGGCAACGCATCCGGTTTCTAAGCGAGCCATCTGAACGAGAAGAGGCATCGCGACTTAAAAAAGTTCAAAGCGCCTAACGAAAGCAAGATACAAGCTGCATCGCAGGGTTAGGCGATTGTCGCGTCCCGAGCGGTTGCGTTGAGTTTACCGGGTGATCTGCTAAAAGCAGCCACGAGCAACGTCGCGGCCGCGGCAACTACCAGAGCGGCACCGAGCACGAAAAGCGGCGCGTCGAAGTAGCGTACGCCCATAAGGGCAAGCAGCGTCACGGGTAGCGTCGCAACCGTGAGAGCAGTCGTCCGCACGATCACTTGTGCCCACGCGAGGCCAGCCGCCGAATATGGCGCGGCATAAACCGTTAGATATCCAAGCGGAAACAGCAACAGTCCGACCAAGATATGATTCAGGAGCATGGGAGGCGTGAGCTGGTCCGCCGCGGCCGTAGAGGCGGAATGGCGAATGAGCGTAGCAATGTGGGGCGTTGCTGCGAGATGCACGATGCCGAGCAGAATGAGAAGCACCCCACTCCCTCGAAGTAGCCGAACACGAGTAGATCCCGACATGATCAGACTTCGCATGACAAAGCGTATCACATCACGCCTAACAAGAAATAGACTGCATCTCGCAGCCTACCCGTCCAGCGCTTCAATTCTTATCACGGCTTTGGCTTTGGCGGCGCGCGAACAAAATCATCGCGTCTGCGATGTTTACGATCACTTCGATTCGGTGATCTTGAGGCCTGGCAGCGGCTCGAAGAGAGAAGGGTCGAAGGGCAGATCGGTTTCGTAGGAAAGATAGCGGATGGAGAAATCGGGTTTCCCATCCTTGGTGAAATCCATTTGGACAGGCTTGTCCGTGGCCGGATCGACCAACAAGATAACTTCCCGCCCGCCGCTTTTTATGGCGAGCGCGTTGCAATCCTTCTCCTCGACCTTCCGTAGGCCCATGTCGCGCGCCTTATGGAGGCGAAAAAATCGCACCTCATTCCCGAACTCGAGGTTCTGGAATTCTTTGTCGGGATCCGGTTGGCCGCTTGGTTTGGGAACCCAGACG
>QHQE01000078.1 GCA_003219265.1 Verrucomicrobiota bacterium
GACAATTTGCCGAAAGGCGATTACGACGTCTCCTGGTGCCGATGGGTGCTGTCGTTCGTATCCAACCCGGCGCTTCTGATCAAGAAGCTCGGCGGCGTGATGCGACAGGGGAGCGTCGCGATTTTTCATGAGTATGGCCACTACGAGACCTGGCGCTTTTTTCCTCCTCTTCCAAACCACTTGCGGTTCCGCCAGCATGTGATCGAAACCTGGCGTGAGTCCGGCGGCGAACCGGATTCTGCACCAGCCTTACCGGCGCTTCTTTTGCAGAACGGCTTCGTCATTCGCTCGGCCACGCCGCAGATATTTTGCATTCGACCAGATGATGCCATGTGGCAATGGCCGGCTCAATTCATTGACGTTTATCTTGCGCGTCTGCTCGAGCAGGGTCGAATCGATCAAACTTTCGCTGAGAAAGTGCGCGCGGAATTAGCCGCGGCTGAGAAGAATCCGAACGCACTTATGATTACGCCGCTCGTTCTCGAAATCGTCGCCGAAAAGACTGATTGCGAGAAGTAGTGGATTAGTCAGTCGCGCCGACGGCCACGCGATTTGTGCAAGAGCGATGTGTTTGCCATCAAACTTCGGAAATCAGTACGCAAAACGCGCCTTTCCGTTCCCCTGAGGGATTCGAAAAGGCGCGATGGAAACAAACGACGTTAGCTCTTAATCCTCGTCGAGGATGACGCGATCAACCAGCATGTTGTCGCCTTCGCCGAGGTAGTGAACGCGGACCGGGACGCCTACTTTGATCCTCGTTTTCACCGTCTCTTCGTCAAGGGTCCTACCACTCCTGGTCACGTAAGTGACAGTCTTGCCGAAGCGGTAATGTTTCGGACCGCTGCTCTCCTTGAGCACGATAGTGGTGCCGGGTGTGAACTCGGTTATCGTGCCGCTGCCTTCGGTGGTGGCGGTTGTGGTCGTTGTCGATGAACCCTGCCCCCCAGCGATGGGCGCTACTGCCGCCAACGCGATGCTTAACACTGTTTTTTTCATGTTGTTCCTTTCGCGCGAAGATCCGCCCATTCTCTAACTTAGATTCGTGGGACGGGACGGGGCGGCCGTATGGTTTCCTCGAAAAGGGGAAGAGTTTCGTGAGAGGCAAGGGTATCGAGCACTTCCTGGATTTGTGCCACGCTTATCGGTTTCTGTAAGATCGCGATGGCGCCGGAATGACTCACGGATAATTCTTTGGGGCCAATCGCGCCTGAGACCAGAATGATTCGGGCAGTGGGGTCCTTCGCTAAAATGTTGCGGCAAGCGGTCACGCCGTTGAGCCGGCTCATCAGGTAATCCATGATAACGACGTCGGGCTTGTGGCGCTCGTAGGCGTGGATGGCGTCCAAGCCGGAGCCTACTATCTCCACCACTTCATGTTTGGAACTCCTCACCATCGCGGCCAAAGTCCCGGCGACCGGCTTGTCGTCCTCAGCAATCAGCACGCGCATCTCCTCTTGAGGAGAAAGTTGCATACCAATCACGCCAGTTTTTCGAGCATTTCCGCTGCGAATCGGTGCGACGGAAGTAGCGGCCGGGTTCGAGCGACTGAAGCGGTCTATCTGCCGATGAGGATCAAGATGCCGGCCGCGAGCGCCAGAATGCCCGTCACCACAACCGGGATGGCGATTGTATGGAAGAGCAGGGTAACGCCAACGAGAATGAGATAAATCGCAAGCAAAAGCATGCCGAGATTTTTCGTGATGTTTATCATGTGAGCCTTTCGTTAAATGCGATGTCGATCTTTCATGTACACGTGGGCATTGTCACGACGAAATGCGCGCCGACGGAAATAAAGCAACTCGATTTGTCAGCACGGCGACGCCATAGCATGGTCGAGAGCATCTTAATGAAATTGTGGATCGGCACGTCAGGGTTTCAGTATTCGGAGTGGAAGGGGAATTTTTATCCGGAAGATTTACCGACGACCAAGATGTTGCCGTTTTATGCCGAGCGCTTTTTGACCACGGAAATCAATTACACGTTTCATCGCATTCCGTCAGCGAAGACGATCGACAATTGGAAAAAGTTGACGCCTGCAAATTTCCGGTTCGCGCTGAAAGCGCCGCAAAAAATTACGCATTGGTCGAAGCTTCGCGATTGCGCGGACACACTCGAATTTTTCTGCAAGGTCGTTTCTGGACTCGGCGACAGACTCGGACCGATTTTATTTCAACTTCCGCCGAATTTCAAAAAGGACTCTGCGGTGTTGAGCTCATTTCTTCGCGAGCTGCCATCGATGTGTGCCGCGTTTGAATTTCGTCACGAGTCGTGGTTTGACGGCGAGATTTTCGAACTGCTCAAAACACGAAACATCGCGCTTTGCATTGCTGACACCGAAACCTTAGAGACGCCGAAGATCGCGACCGCCGATTACGGCTATCTCCGGTTGCGCCGCGGAGATTATACGAAAATCGACATCGAACGCTGGACAAAATTCGTTTGCGAACAAGAGGGGAAATGGCGTGATGTTTTCGTCTATTTCAAACACGAAGAAAGCGGCGTCGGGCCAAAATTGGCATTGCAGATGATCGAGATGCTGGCGGGGCAAGATCGACAGCACACTTAAGCGCGGCACCCGTGGATCCGATTCACGATAATTTCGGATGTGTTCGCAAGAAAATCACCTATTCGGTACCGCGCTCATTCCGTGCTATAGCGAATTTGTGGAGAACGCTCCGCATCACCTCGACAAACCGGAGCCGCGCTGGCAGGCGTTGCTGGCGTTTCTCGCTGTTGGTTGCATTTATTTGGCGTTGCCGCGTTCCCTCATCATCGGTCCGACCTGGCTGCTGCCTACCTTGATTGTGGTTTTGCTCGTGCCAACCGTCGTGGCTCATCGCACGGGAAGGCGCTCCCTCAATCGTGCTCTCGGAGTTTTGATCAACGCGATCATCACGTTGGCGCTAATCGGATCGGTTATTCTTTTGGTGACGGCCTTACCGTCGCACAAGGAAGCACCTCTTTCGTTGCTGTTGTCGGGCGCCGAGCTTTGGATCACGAATGTTTTCGTCTTCGCGCTTTGGTATTGGCGGCTCGATGGCGGTGGGCCCACGCTCCGCCAAGAGCGCCGTGAGTTTGGCAGTCGTAGCTTTCTTTTTCCACAAATGCAGATCGAGAAAAGCGAGCGCGGAAGGTTTGCGTGCGAAGGATGGCGGCCGCGTTTCATCGATTATCTTTTCGTGGCGTTTACCCACAGTTCAACTTTCGGTCCCACCGACGCGCCGCTTCTCGCCCGATGGGCAAAAGGTCTCGCCATGTTGCAGATATTCATTTCGCTCAGCATCGTCGTGCTCCTCATCTCGCGCGCGGTCGGTGTGCTTTAATCTTCTCTTCGTTTTCGAATGGGAGACATTCAGAAACATCTGGAACGCGTTCGCGCACAAATCGCTGAAGCGGCGGAAAAGTCCGGTCGGCAACCCGCAGACGTTGAGTTAGTCGCGATTACAAAAACGCATGATGCGGAGCGCGTGCGTGAAGCGCATGAAGCCGGGCAGCAGGTTTTCGGCGAGAGCCGCGTGCAGGAAGCGCGCGCGAAGATTCCCGAGCTGCCGTCCAATCTGCGCTGGCATTTCGTTGGTCATCTCCAGAAAAACAAGATCCGGCACGCGCTTCCCCTCTTCGAGTTGATTCACAGCGTCGATTCGCTCGCGCTGGCGGAGGACATAAACCGCATCGCGGAAGAGGAAGGAATGCATCCACACGTGCTGCTTGAAGTGAATGTGGCAGGTGAGGGGAGCAAGTTCGGTTTCAAGCCGGAAACGTTGCGAGCCGAAATGGAGACGCTTCTCGCGCTGAATCGATTGTCGATCGAAGGCTTGATGACGATTCCGCCGCTGGCGCCCGAAGCGGAAGCGTCACGAAGATATTTTATCAAACTTCGCGGGTTGCGGGACGCGCTCGAAAAAGAATTCCGTATCAAACTTCCGCATCTCTCGATGGGAATGACGAATGATTTCGTGATCGCGGTCGAGGAAGAAGCGACGCTGGTCCGCGTCGGGACGGCGATCTTTGGGGAACGCAGGCGCGCAAAGCGCGAGTAGGTGGATCGGCCCCGAACGCTTTCGGGGACGATGTTAATGTGGCGCCGCAGGCGCATTAGTTCTGGCATCGAGCCTAGTGCAAAGATTGCTCTCAAAATCGACATCGTGCTAAGATCGACTACCCATGCGTCTGGAACCGACCAACATTCAACAAATCGGAAATGAGCTCGCCATTCATTGGAACGATGGGACGGAATCTTATTTCGGCCTCGAGTTTCTTCGCTGCGCTTGTCCCTGCGCCGCGTGCGGCGGAGAGCCGGATGTGCTTGGCAACATTGTGCGACCGAACGTGGCTTACTCGCCGGAAAGTTTCGAGCTGGCGGGTTTCGATTTGGTCGGCGGTTATGCCGTCCAACCCCGTTGGCGCGATGGACACGGTACCGGCATTTACAGTTTTCAATATTTACGGCGCTTGGCTGCGCCGGTAAAATGACATGAGCTTCATCGCACGCATCACACTCCTGTTGTTTTTCTTCTCGCTTTGTGTCGGCGGCGTCATCTTGCCGTCCCAGCAGGGTACAAAAATTGTGCCACAGAAGATGAACGCGATCCCGGTCAAGAACCACGAACCGTTCCGGCGCATTTGGATTCAGGTTTAGGTAGGGGCGGTTCACCTGAACCGCCCGCAGGCGATTGAGGTCAATCGCCCTTACCTCGGAATTGTCACGCGCAGCAGGGTTGTTCCCTCGTTCAGCGGCTTCAATTGTCGATCTTGTAACGAAGCCGGCACGAGGAAGAATTCTCCCGGCGCAAGATCGGCATCGGCGCAACCGATCGAGCCGCTCAGGCAGAAAACAATGGCGAACTGCCCAGATGGAGCGACTTCGCGTGGCTTATCAAGTTTCCATTTTTGGATTTCAAACAATTTGTGCTTAACCAACAGCTCGCCTTTCGGTTTCACGAGTTGCGGCTCGCAATCGTTGAAGTCGATGCATTGCAATGCTTGATCGACATGCAGCTCCCGGGCTTTACCCTTTTCGTCGAGACGATTCCAGTCGAACACGCGATAAGTCGTGTCGCTGTTTTGCTGGATTTCCACCAGCAGATTACCCGCGCCGACTGCATGCAGGCGGCCGGCTGGTAAAAACATCGCGTCCCCAGCTTTCGCGCGAATCGTATGGACAAGCTCCGCGGCTGTCCCTGATTCAAGCGCGTTTTTGAATTCGCTGCGCGCGGTTTGTTTGCGCAACCCGACAAACAATTCGGCTTTGTCGTCCGCCGCGGCCACGTACCAGAATTCGGTCTTGGGTTCGCTTCCTAATTTTGCAGCGATTCTTTCCCGGGGATGCACTTGCAAAGAAAGGCGTTGCTGCGCGTCGAGCAGTTTTACGAGTAACGGAAACCGCGGACTGTCCGGCAGCTCGCCGAAAATTTCCTGTCGATCTTGGGTCCAAAGTTCGTGCAATGTTTTCCCGCGCATCGCTCCGTTGCGCACGACACTTTGCGCTTCTTTGCGATCGACGATTTCCCATGATTCGCCGATGCACGCGTTTGGCGGCAATTTCTTCCCGAACTTCGATTCAAGTCGCCGGCCGCCCCACATTCGTTCCATAAAGATAGGCTGGAAGGTGAGGGGACCGGTGAGATTAGGTTGAGACATGCGACAATTTTTGGAATGTAGCGGCAGCCGCCCGCCACGCCATAGCACATTGCGAAGGCAGATGCCGGCTGCGACTGGTTTGTGCTGGTGGATCGAGCAGTCTTCGGCGCGGCGACCTCGATGCTAAAAAGTGGCCCCGAAAGCATTCGGGGCATGAAATAACATCGCCCCCGAAAGCGTTCGGGGCCGATCCATCTTTTCGTCGAGGACGTTTTTCACCAGTTGTGAATGGGAATGATTCCCATACACTCACCGCTTCATTGAACACCAAGCTCAGATCGTTTCTCAAATATTGGTTGCCTTTGCTGACTTGGCTGGGCGTGATTTTCATTGGTTCGACGGGTGTGCTCTCCGCCGAGCAAACTTCACGTTTTCTTGTCCCATTTTTGCGCTGGCTTGATCCGCAAATCTCCATTGCAACCATTTTATCGATTCATTTCGCATTGCGGAAGCTTGGCCATCTTATCGAGTACGGAATTCTCGCCGTGCTGCTTTGGCGGGCGTTGCGCGGCAGGTTAACATCGACGGGGAACCTCGTGATCGCGTCGCTGGTATTTATGGTGTCGGCGATTTTCGCCGCGTCGGATGAGCTTCATCAATCGTTCGTTCCGAGCCGGACGGCATCGATGCGCGATGTGGCGATCGACATCGGCGGCGCAATGATTGGGCTGGCGATTTGTTGGGCGTTTGCTCTGCGACGAAAACCGCAAACGATTTACTGAGGAAAATAGGACCGAGGAAAGTTAGACAGGGTTTACTGGATGAATCAGGAAAGCAGGAAATCCAGTCGCGCCAGTCGAAAATCCAAAATTGAAAATGGAAGGGTGGGCCTGACTGGGCTCGAACCAGTGACCCTGCGCTTATCAAGCGCATGCTCTAACCAACTGAGCTACAGGCCCGTTGCCGGCGCAGCCGGCCAATGCTTGATCTCGGATTTGCGAGTTTCGATTTGAAATAAATCGCGCGCAAGCGCGCTTTTTCAAAAAGATTGGCAATCGGCGATTTATGGGCGATGCAAAATCGGCATGGACGAATCGCCCGATCTTGGTCTGTACCGCCGTTCAAATTATAAAGAGGTTTGGACGGCGCTTTCCGCAACTGAGGCCGCGGCAAAAACGCACGTCGGCGGGAGCGAGGATGAAGAAGAGTTAACGCGCAGCGGAATTGGCACGACGAATTTTCTGCTGGAAAACGTTGGCGTGGATTCCAGTGACGTTGTTCTGGAAATCGGCTGCGGGATCGGGCGCGTGGGCAAACAACTCGCGTCGCGCTGTCGGAAATGGATCGGCTGCGACGTGTCGGTCAGAATGTTGAACCTCGCGGCGGACAGATTGCGCGAGTTTCCGAATGTCGAGCTGGTGGAAACATCCGGTTACGATCTAAAACCAATTGCCGATGTTTCCGTTGATCTTGTTTATTGCACGGCGGTCTTCATGCATTTGGAGCAATGGGATCGCTACAATTACGTGGAAGAAGCGTTTCGCGTCCTGCGAGCGGGTGGCAAACTTTATGTCGATAATGTGGATCTTTGTTCCGAGAAAGGGTGGGAGATTTTTCAGAGGCACCGGCAATTTCGGCCGGAGACACGTCCGGCGCACATCACGGAGTGCTCGACGCCCCAAGAGTTGGAGGAGTATCTCTGGCGTGCCGGGTTCGAGGACATTCAGACGTTTGAAGGCAACGAACTGGTGAGCGTATGGGGCAGGAGACCAAAGGAGAGTTGATCGTTAAGAGATGATGCGCGCAAGGGCGGAAGAAACCCGCCCGGCGCCGAATATCCAATACTCAACGTCGATTTCAACAGCCGCCGCGAACAGATTGCCA
>QHQE01000079.1 GCA_003219265.1 Verrucomicrobiota bacterium
TAGCTGACGAGATCGTTCAGCGTGAAGCCGTCGTGTGCGGTGATGAAGTTGATGCTTGCATACGGCCGCCGGCCGGTTGTCTGGTACAAGTCCGGACTGCCGGTGAGCCGGTAAGCCATCTCGCCGATCCGGCCTTCGTCGCCTTTCCAAAAACGGCGAACTTCATCGCGATATTTTCCGTTCCACTCCGCCCAAAGCACGGGAAAATTTCCCACCTGATAACCGCCGTCGCCCACATCCCACGGTTCGGCGATTAACTTTACCTGCGAGATCACCGGATCCTGGTGAATGATTTCAAAAAACGCGTGTAGCTTGTTCACCCCGTTTTGATCGCGTGCGAGGCTGGAAGCGAGATCGAAACGAAAACCGTCCACGTGCATGTCGTTCACCCAATAGCGCAGGCTGTCCATCACCAGCTGGAGCGTGCGCGGATGAAGCAGGTTGAAGGTGTTTCCCGTGCCGGTGAAATCCATGTATAAGCGCGCATCTTCCGGCAAGAGCCGGTAGTAGGCGGGATTATCGATGCCGCGGAAACTAAGCGTCGGCCCCAGGTGATTTCCTTCCGCGGTGTGATTGTAAACGACGTCGAGAATCACTTCGAGGCCGGCGGCGTGGAGATTGCGCACCATGGTTTTGAATTCCGTGACCTGGCCGCCCGTCGCGCCGCTGCTGGAATATTTCGCTTCCGGCGCGAAGAAGCCGATCGTGTTGTAGCCCCAATAATTGCGCAGTCCGCGGTCGATCAACACCTTGTCATCGACATGCGCGTGCACCGGCAAAAGCTCGATTGCCGTCACGCCCAACTCCTTCAGATATTCGATCGCAGCCGCGCTGCCGACACCAGCGTAAGTGCCGCGGAGTTCCTCCGGCACATTCGACCACAGCTTCGTGAAACCTTTCACGTGCACTTCATAGATCACCGAGCGATGCAGCGGAATTCCGGGCCGCTTGTCATTGCCCCAATCAAACGCATTATCGATCACCACCGCTTTCGGCATTCCCCACGCGTCATCGCGAAAATCGCGCGTCAGATCTTCCAACTTGTCACCGACGACGTAGGCAAACATTTCGTCGGCCCAATTGATTTCGCCGGCGATCGCTTTGGCATAAGGATCGAGCAGCAGCTTGGAACTGTTGAAGCGCATCCCCTGCTTGGGATCGTACGGACCGTTGACGCGGTAACCGTAAAGTTGTCCAGGTTTTACATCCGGCAAGAAAACGTGCCAGACCTGATCGGTGTGTTCGGTCACCGGGATCCGCATGTTTTCTTGCGGCGCATCCACGTTGTCGAAGAGACAAAGAGCAACCGAGGTGGCTGTCTCGGAAAATATGGCGAAGTTGACGCCATTCCCCAGCCAGGTGGCGCCGAGCGGATAAGGATAACCAAGCCAAATTTTTACCGGGGTCATAACTGCAACCCGTTCCTATCCAATACGGATTACGCGTTGGCAATTACTAAGACGGTCGAGTATTGGAGTAGTGGAGCAATGGCTTGATTCTTGCCAACACTCCAGTATTCCAATACTCCGATCCCGATGCGATTGCCCGATCCATTGTTGCTGGGTGCGATCTACGGCCTGTCGGAACTTTATCTCGCCTTCACGCGGCGCGCGCGGGCGGGCGCGACCTCGCGGGACCGGCATTCGCTTATTCTCCTCTGGGCCGTCATCATCGCCAGCCTTTGGTTCGGCGTCCAAATGGTGTGGCTTGCGCCGGGCGCCACCGTGCCGCATCCAGGCGGATTTTATCTCATCGGCTTCTGTTTGTTTTTGGGCGGGTTGATTCTGCGTTGGTACTCGATCGGTTATCTCGGTCGCTATTTTACCGTTGACGTGTCGATCTCGGCGGAACACCGGCTGATCGATTCCGGTCCGTATCGTTTTATCCGGCATCCAACTTACACGGGCGCCCTTCTGGCTTTCCTCGGTCTCGGGTTCTGTCTCGGAAACTGGTTGTCGATCTTGTTTCTGAGCTTGCCGATTATCGGCGCATTTCTCTGGCGGGTTCGTATCGAAGAACGCGCGCTCCTCGGAGCGCTCGGTGAGCAGTACCGCCCCTACATGCGCCGGACAAAGCGGCTGATCCCGTTCATTTATTAGCAAGACCGAACATTCGCGCGCTCGCTTCTGATAAAAGTACAATGATTCCGCTCAACCGGTGTTCATGAGACGCGTTGATCGGCAAGATGATTGGCCGCAATCCTGGAAAGATTCATACGCATATGATCGACAAGAAATTTACGGCGAGATCTCTAATCACGGTTATGCCTGTGCGTATAAAAATCGGCGCCGGCAAACGCTCCGTCTTTTGACCGAGGTGCTGGCGCCAGGCGCGCGGATTCTCGATCTCGCCGGCGCACAGGGCAACTTTTCACTCACGCTCGCAGAGATGGGTTACGACGTCACTTGGAACGATCTACGCGAAGAGCTCGTCGATTACATCCGGCTAAAATACGAGCGCGGTCAGCTCCAATTCGCTCCAGGCAACGCTCTCGATCTGCATTTTCCGTTCTTGTTCGACGCAGTTTTAATTACCGAGGTGATCGAACACGTCGCACATCCCGATGAATTTCTCGCGAAGACAGCGGCCTTGGTGAAACCGCACGGCTCCATCGTGTTGACGACGCCAAACGGCACGTATTTCCGAAATTCACTGCCCAAGTTTTCCGACTGCGCCCATCCGAGGGTTTACGAAGCAGTTCAGTTTAGACCGGATGCGGAAGGCCACATTTTTCTGCTGCATCCCGATGAAATTCGCGTGCTGGCTGATCGCGCAGGTCTGGATGTCGATCTCGTCCGGCTCTTCACGAATCCGCTCACGGCCGGTCACATGAAGACCGAAACCTTGCTCCGCATTTTGCCGCGGCGTTGGATCGACATGTTCGAAGCGGCAACGCGCCGATTGCCATTCTCGTTGCAGCAAAAACTGCTCGTGCAGATGGCGGTCCGTTTTCGAAAACGCGAACCTGTACCGGACGAGATTTGCTCGCGCGAGCAAGATTCGATTCGTTAGACGATTTACAAGTCGCGCAACGCGCGTTGCGCTTTCTCGACGTCGCTCGGCCGCAAGATGATGAGGCCGGTCGCGGCTTTGGGGCTGGCCGCGAGATAGGCATACTCGATGTTCACCTCGGCGCGTGAAAGTCGCTCCGCGATCTTCGCCAGCACCCCCGGTTCATTCTCGGCTTCGATCATGAGCACGTCGGTCTCGAGCGCGAGCACGCCGGCTTCTCCCAAAAGCATGAGCGCTTTGGTCGGATCGCTTACCACCATGCGCACGACCGAATGATCCACCGTGTCGGAAGTGGCAAGCGCGTGGATATTAATTTCGACTTTTGCGAGCGCGTCGCACACGCGGGCGAGCGCGCCGGGCCGATTCGCAAGAAAGACCGCGAGTTGCGTTGCCGATTTCATTGAGAGGTTGGGATGTGGATTCATGGCGTTCCAAAGTGATGCCGAGCGCGGCTTCTGACAACTCAACAAAATTGAACACGTGACTCAGCCATCATTTCAAACGAAGAACAATCGGCCGCGCGAATAGAACCGCGGAGGCGCAAGTGGATTAGCTATGATGCCCGTCACGCCACCTCTCAATTCAACCACGGCACTCGATTCCAGGCCGGGCACTTCGGTGAAGCCTCGCCGCACGATCGGCCTCTTCACCGCGTGCGCCATCGTGATCGCGAACATCATCGGCACCGGCATCTTCACCAGCTTGGGTTTCCAATTAGAGGAAATTCATTCCGGTTTCCCGCTGCTGCTGCTATGGGTAGTTGGTGGGATCGCGGCGTTATGCGGCGCCCTTTCCTACGGCGAACTGAGCGCCGCACTCCCGCGCTCCGGCGGCGAATATCACTTTCTCTCGCAAATTTATCACCCCGCGGTCGGCTTTATGGCCGGCTTTGTTTCCGCTATCGTCGGTTTCGCCGCTCCGATCGCGCTCGCGGCCATGGCGTTCGGAAAATATTTCCAAGGTGTTTTCAACTTCGGCTCCCCGGTACTGCTCTCCTTCGCCGTTGTCTGGTTGATCGCACTCGTTCATCTCAGCGGCTTGAAGTTCGGCAGCGTCTTTCAAAACCTTTCCACGCTGGTGAAATTGCTTTTGATCGCTGTTCTCATCGGCGCTGGGCTTTTTGTTGTCCCCAAGCAACCAATCGCGTTTCTGCCAGCGCGCGGCGATGCGATGTCGATCTTTGGCGCGCCGTTCGCTGTCGCGCTCGTTTATGTGATGTATTCCTACTCGGGCTGGAACGCAGCCTCCTACATCATAGGCGAAATCAAGCGACCGGAAAAAAATGTCCCGCGCTCGCTTCTTGCCGGGACGCTGGTGGTGAGCGCGATTTACGTCCTCTTGAACGCGATTTTTCTAGCCACAACCCCCGCATCGGAACTGAGGGGCCAGCTCGAAGTGGGCTTGATCGCGGGCAAACATATTTTTGGCGCAGACGGCGGCCGGGCTGTCGGCGCAGTCATTTGCCTCGGACTTATTGCGTCGATTAGCTCAATGACCTGGATCGGGCCGCGCGTCACCATGTCGATGGGCGAAGATCATTGGCTGCTTCGGCTGCTTGGCCGGAAGAACAGCCAGGGTATCCCGACCTACGCCATTGTTTTGCAGTTGCTCATCGTCAATTTGCTTTTGCTAACGCGAAGTTTTGAGCTCGTCGTCGTCTATATCCAGTTCAGCCTGCTTCTCTGCTCACTGCTGGCGGTGCTCGGCGTCATTGTTTTGCGCGCGACTCGTCCCGGGCTGGCGCGCCCGTACAAGGTTTGGGCCTATCCGCTTCCACCACTCCTCTTTGCCGCGATCACGATTTGGATGATGATCTACCTCTTGCGCTCGCATCCGATTGAATCATTGGGTGGGCTCGCCACCATGCTCGTCGGCGTGCTCCTTTACTTTTGTGCCGGGCAACGCTTGGGCCGCTCCGTATGAACGATAACTCGCCGACACAGTGGATCGCGAAGATCGCGCTGTCGATGTTTGCCTTAGCGCTCAGCGCTCAGGCCCAACAAAATCCGCCAGCAGCAGCGCCGGCGCTCCCGCTGCCTAACGACACGGCGCGCTTCCTCGCAGGCATGCCGGTTCCAGAAAATTCACCGCTCGCCCCACTCACCCGCGATCCCGCCTGGCAGGAACACTCGGCCTTTTTTGAAAACGCGTTTGCCAAGCTCAACGTGCGCCAGCTCCAAAAACTCGCCCTCTGGGAAACCACATATCTTCCCGAAGCTAAGCAATCGATACCGGTCGCCTTCTACATGTTTAGCGGACCAGATTTTCTTTACGTGGACCAATTTTTCCCGAACGCATCGGTTTACGTTCTCTGCGGCAAGGAATCGATGGGCCCGCCACCCGATCCATTCCGCATCGCGGACCTGTCCGCTGCGCTGCACAATCTGGAAAATGCGATGAACGCGTCGCTCACCACGAGCTATTTCATCACCAAAGATATGAAGGTCGATTTGCAGCAGCAGCAACTCAACGGCACGCTGCCGATTCTTTATGTTTTTCTTGCGCGGGCCGACAAAACCATCACCGACGTGACGTTCGGCTCCTTAAACTCCAGCGGCACATTCCACGGCGGCCAAACCGGCGGCATTCCCGGCGTGCGCATTAACTACACCGACAATCGCTCCGGCAATGCGCAAACCATGTATTATTTCACGACCGATATTTCCGACGGCGGAATCAGATCGAACCCAGGGTTCCTAAAATTCTGTCAGCACTTCGGCATCGGCGCGAGCTTTCTCAAGTCATCGTCTTACCTCATGTTTGAAGAAGGTTTCGCCACGATCCGCAATTTTATTCTCGACCACAGCAATCTGATTGTGCAGGATGATTCCGGGATTCCACTGGCCAATTTTAATCGCGAGAAGTGGAACCTGCGGCTCTTCGGCACGTATCTGGGCCCGATCGAGCTCTTCAAACAGCATTATCAGCCAAAACTGCAAGAGCTCTTCGCGCAGAGCAATCCGCCACCGCTCGGGATCGCATTCGGATACCGCTGGAACTACAAGGAAAGCAATTTGATCGTGGCGCAACGGCATTGAGGGAAATCACGAAGCACGAATGTCGAATGACGAATGAAATCCGAATGCTCAAATGACGAAAAGGGATCAATACCTCATTTCGTCATTCGGATTTCGTCATTCCTTCGACATTCGACCATTCGTCATTAGTCATTCTTTTCATTCTCCAAATCTCTTGAACCAGGAATAGGGAAACGCGTCACCGGGACAATCGGTCGGCCAACGCGGCGGATTCATTTCACGGTGCGGCCGCACAATCGCGAAGTGATTCTCGATCTTGCCGCAACGTTGCCGCAGGTAGCGAATGAGTTCTTCGCATGATTCGAGCTGCGCTCGGGTCGGTTGATCGCGATTGAAATCGCCCACTAGACAAATGCCGAGTG
>QHQE01000080.1:0-5483 GCA_003219265.1 Verrucomicrobiota bacterium
TGATCAAATCCTTTTGATCTTCGCGGTCCATAATTGTGAACCCGCTCGAGTAACCGAGCGCGCTGCCGTGGCGGCGCAGCATCCGGTTACCGACCGAATGAAATGTGCCGCCCCAAAGTCCGCTGGCATCGACCGGCAGCAAATTCGCGACGCGATCGAGCATCTGCCGCGCGGCTTTGTTCGTGAACGTGAGCAGCAAAATGTTGCGCGGGTCAATTCCGTTCTCGAGTAGATACGCCACGCGATAAGTGAGCGTGCGCGTCTTCCCGCTTCCCGCGCCGGCGATTACCAGCAGCGGGCCAGGCGGCGCCGTCACGGCTGCGAGCTGCTGCTCGTTTAGCTCCGCCGCGTAATCGATGTGAATCGATGTCGATCTTGGCGCGCGTTGCAATGTGTATTGACGGGGCATTGCCGATTACGCTGCTGTCGCACCGCAAAGTTTCAAGTGAAGATGGAGGGACGCGCTTCGTCGCGTCCGGCGAATGCATCTAGTGAAAACGGCGCTTGCGGTCATCGTGATCGCGATGACGCTCCTGGAGCCAAGAGCTGCGTTTTCACCGATGTCGAACGATACCGTAAAGCTCATCGAATGTCCGCGCGACGCCTGGCAGGGCCTCAAGCGACAAATTCCGACGGAAGTTAAGGTTCAATATTTGCGCGCGCTCATCGGCGCGGGTTTCAAGCACCTCGACGCCGTGAGCTTCGTTTCGCCGAAGGCTGTGCCGCAGATGGCGGACAGCGAAAAGGTGCTTGAGCAACTCGCCCCGCCGGACGACGTCGAGATCATCGGCATCATCGTGAACGAGAAAGGCGCGGACCGCGCCATTGCCACCGGCGCAGTCACGACGCTCGGCTATCCCTTTTCCATCTCCGAGACCTTCTTGCGCAAAAACCAAAACCAATCGCCGGAGGAGAATTACGAAGTGCTGAAGAGAATCAAGAAACGGGCCGACACAGCCGGGCTCGATGTGGTGGTCTATATCTCAATGGCATTCGGCAATCCATATGGCGATCCGTGGAACGGGCAGAAAGTGGTGCAAGCTACGGGGAACATCGCCGGCCTCGGAATCCGCTCGATCTCGCTCGCGGATACGGTCGGCGTCGCTGCGCCGGAGCTGATCAGCCGCGTCGTGGCTGCGGTGATGCGCGACTACGGTGGGTACGATGTCGGCGTTCACATGCACAGCACGCGCGCAGGCGCAGCGGCGAAGGTGCTGGCCGCTTATGATGCAGGGTGCCGGCGTTTCGACGCGGCCGTCGGCGGACTCGGCGGCTGTCCTTTTGCGCAGGATGCGCTCGTGGGAAATATCCCCACCGAAGTAGTTCTCGAAGCGCTGGAAGAGCGCGGAGTGAGATTGCCGATCAAGAAGGAACTGGAAAGCGTCATGGCGATGAATGGGGACATCAGCAGGAAATTTTCGGGATAAGGTGCGAACTCGGTAACGCACACCGGATTGTAGTTATTGTCGATCCCAATTGGTCGCGGCCGATCGAAAAAGGGCTTGGGAGCTGAGATCGTGAATCAGCTTTCGCGCTTGCGGCCGAGTTCTTCTAGCAATTCGATTTGGATTTGCTGAATCTCGAAGAGCCGATTGTATTGCCGTCGCAAAAGGTGATCGATCTTTTCGTGCAGGTGCCGGATTTCGAGCTCGGCTTTGAGGTTGATTTTGTAATCGTTTTCCGCGCGCCAACGGTCACGGGCTTCGGCGCGGTTTTGGCTCATCATGATGATGGGCGCCTGAATCGCGGCGAGACATGACAGAATCAGATTTAGCAGAATGAACGGATAGGGATCGAAGCCGCGATTCAGCAGAAAAATGGCGTTGAGGATGATCCAGCTGAACAGCACCGCGCCGAAAAGGATGATGAATCGCCAGCTGCCTCCGAAGGACGCGATTTGATCGGACAACCTTTCGCCGAACGTCAATTTCTTCTCGAATTGCTTGCTGATGTCGCTCGAGAGAATTTCATGTTGCTGCAGGCTTTCGATGACTTCGTTATCGAGTGCGGAAAGCTCGCCGATCTCATCCTGCAAAACCTCTTTCACGTAATTTTTGCGGAATTCGCCGAGATCATCAAGGCAGATAAACCCTTTGCCGTCCCACTCAGGCATTCGTTTCTTGATGAACTCGAGAAGTGATGGGCGAATCACTTCTGCGATCGTTCCCTGGTGCGGCGACTTCTGTTTCTTGCAGACCTGGCAGATAGGTTCGCTAGACGCGGCTTTGCTCATGGGATCTCGTTCGCAAAGTAAAACTGGTCTCGAGCGAATTGTCGATTCCGTCTTGAATCGGCGATTGACTCGCCCGCTCCCGCGTGCTCGGCCTATCGGCCTGCCCGTCTATGTCGCTCGCGTCCCCGCGGCTCCATTGTCGATCTAGATCAGGTCCATTCGATCTTGAACAGGCGATTTGCGATCTTACAGTTGAACGCGTGGAAGAAGCGGAAGTTCCTCTGGAAGGTTTGCAGGAGCGCGTGCATCACAGCGCCGAGCACAGTGACGCGGCTTGGATTTCGTGGGTCGCGCTGAGCACGGCGATTCTCGCCGTCCTCGCCGCCATCGCCGGACTTCTCTCCGGCAAACACGCGAACGAAGCGATGATGCTCCAGGTCGAAGCGTCCGATCAATGGAGCTACTACCAGGCAAAAAGCATCAAGGCATCGGTGCTTGACGTGAAAATGTCTCTTGCAACCAGTGCCGATGCGAAAGATCGAGAAAAAGCTGCGCGCTACGAAGAAGAGCAATCCGAAATTAAATCAGAAGCGGAACGCAAACAGACGGAGGCGAAAGCAAATTTCCATCGACATGAGGTTTACGCGCGGGGTGTCACCATGTTTCAAATCGCAATTGCGGTCGCCGCCATCTCAGCCCTCACAAAAAAGAGAAGATTTTGGATTGTTAGTTTGGTTTTTGGTGCGGTCGGTTGCGTTTTTCTTGTGCTCGGGGCGATTGCTCAGTAATTCCATGCGCGTTCTTGCCATCGACGCCTCCTTGCGCAACACCGGTGTCGCGATTGTCGATGCAAACAACGGCAAAATGCGCGCATTTTATTTCGGAACAATCCGCAATGCGAGTTCGCTTCGCTCTTCGTCCTGTCTGGTAGCGATTCGCGATCGACTCACTGAATTAATTCGCGAGCACGAACCGGATTGTTGCGCGCTCGAATCGGTCATCTACGTGCAGAGTTATAAAACGGCGATTCTGCTCGGCGCGGCGCGTGGCGCAGCTATTCTGGCCGCCGCAGAAAATGGTTTGCCCGTTTTTGAATACGCGCCGAGGCGCATCAAACAGGCGACCGTCGGCCATGGCGGCGCGGGAAAAAATCAGGTCGCGTTCATGGTGCGCGCGCTTCTTGGTTTGACTGAAACACCGGCCGCGGATGCAGCCGACGCGCTTGCCATCGGACTGACCCATTTGCGAGCGCAAGAAGCAGCGTGTCGCGGGATTCCTGCCGAAAAACAAATATGAACAAGGCACTCGAGTGGCGCTGGCTTGGCCGCATGAATTTCGCAGAAGCGCTCACGCTCCAGGAAGAACTGGTCGCGAAAAAGCGGGAGAATCGAGACACCATCGACGAGTTGCTTCTGCTCGAACATGAGCCGGTTTACACAATCGGCCGGACGCCGGACCAATCGAGCCTGGTGGACGCTGCGCATTTGCCACATCCGCTTTTTGCGATTAATCGCGGCGGCCAGGCGACCTATCACGGTCCCGGGCAGTTGATCGGCTATCCAATTATCGATCTGCGTCGGTGCGGACAAGATCTCCATCGCTATTTGCGCTGGCTCGAAGACCTTTTGATTCAGACGCTCGCGATCTACGAAATCTCAGCCAGAACTCGTCCCGGTCTTACCGGCGTCTGGATCGATAAGCGCAAGATCGCATCCATCGGCGTGGGCGTGCGCCACTGGATCACGATGCACGGTTTCGCGCTCAACGTCTGCGGCGATCTCGCGCCTTTTAATCGCATTATTCCGTGCGGCATCCAGAACGTAACCATGACTTCGATCGAAAAAGAGACCGGCAGCACCTTTTCACCCGAGGAGGTCAGCCATCGCGTGGCAGAGATCGCGTTCCACTCCATCGCCAATCTCACGACCGAGGGCGCGCTCATCCAGATTTCTCGACGTCCCGACAACGCGCTCTTGATTTAAAATGGCCATTCCGCTCGAAGACAACGTCGGAGATATCGTGGGCAAAGCGCAGCGTGGTTTGCGCATTGCCGATAGCGAGCTGGCGAAAAAAGCCGGCATCGGTGCCGATCAGCTCCGCAAAATTCGCGATGGCGAACTCAATGAAGCGGTCCTGCGTGCGGTTGCGCCAGCGCTAAATCTCGATGCAAATGCGCTTGTCGATCTTGGCGCGGGCAAATGGGAACCCGACAAGCTGGAAAATTTCGACGGCCTCGCGCAATTCTGCACGGATTACGGCGGAATGGCCGTGAATTCCTATCTGGTGTGGGATCCGGAAACAAAGCATGCGGCCGCGTTTGATACCGGCGCGGACTGTCGCGATATGCTGCGGCTGGCGACAAAGGAAAGCCTGAGCGTGAAATTGATTTTGCTCACCCACGCGCATTCCGATCACGTCGCGGACCTGCCGCGGCTGCGTGAAGAAACGGGCGCATCCATTTTCATTTCCGCGCGCGAATCGGTTCCCGGCGCTGAGCAAATTGAGGAAGGCAAACGTTTCCGGCTCGGCCAAATCGAGATCGAGGCGCGGTTGACCTGGGGCCATTCGCCCGGTGGCATGACTTATTTTGTGACTGGCCTCGCGCGACCGATCGCCATTGTAGGCGATTCACTTTTTGCCGGATCGATGGGCGGCGGCAACGTTTCTTACGCAGACGCTGTCCGAAACAATCTCGACAAAATCTTAACGTTACCTGACGAGACGATCATTTGTCCGGGTCACGGACCGACAACGAGCGTGGGCGAGGAAAAGAAACACAACCCATTTTTCGCTGGCAAATTATGAGTGAACAGATGTTGGTAGGGGGAGACTCTGTCGAGCCGACGATGGCCTGCGCAAAATTCTTCGGCTCCGCGGAGCGTGGCCCTACCGAAACTTAGACATGAACATCGGGTTCGTCGGCGTCGGCCGGATGGGTGCAAACATGGCGCGGCGATTAAAGGATCGCTCGTTTCATGTGACTGCGATTTACGATATTGATCGCGCGGCGGCGACGCGTCTCGCGGCCGAGCTCGGCTGCGCGGCTTGCCAGGATTTGTCAGAAGTCACTGCCGAATCGGATGTGGTTCTCACGGTCGTTACCGATGATGGAGCGATGCGTCAAATCTTCGGCGAATCGGGAGACAATCTTCTCGTCAACGCACGCGGGAAACTTTTCATTAACTGCGCCACAATCTCGCCGAAGGTACATGTCGATCTTGAAAAGCTGGCGCAAAAAGCTGGCGCGCAAACTTTGGAAGCTTGCATGGCCTCCAGCATCACGCAGGCGCGACAAGGCAAGCTCTATTTG
>QHQE01000080.1:5576-7493 GCA_003219265.1 Verrucomicrobiota bacterium
CCGAGGGGCTCGGCCTCGGCGCTGCACTCGGTCTCGATTTAAAAATGTTGAGAGACGTTTTTTCGCAAACTGGCGCGGCCTCGCGCGTGCTCGAAACCGATGGCGAAGATATGCAGAACCGCGAGCACACTTGTTTCTTCTCCGCCGCGCACGCGGCGAAAGACAGCGGGATCGCGCTCGAACTCGCGCGCCGCGCCGGTCTTGATCTGCCGCTTGCGCGCGCAACCAAGGAGCAATACGATCGCATGATCGCAGAAGGGCTCGGTGAACTCGACAAGTCCGGCATCGCGGAACTCACCTTCAAAGATCGACATAAACATTCGGGCGATCACGTGTGAGCGCAGGTAGGGGCGGTTCACCGAAAGCGCCGGGGGCGATTGGGGTCAATCGCCCCTACCTTGACGCGATGTCGCGCGCGTCGAGGTTGATTGCGCGAAAATGAAAACGGTTTGGCGCGTTTTTGCTTATCTGAAGCGTTATCCGTGGCTGGCGGCCGGAACGCTGGGCTGCGCGATCATTGGTACATTGATGGTGATCGTTTTTCCCGCGGTGACGAAGCGAATCATCGATGACGTGGTGCGTTTGCATCATCCGGAGAAATTGCTGCCGCTGGTCCTGCTCGCGGCGCTGGCGTTTGTTTTTCAACACACGTTCAACGCGCTGCGGATTTTATTGAACAACATTTTCGAACAAAAAGTTATTTTCGATCTGCGCAGCGATCTTTACTCGCACATTCAATTGCTGCCGTTGCGTTGGTTCGACAATCGCGCCACGGGCGATTTGATGACGCGCGTTCTGGAAGACGTGAACGCGGTCGAGCGCGTCTTGATCGACGGCATCGAGCAAGGCGTGGTCGCGATCTTGCAGGTGCTCATTGTCATCGCTGTCATGTTTTATTTTAACGCGAAGCTGGCCTTGCTCGCGCTGACGCCGTTCCCATTTTTGATTGCCGGGGCGTTGACTTACACGTTGACCGCGCATCGGCGGTATCGGCTGCAACGTCGAGCTGCTTCCGCCATGAACGCGCTCTTGCACGATAATCTCTCCGGCGTTCGCCAGATCAAAAGCTTCGTGCGCGAAAACGAAGAGCACGCGCGCTTCAACCGCGTGAGCGATCAACTGCGCCACGCCACATTGGTGGTGATGCGGGTGTGGGCAATGTACAGCCCGTCAATGTCGATGCTCGAAGCCTTTGGCGCCGTCGTTGTCCTCGCGTTCGGGAGTCACGCCGTGCTGACAGGTGCGATGCAAATTGGCGATTTGGTTGCTTTCCTCATGCTGACGGCATTCCTGTACGATCCGGCAAGCCGACTGCATCAGCTCAATCAACTCGTGCAAGCTGGACGCGCCGCCGGCGAGCGTGTGTTTGAGATTCTCGATGAACCGATCGAGCCGGGTTGGGTCGACAAGAAGACTTCGGCGCCCGTTGCAGGCGATATTCGCTACGAAGATGTGACCTTCAGTTACACCGAAGGACTTCCCGCGCTTAATCACGTTTCTTTTCATGCCCCGCCTGGCGCAACGATCGCGCTGGTTGGCGCGACCGGTGCCGGGAAGTCAACGCTGGTGAATCTGCTCGTTCGCTTTTACGAGTTCAGCAGCGGCGAAATTTATGTTGATGGAAAGCCGATCCAGGAATACGGGCTGCGCGCGTTGCGTGAAGCAATCGGCGTGGTGACGCAGGAAAGTTTTTTGTTCAACGGATCGATCCGTGAAAACCTGTTGATGGGAAAACCGGGCGCGACCGAAGTAGAATTGTGGCGCGCGGCGGACGCGGCGAACGCGCGTGGCTTTATCGAGAGGTTGCCGGATGGTTTGGAGAGCGTTGTCGGCGAGCGGGGAGTGAAGTTAAGCGTGGGCGAAAAACAGCGATTGTCGATTGGGCGCGCGCTCTTGAAAGATCCGCCGATTCTGATT
>QHQE01000062.1 GCA_003219265.1 Verrucomicrobiota bacterium
AAAATCGTGGCTCAGCGCGGTCGTCCTGGCCGGCGGCATTTCGGGTTTACTCACCGCGGTCGTCATGGAATTCGGTCCCTCCTCGATCCTCTATCCGCTGATCGTGCACGGAAAGCCGACGAACTTTCTCACTGTGCCGGCGTTTTTCCCGATCATGTTCGAGCTCACGATTCTCTTCTCGGCGTTCGCTGCGTTTTTCGCGATGCTGATTATGAATGGTCTGCCCCGCCCGCATCATCCGATTTTCAACTGGGAACGCTTCGGCCGCGCAACCAACGATGCATTCTTTCTCGTGATCGAAGCGCGCGATCCGCGCTTCACCGAAGTCGAAGCGCGTGAGTTGCTCGAGAGAAGCGGCGGGCAACACATCACAATCATCCACGACGATTGAATATGCTGCGCGGCTTCCTTCTCATTTTTCTGTTGTTCGGAGTTGCGCTCGTCGCCGTCTTCGGATTCCGTGGACAGAAGAGCACTGGCGCGCCGCTCGAGATTTTCCCCGACATGGTTCGCCAGATGAAAGTGCGGGCGCAAACGCCGCTCGCGTTTTTTGCGGATGGGCGCGGTCCGCGCCAGCCGGTCGCCGGAACGATGCCGATCGGTTATGAGATGCCGAAGCCGGCGAACTCGCCCGGCAACGCGCCGCCTGAGGATCTGGTCCCGCCTCAGCATCTCGCCTTCAGCGTCGGCACGGATTATTACGACACTGGCAAGATGGGTGATCGCTGGGGCACGGGCATTCCGGTCGAGGTCACGCGCCAGTTGATGGAACGCGGCCAGCAGCGCTTCAACATCACTTGCGTGATGTGTCACGGCGCGACGGCCGCCGGCAACGGCATCACCAAACAATACGGCCTGGCAACCGTGGTCAGCCTGCAAGACGAACGAATCCGCAAAATGGCTGACGGCGAGATTTTCAACACGATCACAAACGGCAAGAACACGATGATGGCTTACGGGCCAAACATTATGGTCGCTGACCGTTGGGCGATCATCGCCTACCTCCGCGCGCTCCAGCGCAGCCAGAACGCGGCGATTGTCGATGTCCCGCAGGAACATCAGGCGGAAATGGAGAAAAAATGAGCGATCGTTCACAAGCGCTGCCGACACCGGAAGGCGAATATTTCGAGGGCAATCGCTTTGCCGGGCTCTCGCTGCTGTTTGGGTTGGTCGCCTTTGTTGCTTTGGCCCTGAGCGTCGTGGGCGCGATGATCAATCCGCACCAATTCAGTTTTTCCTGGTTATTCGCGTTTGCATTTTTCTTCACGCTCTGCGCCGGCTGTTTGTTCTGGACGATCGTGCATCACGCCACCGACGCGGAATGGTCTGTTGTGGTGAGACGCCAACTGGAGAACATCGCATTGCTCATGGCGGTGATGGCCATCTTTTTCGTGCCCATTCTCATCCTCCGTCGCCATCTCTACGAATGGATGAACATTCCGCCCGGACACGAGGCCTCGCTCGATTCCAAACGCGCCTATCTCAACTGGGGCTTCTTTCTTGGACGCACGATTTTTTATTTCGGATTTTTTATTCTCGCCTCGTTCTTCTTGCGCCGATTGTCGGTCCGCCAGGATAAGGATGGAAACCCGCGTTCCACGATCCTGATGCGCAAAGTCGCCTTTACCGCGCTGCCGCTTTTCGCGTTGTCACTTAGCTTCGGCGCGTTCGATTGGCTGATGAGCCTGAACTACCGCTGGTTCTCCACCATGTTTGGCGTGTACATCTTTGCGGGCGCGGCCGGCAGTTCCATGTCGCTGCTCGTGCTCGTAATCACCGCTCTGCGCAGCGCCGGTTATTTGAAGGAGGTCGTGACGCTGGAGCATTACCACATCATGGGGAAATGGATGCTGGCCTTCTGTGTTTTCTGGGCCTACATCGGCTTTGGCCAATACATGCTCATCTGGTATGCGAACATGCCGGAAGAGACACAATATTTCATCACCAGAAACACCGAGTCTTGGTGGGCCATGAGCATGATTCTGGTGATCGGGCGCTTCTTCGGGCCCTTCGCGATTCTCCTTATGCGTTCGATCAAAAAACATCCGCATCAGCTTTGTTATGTCGCCGGTTGGATCGTGTGCATGCAAATGCTCGACATGTACATCGTCATCTTGCCTGCCTTACATGGAACCGGCGTGCACGTGAGCATTTGGGATTTTGTTTCCGTGATCGCAATCGGCGCGACCCTCGGCTTCGTTTATCTAAAAATCGTGACCAGGACCTCACTTTTTCCGATGCGCGATCCGCGCTTGATTGAGTCTCTCAAGTTAACCAACTGACATGGCCGACGCAGAATCAATCCGCCAAGTTGCGCAATCGCGTGCGCCCTTCTCCACCTGGCTTGGCGTTGTGCTTTTGTTTGCGCTTTTCGGCGTGATTGTGCTCGCCGTCATCGGTCCCGCGCCGCGCGCGGACGATTACGAACAAAAGCGCGCTAAGGCGCGGGAAGAAAAACTTAAGACAGCGCGCGGGGAAGACGCCAAAGCGCTCACCTCTTACGGTTGGATCGACAAGAACAAAGGCGTGGCGCGGATCCCAATCGAGCATGCCATGGAATTAACGCTTGCCGATTTGGCAAAGAAAAAGCCGGAACCTGCTGGTCCAATTGCCCCACCCGAAGCACAAGTTTCCGCCGCTCCCACGGGCGCGTCCGCGCCATCCGCTACTCCATCTGCATCGCCGACACCGAGCGGGACACCGAAATCTACATCAGTCGCAGGTCCCGAATCGGAAGGCCGAGGGCAGCCGGCCGCGGCGGTGAATCCGCCGCCTGCGCCGCCCGGCACGCAACCCGGCGCAGCCGCGTCACCCGCGGCGCCGCTCGCTCCGCCCGCTGCCAAACCTAGTCCTGCCGCGCCGCCACAGGCAGCGCCCGCGCAATCACCGCCGGGGACGCCGGCGCCGGTCCCGGCAAAAACGCCATGAGTATTTTGATTTTACCGCCGCGAATGAACCTATCGATCCTTCCCGCACAACATGGACGCCACTGAGATTCCGCTGAA
Organism: Verrucomicrobiota bacterium; assembly: GCA_003219265.1. Classification (GTDB taxonomy): domain Bacteria; phylum Verrucomicrobiota; class Verrucomicrobiia; order Chthoniobacterales; family UBA10450; genus AV133. Next base: position 3,006 of record QHQE01000062.1, read on the forward strand.
ACCACCGTCCGTTCCAACGGATGTGCCGACGAGTGACGTCGAGCAAATCGAGCGCGCCTTGATCGATGCATCGACGCGTGTGCCCGTGTTGATGTTCTATACTTCGGCGATTGTCTGGCTGCTCATCGGCACGCTCCTGGCCGGTTTCGTTTCAATTAAATTGCACGAGCCGGATATGTTCTCTGGCGTCAGTTTCCTGACGTGGGGCCGGCTGCGACCGGCGCACATGAACGTGATGGTGTACGGATGGGCCTCGATGGCCGGAATGGGCACGGCCATTTGGTTGATGGCGCGGTTGTGCCGCACTGTTTTGCGACATCCGCTTCTGCTCGTGGCCGGCGGCGGTTTTTGGAATTTCGGTGTGCTGCTCGGCGTCGGCGGAATTCTCGCGGGCGACAGCACCGGTTATCAATGGCTCGAGTTTCCGCCCTACGCGGCGATCGTCCTTTTCGTCGCTTACTCGCTCATCATTTCCTGGGCCGTGCTCATGTTCCGTTTCCGGCGCGGCGATCAGATTTACATCTCGCAATGGTATTTGCTCGGCGCCTTTCTCTGGTTCCCGTGGCTCTACGCGGCCGCGCAATTGATGCTCTTCGTCGTGCCGGTGCAGGGCGTGATGCAAGCGGCCGTGGGTTGGTGGTTCGCGAACAATCTGCTCTTTCTCTGGCTCGGCGCGATCGGGCTTGGCACCGCTTATTACATGATTCCGAAAGTGATCGGCCGCCCGGTTTACAGTTATCATCTGGCAGCAATCGGTTTCTGGACCTACGCGCTTTTCTCCAGTTGGACCGGAATGCAACGGCTCGTCGATGGGCCGTTTCCGGCCTGGATGATCACGGCGAGCATTGCCGCGACCATTCTCACCATCATTCCGGTCGCCACCGTTGGGCTCAATCATCACATGACGATGCAGGGGTATTTCCCGCTCCTGCGCTACAGTCCGACACTGCGCTTCACCGTGTTCGGTGCGATTTCCTACACGGTTTTTAGCGCGGTCGGGGTTTTGATTTCGCTGCGCTCCGTCGCCCGCTACGTCAACTTCACCCAAGCGAGCATTGCTTATTCGCATCTCGGTCTCTACGCATTTTTTACCATGGTGATGTTCGGCTCGATGTACTACATCGTGCCTCGGCTGGTGGGCCGCGAGTGGCGTTACGCCTCGCTTATCAAACTGCATTTCTGGGCGTCGGTCTATGGCGTCGGTCTCATGACGCTCATGCTGCTCCCCGGCGGTTTCCTGCAAGGCGCAAACATGGAGAATCCCTCGCTCGCTTTCAGCGAGAGCACACAAACGATCCTTCCCTATCTGCGCGGCCGCAGCCTGGCCGGGCTCTTGATGACGGCCGCGCATTT
>QHQE01000063.1 GCA_003219265.1 Verrucomicrobiota bacterium
GCCACCCTCGCGAGCAAAGATATGATGATCTCTGCTCAAGGCCGCTTCATTGGACGGTCTTGCCACCGTCGGACGTGAAGCTTGTCCGTTACGATTGTTAAGCGACCCGGCGTTGTTCGGTCGATTAACTGCTGTTGCACCACGACCTTGATTATTCCCGGTTCGATTGCCGCGGCCGGCGTTCGCTAGGTTTGGAGTCGGACGTCCGCCCGAACTCTGCACCGTGGTAGATCGCGATGGGACAACCGAACGCACATGGGTGGGTGCAGTCGCAACGTGCGGAACAGTCGAAGGATGATATGCGCCGAAGCCGACTCCACCTCCACGGTAAGCTGCTCCTCTAGAGATTGAGTAGGGCGCACTAAAACCGCCGCCTGCGAAGTGAGGAGCTCCTCCGAAGCCACCGCTGTGAAAGCCGCCCCCTCCACCGCCACGAAAGCCGCCACCACCAAATCCACCACCACCGCCACCACCGCCGTGGGGACCTGCCCACCCGGCGTGGGCTAAGGCGATCGATGTGATGCCAACTAAGCTAAGTAATCTTAATTTTTTCATAACTAACGCTCGCCACTCCCTGGTTACTCAGCCACGCCGCGTCCGTGGGATTTTGTGATGCCACGTTCGGGTGATGCTTGCTCCCTCTTTCGAGTCAGAGGGCTGCGTTCACGACGCGAAGGTCTCAAAAGAGCGGCCAGAACATTCCGATCAACCCGACGACCGTCAGAGAGCAGACGATAATTAGCTCCCACGAACTGACATGCCGCGATTTCGGAAGCTCGTGATGCGAAATTGCTCCGCCCTCAAAGACCAGACGCAGGCTGTCGGGATGGTTATCGAAAATCAGGATCCGCCGAATTTTCTTGTCCGCGCCATTTGTTGACCGCAATCGGCTTGTCTTTTTGATGACGAAAATCCTTCTTGCCCGCCCGCTTCGTTGTCCCGGCAGAGAAAAAGTCCGCGCCAAGTTCAGTTGATCTTCGGCGCTGGGTCTAACGAATGATCTCGGTAACGCCATTCGTCCATAATCAAATCGTTCCCTTTTCATCCCCTACGCTACGGCAGCTGATCATCTCGCCGCGACAACGCATAGGTGGGATTTTACGATCTTACGCGCGAGGCGAGTGCAGCCACCTCTTTCGGGAGACCACCTTTGTTCGATGGTTGCTCTCGTGGAACTCGCGGTGGTCGCACCAGGATCGGCAGTAGTATTGAAACCGTCATCACGCCGGCGACAATGTGAAGCGCGCCGCCATACGAACCGGCTGTCTCACGCATGTGGGCGATGAACAACGGGCCAACCGCGCTGGCAAAGCTCCACGCGGTCAGCATTAAACCGTAGATCGGACCAACATTCTTCGGGCCAAAGTAATCAGCCGCGAAGGCGGGCATGGTGCCAAAACCGCCGCCATAACACATCAGCACGACGAAGGTGACGATCGTCATCAACGACACGGTCGCGATGCTTGGAAGAAACCAAAAAAGCAGCACCTGAAGAATAAACATGACCGCGAAAGTCGCGCGCCGCGTAATCAAATCGGAAACCCACGCCCAGAATACTCGGCCGACTGCGTTGCCGATGCTGGCCAGCCCCACCATACCCGCAGCGACAATTGCGCTCGCTCCGGTCAACTCCTGAAAGATCGGCGCCTCCTGCGAGATAACAGAAATGCCGGCGCACGTGTTCAAAAACAGCAGCAGCCAGAGCGCGTACCATTGCCAGGTCTTGAGCGCCTCGCTCAGAACGAAATCGTGTCCGGCGCGTTGAGACGTTTGGCTTGCGGTCGGTGACCAACCCTCGGGCTTCCAGCCATCGGGCGGATTCTGCATGAAGGCGCCGGAAATTATTGTCACGACGAGATACGCGACGCCGAGGTAAGCAAATGTGCTCAAGACGCCGACGCTCTGGATGAGTCGCGTCGCCACCGGCGCGGTGATGAGCGCGCCCGCTCCGAACCCGCCGACCGCGATCCCAGTGATGAGTCCTCTCCGATCCGGAAACCATTTCACCAGCACCGCCACCGGAACGATGTATCCGAGACCGAGACCAATGCCGCCGATCACGCCGTAGCTGAGATATAACCACGACAGACTATGCGAGAAGCTGGCGAGAAAGACTCCCAGACCGTAAAGCGCGCCACCAGTCAATGCGACGATGCGCGGTCCTTTGCGATTCAACCACAGGCCGCCGAAGAACGCAGCAAATCCAAGAACAAAAATGCTGATCGTAAAGGTCAGCGTGACTTCGGAAATGCTCCAGCCAAATTGTTTCGAGAGTGGGACACGGAAAACGCTCCAGGCATAGACCGCGCCCAACGCTATCTGCAAAAACACTCCCGCGATTGCGATGACCCAGCGATTGCTCGTTCGCACGGTTCGACTATAGCGGCATGACCACTCCGCCAGTTTTTGGTATCGCGTCGTAAGTCGCCTTGTCGATGTTCAAATGCGCCATGACGAGTTCTGCCGGAGTGTGGGCCAGCCATTCCGAAAATGAAAACTCTTGGTAGAGACTACTTTTGAACATCTCCAGGAATACTAAATCCGTGTCGCCCGTATTCTCGATGTAATGCAGCAACGTCTTTTGCACGTAGCCGACGTCGCCCTCCTGAAAATCTATCGTCCGAGCCTTGTTGCCGGTCGCCACGACCGTCATTCGGCCCTTACCCGCGATGTAATACTGCCACTCGTCAGCGTTGGGATGCCAGTGCAGTTCTCGCAGGCCGCCCGGATGAACCGTAACCATTGCCATTGCCGTGGTGGTGACTTTAAAATTCCTCGAATCGACAATCCGCACGTCACCAGACTTCGTTTGTTTCGTTGGCGGAATTTCCATCGTACGAAACGCAAAATCCTTTGGCGATTTTCCAAGCGCCCCGGCCGCTGCCTTCTGATCGTCCGCGAGCGAAGGCGGGACATCCGTCTGGAAAATGAACAGCTCTTGCTTCGGGATCTTCGCGAACGCTTGCTGGTTAATACCGAAATTCTTTGACAGCACCTCGGGCGGCAAGTGCATCATTGAGTCGCTCAACAGCACCGTTTCTGATTCCGAAAAATCACCGTCGTCGAACACGAGCATAAACTCGCAACCGTCAGGATTGAGACCCTGAATCGAGTGCGGAACGCCGGGGGGAAAAAACCAAAGGTCGTTCTTGTTCGTGTCGGCGACAAAACTTTTGCCGCTCTCGTCGATGGCCGTGATCCGCGCGGTCCCGTAAAGCATGATGGCCCACTCGGCGGACGTATGCCAATGCAACTCCCGGACGCCTCCGGCGGTGAGTCTCATGTTGACTCCGGCGAGGGTTTTGGAGACGGGCAGTTCCCGAACAGTCACCTCCCGCGACCATCCGCCTTCATAGCTCCGCTTGTTCGCAAACGAGAACGGATACTTGAAGTTTTGGACCAGACTCTTTGAGTCGGTGGGAGGTGGCCAGATCGAATCCGGGTTCTGGCCATCAAGCCCCGGATTGGCTGGACCGGGATCACTCTTGCTTCGGTCTGCACCCGCGACTTTTTGCAACGCGGCAAAGCTGCCTACCGCGGCAGCGGCCGTTCCGATAAAACTGCGACGAGTAAATGCGCTCATGATTATGTCTCCTGAGGGTTTTGAGTTTGTCTTTGTGATTTGAAATCGTTCACGTCATGCGCTCCACACTTGGTAGACAATGCTAAGCAGGACCAGCGTCAGCCCGCTCCAAACGAATAGGACTTCTTCCATCCGATTGTGTCGGACGACAGGCAGATCGTTCTCGACGCTTGGATCGCGATCGAAGAGTTGGTGGCGCTTGCGGAGGATGAGAATGCCGCCAATCAGAAAGATGATCACGGCGAGAGTGAACGCCATCCGCAGGGCCGGGAGTCCGGTCTGCTCAATCACTGCTATCAACGCGATTATCTGATCGCTGATTAGCGTGTTCATTTTGAGGCTTCAACCGTCGGGCGAATCCAATCATGTCTGTCGTCGGCAATTACGACGATATTATCCGGCACAGATGGTTTGCGTGGATAAGGCGATCTGATCAACGCAAAAGCGTTCGAAGCGTGAATCGACAACAAGATCGCCGCTATCACCAGGGAATTGTTCGTTTTCATGCTAAAAACATGACGGCGTGCTCAGTTGGCTTCCACAGCGCGTCCGTGGGATTCTCTACTACGCCTGAAGCAGGGATTTCGCCTCCCTCTTCCGAGGTAAATGGAGCGCATCGCCCTAGTAGCGCTCAGCGGCAAAGACAGATTCCGGATCGGCGCCGGAAACTTTGCCGACTACGATCCAGCCGACGCGACTAACCAACGCGCCGAGCAAAAATGAGATGGCCGCGAATGGAATGAAGGCAAAGAAGCGAAGAGCAAGCGCAAGGGGACCATTCAAAACTTCGCCGATCCGAATTAGCCAACCCGAGCCATGCTCGTGGATCGCGCGATCGGCGGCGCCGTGTTTATCGACGCTCAACCAGATGAGCAACACCGTCTCAACGCCCGCCGCGTAAAATCCGATGACGTTGAGCGCAGGAATTCGGTGTCCGAGCAATTCTAACACGGCCGCGGCAGATCCCAGGCCGGCGGTCCCGAAATGAATCGGCAACAGTGTCCGATGCAAAAACCACGCCGGAATTGCGGTTGCCCCAATCAACACGCCCGTATAAGTCGCGAGCAAGGTTCCAAAGATCGCCGAACCAAAAATGAGGAGGCCGGCGGCGACCCGCAGGAGTTGATCGAGTGTGCCAGGGAAAATCTGATGAGCGTGCAGCTCGAGCGCGATCAAACCGGGAACGGCGCACGCGCCGAACGCGCTCAGAATCCAGGCGCCCATCGACATGGCTGATCGATGTTTAAACACACGCAGCATGTTCAGGAAGAGATGAGGGCGACCAAGATCCATGATCAGCAAAATTGGTGAAAGAACTGCGCCCCCTACAGCCGCGACCCACATGGCCGCGCGCGCAAGATCGACCTGATGAAAGATGATCGCGCCGCTTGCGATTACGCCCGACATTCCAGCCATCCCGCCAAAGAAAAAGTAGAGCGGAATTTCCCAGGTCCAGACCGGCGGTTTGACCACCGGCTGACCGTAGTAACCGGGTTTGCGCGGAATCGGGCCGCCGGCAACATCGACGCCTTTGCCCGGAACAACGCCTTTTTTCCAAGCTTCTTCGCGAAGCTGTTCTAGTCGTTGTTCGGCTTGAGGTCCGTTCGTCATGAGAAAAATGCAAATCCCGCGAGCGTCGCGATGATTGACGCGATTGCCGTCGCGAAGGCCGAGATCCACGCTGATTTTAAATAAATCGTCGGAATCTGCGGCTTCGGCGGGAGCCCGTAGGCTTCAGGTTCACCAAGAAT
>QHQE01000064.1 GCA_003219265.1 Verrucomicrobiota bacterium
GAACCCAACGATGTGCCGCGGCACGCCGAAGCGTTCCATCGCTTCCATCGCTTTTGGCAACGCCGATTCACTGCTCGTGGTCGCGAACGCGATCGTGGCTGGCTCGCGCACCGCGCGAATAAATTGTCGCACTGGAATCCGGGCGATCAGCATCACCAATCCAAAAACGACCGCGACGAAAATGATAAGAGCGAGATAAAGCGAACCGATGAGTTTGCCAAGATTGGCGAGCACACCCAGACCTTGCGTCGCGACCGTGTGCGCCATAGCCGCGCCCACGCCGATCGGCGCGAACATCATCACGTAGTTGGTGAATTTAAACATGATCTGGGAGAGACTTTCCATCGCGCGGATGATCGGCTTTCCTTTTTCGCCGACCGAAGAGATGGCCAGCGCGAAAAGCACGGAGAAGGCGACAATTTGGAGCACGTCGCCGCGCACCATCGAATCAATGACGCTGGACGGGAACACGTGCACCAGCGTTTCCACCAGCGTCTTGGGATGACTTTGGCCAATCGTCTTGATGATGTCGGTGTTGCTCGTGGCCAGAGTTATGCCCGCACCCGGCTTCATGAAATTGACCACAGCCAGCCCGATGATCAGCGCTGCGGTCGTGACAATTTCAAAATAGATCAGCGCTTTGACGCCCATGCGACCGACCTTGCGCAATGCACCAGCGCCGGCGATCCCGACAACGATCGTGGAGAAGACGAGGGGCGCGATGATCGACTTGATCAGGTTGATAAAGATGTCGCGCAGAAAATAAACCGCGTTCCCCCAATCGGGCTGCACCCAGCCAACCATGACGCCCACTACTAAACCGATCATGATCTGCACTGTGAGCGAAGGGCGGTACCACGGCCGACCCGGTGATCGTGGCGCGGTCGAACTCATGGCTGGCGTCATTATCACAAAGCGGCACGTGGATCGAGCAGTCCCTTGTCCGCCAGTCGGACGGACTCGTCCTGTGGCGAGCTCGATGCCGAAATTACGCGGCGACGCCGCTTATTGTTAGCATCGCCCGACGGAGCGGCCGATCCACCTTTCCAATTTCGCGCCCCTGCGCTCAATTGCCGTGTGTTTGTCACATATCTCGAATGCACGTCCTGTGGCCTCCGGCACGACTGGTCGCGTCTGCAAAATCTTTGCGGTGCGTGTCAGAAACCGCTCTTTGCAATTGTCGATCTCGCCGCGGCCGGGCGAGCGCTCAGGCGGGAAAAATTTGCCGCTCGCGAGAAATCGTTGTGGCGTTACCGCGAATTGCTGCCGCTGGCGGCGGAGGTCGAACCCGTGTCGTTAGGCGAAGGCGGGACGCCGCTGTTGCGCGCGAAGAACTTCGCCGAGGATGTCGATCTTTGGATCAAAGATGAATCACTGAACCCGACGCAAAGTTTCAAAGCGCGCGGCATGTCCGTCGCCGTTTCGATGGCAAAATATCTCGGCGCGAGCAAGCTCGCTGTTCCAAGCGCCGGGAATGCGGGAGGCGCGCTCGCCGCTTATGCCGCGCGCGCCGGTCTCGAAGCACACGTTTTCATGCCGCGCGACACTCCGCGCGCGAACATCATCGAATGTCGCGAGCTCGGCGCGCACGTCACACTGATCGACGGTCTCATCACCGATTGCGGTGCCGAGATCGGGCGCCGCAAAGAACGCGAAGGCTGGTTCGAAATGTCCACGCTCAAAGAACCCTATCGCATCGAAGGAAAAAAGACGCTCGGTTACGAGTTGGCTGAGCAATTCGCTTGGCAACTGCCCGACGTGATTCTTTATCCGACCGGTGGCGGCACCGGCCTGATCGGCATGTGGAAAGCGTTCGACGAAATGGAGGCGCTCGATTGGGTCGATAAGAAGCGGCCGCGCATGTTTTCCGTTCAAGCAAGCGGATGCGCGCCAATTGTCCGCGCGTTTGAATCTGGTGAAAAAACCGCGGCCGAATTTTCCAATGTGCACACCTGCGCGTCCGGCTTGCGCGTCCCGAAAGCGATCGGCGATTTCCTCATGCTCAAGATTTTGCGGGAATCGAACGGCGGCGTAGTAGCTGTCGATGACGATGACATGATCAGGATGGTGCGCGAAGTCGGATCTAAAGAAGGTCTCTTCATCGCGCCCGAAGGCGCAGCCTGTTTCGCGGCGCTGAAATCTCTACGTGCCGCCGGCAAGATCGACATCGGCGAGCGCGTCGTCATCTTCAATACCGGCTCGGGGATTAAGTATCTCGACTGCTACGAACCGTAGGCATAACCGTGTGAACACTGATCTTATCGGTTCCATTGAATTGACTGCCTCGGCAGCCATTGTCATTGCCGCTTTATCGATCGGATTCGGTTCGAATCCGCTGATGCGAGCTCGCATCGCAGCCTGGCTGAGCGCTTGGTTCGTGCTCGTGGTCGTTCTGGCGGCGACGCACGCGCTCTATTACGAACATGGACTGGGCGCGCCCGGTTTGGGTATAGCGGTAGCGTTTCCCATCGCGATCCTGTCCCCCGGGGAGAAGGGATCACCTCTCCATGGCAGGGAGAGGTCGGGTGAGGTCGATCAACTTATAAACTATTTGTACGATGATTTGAGGTGTCATTTGTGGGCCGCTTGCGCTTGTGCCCAGGTGAGCACGTATGTGTAGAATAGGTGCTTGCCCCGCTTTGTGGTCACCTCGCCGTCCACGCCTCCGGGATAAAGCTTATGCGCCAATTCCCGATAGTGTTCGTTTCCCGGAAAGAAGAGGAACGCCAGCCCCCTGTTCCCAGCATTTATGGAGGGCAACTCCGCGGCAGGGTTAGTCAGCATAGTGCACTCCTGGTCCGCCACCAGGTATCGCGTCGTTACGGGATCGTATGGCGGCGAACCCTGGCCGACTGTGAACACGTGATACTCAGGGCCGAGTGATGCTTGGTACCGGCTTTGGGCAGTCTGAATTTCATAGTTCTGTTGGGCCAGCCTGTACCCGCTGCTCTTGAGGCTTGCAGGATCGGCGTAATAGCGATGAAAATAGAAATCCAGGTTGAGCCAGCCGAGCAGCGATAAGGCAATGGTGAGCGTCGCAGGCAAGATCCAACGCAGCCGGATCGGCAACTCCGCTTGAGCGGACGTCACCCATGCGCCGATAGGCAGGCCTAGCGCAGCATAGAACGCCGGGAAGGCTGGAGTCCAATGGTTAATCAATGGCGGAATGCTATTGGAGGAGGCCACAAGCGTGCCGCCTATGAGCAACACACCGAGCCCCGCAGTGAGGATGAGGAATGCGACTGGGTGACGCCAGTGCCATAGGAGCAACGCAATCCCTAATACGAGCAGGGCGGCTTCAGCAGGCAATAGCAGGGGCGCATAGAATATGATGTCTTGCGAGCTATGAGTGCTTATACCCAGCAGGTTCTCGGAGATCACAGGCCAAACGGTTTTCCACATGCTTTGGAAATCTTCGAAGGTGGTTGGAATATGAGGGGACCATATCATCAAGCTGGCTCCTCGGCCAAGGTAGAGATTGGGATTTCGTATAAAGTGGAACAGAAGAGGGCCAAACCCCACCAGATAGCTACCGGCCAGTAGCCAGAAATCACTCAGATATTGACGCGCCTGCTGCCAATGAAAAACTAGTATGTAACAGATGAACACCAGAAGGATAAAGGGCAAGAGCCGTGTGCCATAGTAGAAATGTTCGCTTAGCCCCGCCGACAGCCCAGCCAGCACCCAATCAAACGGCCGGCGCGACCGCAGTCCGCGCAATAAGAAAAAGAAGCAGGTCGCCCAGAAGGACTGTGTCGTTATGTTGTTAAGCGCGAGGCGGCTGTAGTGGATGTTAGAGGCGCTGAAGGTCAGGATCGCGCCTCCAGCCATTGCGGCGGACCTGCCCCATGTTCCGCGTATCAGTCCGTACAAGGGGACAACAGTAGCCGCGCCGAATAAAGCGGCAGGGAGCCTTAGCATTGCAAGCGTGCTACCACTCATCTTAAGAGACGACGATACTATCCAGAACCACAGGGCAGGTAGATCTATGCCATCCCACAGGGTGCTGAAGACTGACGGACTGGAACCGGTCGGGTTTATATAAGACTGAGTGGCGATGGTGCCGGTCATTATTTCGTCCGGGTAGATGTTGTCGGGAAAGCTGGCGAGGTCCCAAACTCGGGTGAGCAACGCCACCAGAACCAGCCCGGCGAGCAAGACTATCTCCCAAGTCGGCCACCGGGTGAGATGCAGTTCACCGGCAGGATCCGCAGCCGGATGTGGCCAAACGAAAGTAAAGGACAGCAGTACGCCGATGCCTCCCAACCATAAAATACCGGCCAGCCCAAAAGTCTCGTTCGGAGTCGCCAGGTAACGAAGGTCTGCCGCCAGCGCAAGCAGGAACACACTTACTACTCCGAACAAATACAAGAAGCGGCTGCGGTCTAAGTTGGGTATCCGGACAATAGGATGGCGCGGAAACGCCGGTATCCATTTTTGCCGCCCCCAGATGATCACGGCCAGCACTGCCGCGCCGATGAGCAGCGACACCGCCCAAGGTCGAGCCCGCTCATTTGCCAGCAGGAGGGTGCCAACGAGCGAGGCTAAGAAGGCGATCAGGCCGCACCAAAGATTGGAGTAGTATCTAACTCGCATTATTCTGCCGATTGCCGGGACGTCATTACGAATGATACGGATTCCCGCAGCTGGCCGTCGCACACAGCAGAACTTCCGCAGCGATTAGCCGTAACCCGGATCTATGGTGGGCGAAACCAAATCGCATAACTGCCGGAATGCTCTTTTGTGCAAGCCCCCCCGGCCCACATTCAAGCTAGCGACTCGTCTGTATATCATAAGCTTTTGTTTACTCTTAAGCTGGATCGTTGGGCGAAACCTCTGCTTGGGCTGGCCTGCTCCGACGCGGTCGAGAGCAGAAGGAAGCTATCAACTTCGAGTGGACCCAAAGCGGTCCGAATCGGGACCCACCAGAAACGTGGGCCGCGAGTCCGGCGCACATTGCGCTTGTGTCTTGGAGTACGGCAGCGCTGCGCCGCTCTTAGTCCTTGCGCAGATCTGGGAGAGTTCTCTAAACAGCGACAAGAAATCTGCAAACCTATTTTTTCTTTGATTCCTTCTTCGATTCGCGCTTGGATTCTTTCGGTTCCTTGGATTCCTCGGGCGGCTTTGATTCTTTTTTGGATTCGCCGGGGCGATAATCTTCCTGCTCGGCGGCGGCGAAGGCTTTTTCCAGGCCGACCATGTCTTCGCCCGGCTTGAGCGTGTCGAAAGCTTCGGA
>QHQE01000065.1 GCA_003219265.1 Verrucomicrobiota bacterium
TCACCGGAACGATTCTCGAAGTTAAGCCGACAATGATCGCCGTGCAGAAGGACGGCGACCGATTGGAAATGGACCTCGATCCCCAAACCAAAGTAAGCGGCGAACTGAAAGTTGGCGCGACCGTCACGATCACCTACGTGATGAGCGCGACGAAAGTGGAAGCGGCTGCGACGTCAGGTGCGCCGGACGCACAGAAGAAAAAAGAACCGGTTAGCGCTCCGAGCCCTGCTCCGACTCAGTAATCATCAATCTTGTTTGCCGGTAAGTGTCCGGGGTCGCCGACCCCGGCTACAGCGCTGCCCTGAGCCACGGCGACGTCATCGTAGTCGGCCGTCGCGAGGAAAAATAATCAAGCAGATGCCGTCGTGGTAAGGCGTCGCCACGCGCCGAGGATGAGACCGCTGAGCGCGAAAGCGACGAATGGTCGACCCATGTTGATGAAAACGAGCGGCCACGGATTTGTCTCAAACGCGGAGAACGCCGAGATGGTCGCGTATTCAACAAACAGAAAAGCGAACCAGCAGACGAGCGCGATTTTTAAGCCCGCTATCGCATTCGTCGCATTGAGCCGGTTAATCAGCCAGGCCAGCGCATAGTTGACAAAGATCGAAGCGACGATCGCGCACAGATACGGCACAAAGTCGTGCGGTCGTTCGATGTCGGTCATCGTTTTCGCATGCAAATTCAACCAGATGTTGCCGAAGATTGCGTACCATCCGAAGCCGACGAGCTGGTGGATAACCACCAGGCTCCAGACCGCGAGATGATTGATCTTGTTGTTCATAAGATTTTCTCGATTATCCGCCGGTTGCAATTTCGATTGCAAGCTGATTCAACGCTATAGTTGACATTCCAAAGGTGGATCGCGTGCTCCGTCGCACGATGCCAATCATTGAGCGGCTTCGCCGCGTAATTAACATCGAGCTCGCCACGGGACGAGTCCGTCCGTTGGCGGGCAAGGGACTGCTCGATCCACCTGCCTTTTCCAACCACGCAGCCTCACTCGGCCGCGACGGGTTCGCTTGCTGTCACAAAGAGAGTTGAATCCGGCGTGGTCTCATCAATCGGCGCAGGCTCGATCGACACAATTTTAAAATTAGCCGTGGCGTGTTCGGTGTTGAGCGTCACAACCTCGCCAGATTTGTGGCCGAGCAACGCCTGACCAATGGCAGTCTGATACGAGATGATGTTGCGCTCGGGATCGCCGTCCCACGCGCCGAGAATTGTGTAGGCCTCCTCCTTTCCTGAATCCGAGTCGCGCAAGGTAACGATTGTGCCGATGGAAACGCGCGAGGTGTCGGGATTTTCAAAGGCGGTTCCGCGCGCATTGTGCAGAGCCTGTTCGAGCTCGGCTTTGCGACGCATGAGGACGGCTTGCATTTGCTTGGCGGCTTTGAATTCAAAATTTTCGCTGAGGTCGCCGTAGGATCGCGCGAGCGCGATTTCCTTGCTGTTCTCAGGAATTTTCTTCTTCACGAGCTCTTCGTGTTCTGCTCTGCGCTTTTCCAGACTGCTCCAGGAGACAATCAAAGGCGCCGCCTTTTCTACCGGCTGCGCGCCCGTGATCATGCTCTCCAGTTCCGGATAAAGTTTGACGATCCGCGCGAGCAACGAACGCTTCGTCAGCTCATCAAACAATGGACTGAGCTGAAGCCGCCGCACCGCGTCCCGGGCAATGGCGATGTCGGTATCGGCAAAGATATCGGGGAGTAACTGTCGATCCTCAAGCAACAAGCGCTGCAATTTGCTGCCGCGAGCGCCAGTTTTGGATTGATCGCGCTCAACCGCGGACAAGATCGCGGCCAGTAATTCCGGGGTGATCAATTCGCGCCACTCGTGCCTCTCATTGCACAACCACACGAGCATCTCGCTCGTAGCAGAATGTTGGCGGACGCTGCGCTCAAGCGCCGTTTGCAATTCCTCGTGCCGCCCTGCGCCGCTGAAAACGTGCGGAATTTGCGCGACCATTCGACCATGGGTTGCTTGCATCAACCGTAAAGCACGCGTGCTCCAGCACTCCCCGAGCGCAGCCGGCAATGCTTGCAAAATCCGTTTTTCCTTGGCGGCCGGTAATTTCGGCAAAATCGAGATCAAGCGCGATTCCTCATCCGAAATCAGTTTCACCAGCGTCAGACCGATATGGGTCGTCCTCAATTGTGGAACGCGCTCCAGCAAATCATCGCGGCCGAGAATCCATTCGAAGGCGAGCTCCGGATGCAATTTCTGATTGCGCGCCGCGGCATTCTCAATCGTGGCGACGATTGGCTGCAACTGCTTTTCCGGCTCCTTGAATTGCTGATGGAACTTGATGATCTGCTCGAGCGTCGCGATTTGCTCTTTCGGTTGCCGCGCCTGATTGAAAGACGCAATCAGCTCGTCCGCATGCGAGATTCCTTCGCCGCGCAACTGGATTGGCTCCGTCTTTTTCGCGGGAATCGAAAAAGCGCCGCTCGATTTGAGTAATTTCTTGGTCGATTCCCACCAGCGTTTCCATTCTGCTTCGGTAAAAAGATCACCGATCAACCAATCGCTGATCTGCTGCACGGTCGCCTGCCCACCGAGACTCTCCAGAATATTTCGCATAAGCGCCGGCGGATCTTCTTTGGCGAGTTTTTTGATCGACATGAGATCGCTCGCCTTGCGCGCGAGAAAATGTTCCGCGGGGATAACGGTGAGATTGTCTGCTGCATATTGGAGTTGCATCGGATGCGATTTTTTGCCGGCGAAATCGATGACGATTTGATTGAGGAGGAGGTTCCACTCGGCCACGCGGCCGAAACCCCAACTTTTGTGCAGGCAAAACGCGCCCGGTTTGAGTTTGTCGAGTTGATCGGCGGCTTTCGCGGTCAGCTTTCCCGATTCAACCAGCTTCTCCAATTCCGGGTCCATGCGAGGTCGAACAAGCTACGATGAACGCGACGCCGCGCGAGAGAAAACTCCGGTGTTTGCGTTTGCGGTGACACCCGGCCCGTGAAACGCTACGCGCCATGCCCGTGCACACGAGCATCTGGTTCTGGATTGCATTTCACCTCGGTGTCTTTATCGCTCTCGCGCTAGACCTGGCGAGTTTCAAGCGGCGGGCGCGGGCGTTGAGTATGCGCGCCGCCACCCAACGCAGTGCACTCTGGATGGTACTCTCCTTCGGCTTTTGCGCGTTGATCTGGCAATGGCAGGGCCCACAGCGCGGCCTCGATTTCTTAACCGGTTACCTGATCGAGTACTCGCTCAGCGTCGATAATATCTTCATCTTCGTTCTAATCTTTGCTTACTTCCGCGTGCCGCCGATCGCGCAACATCGCGTTCTCGTCTGGGGAATTGTTGGCGCGCTCGTCATGCGCGGAGTGATGATCTGGCTCGGCGTCACGCTGGTCGCGCATTTTCATTTTGTTCTCTACCTTTTCGGCGGCTTCCTGCTCGTCACTGCCGTGCGAATGTTTTCCGGAAAGTACGGCGAGCAGGACTTTGAGACCAGCCTAGTCATGCGCCTCGTCCGGCGCTCCGTTCACGTGACCAACGAATTTCACGGAGAGGACTTCACCGCCAAGATCGACAACCGCTGGATGCTGACGCCGCTCGCGCTTGTCCTCATCGTCATCGACGTGATGGACCTCGTTTTCGCGGTCGATTCGATCCCTGCCGTTTTTGCGATCACTCAGGACCCTTTTATTGTTTATACGTCGAACATCTGCGCCATTCTTGGTTTGCGCTCGCTCTATTTCCTGCTCGCGAACCTGATGGATCGGTTCATTTATCTGAAAACCGGCCTCGCGCTCGTGCTCGCGTTTGTTGGAATCAAAATGATTGTGGCGCATTATTTTCCGCTCCCGACTCTGCTGTCGCTCGCTGTCATCGTGCTCATCCTCGCCGTCACCATTACGGTCTCGATGATTGTGACGCAGAACCGGAACAGGATCGCGAATCGGAAATGAAGTGTTGCTTTCGGCGCTCAAAATTTGTTTAGTCGTTTGAGGCACCTTATGAAAAAGCTCGTTGTCGCTGGGCTTCTCGTCGGTCTTGCGCGAAGTTGCTTTGCCGACATTCAGGACCCGCCCTCTAACGACTACGGCCCGACGCGCAAGCTTGGCCGCGGCCTGTCCAATTTCTTCCTGGCTCCGGCGGAAGTCCCGGTGACGATCGCGAAGATCAACCAAGACGAAGGCAATGCCGCGGCCGCAGGCTACGGCGTCATGCGCGGATTGGGACGCGCGGGCACCCGCCACATTGCGGGTTTTCTCGAAATTCTGCTCTGGCCGGTCCCGGTGTGGCGGCAAAGTTACTATCCGCTTTTGCCCAGCGATATTCCGCGGATTCACGCCGGTTATTCGGAATTCCCGCCCGAGCTCGGCAACGAATCGAAATATCCCTACGTCCGCGATTATTGAGGAAAACGGGCGTCCTCACCTGTCATTACAGACAGACCTCTCGCCTGTCACGACCAGAGGACAGGCTGGAAGCCTGTCTTCCTTGATAGCCGAAACGGCTATCTTCCGTTGTTGACCGCAGTGCGTAGGGACATAAAGGTAGAATGATTCGCAGAGGCGGTCGGGCGATGCATTCGCGACGTTTTCCAACGCTGCCGGCCATCGGCATCCTCACGGTTGTCTATTTCATCGCCGGCAAGCTCGGGTTGAAGCTGGCCTTTTTGCACGTGAGCGCGTCGCCGGTTTGGCCGCCCGCCGGAATCGCGCTCGCTGCGCTGCTCGTGCTTGGTTACCGCACGTGGCCCGCCATTTTTCTCGGCGCATTTTTGGTAAACGTCACTACTGCGGGCAACATCGCGACTTCACTTTGCATCGCCACCGGCAATACACTTGAAGCGCTTTGCGGCGCGTGGCTGGTCAATCGATTCGCCGGCGGCACTCACGTTTTCGATCGGGCCCAGGATGTCTTCAAGTTCGCGTTCGCGGCAATGACGAGCACGGTGATCAGTCCGACTTTGGGCCTGATTGGGCAAATTACGGAGCGATCTGGATTACGTGGTGGATGGGCGACACAACGAGCGATCTCGTTGTTGCTCCGCTCATTATTCTTTGGACGATCGCACCGAGCTGGCGGTGGAATCGCCGGGAAGCTGTCGAAGTTATTCTGCTTCTGATCTTGCTGTTAATCCTCGGTGAAACGGTCTTTGGCGGATGGTTCCCGATTTCGGCCAAAAATTATCCGGTCTCGTTCATTTGCGGACCAGTCGTGCTGTGGACTGCCTTCCGCTTTGCCCAACGCGAAACTGCTACTGGAATTTTCGTCCTCTCCGTTATCGCAATTTGGGGCACGCTGCATGGCTTCGGCCCCTTCGTCATGGAGACGGAAAATCAATCTCTGCTTATTCTGCAAACTTCCACCGCCGTGTTAACGGTCACAGCCATGGCGCTCGCGGCAGCGATGGCCGAGCGCAGGCGGGCCGAAGCGGCCATCACGCAGCAGAAGGCGGCGGTCGAAGCAGCGAACCGGACCAAAGATAATTTTCTGGCCATGCTTTCGCATGAATTGCGCACGCCGCTTACGCCGGTGATCGCTGCATTGGACGCGCTGCAAACCGAGCTCTCCCAATCCACGGAATCCAAAGCCGCGCTGGCCATGATCCGTCGCAATGTCGAGCTCGAGAGCCAGTTGATTGACGATCTGCTCGATCTCACCCAGATCGCGAAGGACAAATTGCAATTGAAATTCGATTCCATCGATGCGCATCAGGCAATCTTAAACGTGGTGGAAATGTGCCGTGCGGACGCAGACGCCAGGAAGCTCCAGGTGCATCTCGACTTGCGGGCGGGCGCTCATTACGTGTCGGCAGACACGGCAAAGTTCCAGCAAATCATTTGGAACCTGCTGAAGAATGCAATCAAGTTCACAAATGAAAACGGTAATGTCACGATTTCGTCCTCAAATCCTTCGCCGCAAATTCTGACCATTGCCGTGCGCGACACCGGCGTCGGCATCGAACCCGAAATCATGGAACGAATTTTTGACCCATTCGAGCAGGGCGACCCCTCGTTCCAGCGGCGTTTTGGTGGACTTGGTCTGGGATTGGCCATTTCCAAATCGCTCGCGCAGGCCCATGGCGGCACGCTGGTTGCCAAGAGCGAGGGACGCGATCGCGGTTCGACATTTGTTTTGACAATGAACACGGTTCCGGCCCCGCAACAGCGGGCAAAGGAGCCGGAGATTTCAGTGGAGGCACGCGCTCAGCGAATTTTGCTGGTGGACGATCATCAAGACACCTGCACTGCTCTGGAACGGTTGCTCGTTCGGCGCGGTCACCTCGTGGCAACTGCGCACAATATGCGCTCAGCCATGGAAACCGCGGTCCGCAATCAATTCGATCTTCTCATCAGCGATGTTGCGCTGCCTGATGGGACCGGCCTGGAACTAATGATGCAACTGCACGCCATATCCGGCATCCCCGGAATTGCCATCAGCGGTTTCGGCAACAACGGCGACATCAAAAAGAGTCTGGAGGCAGGCTTTTCCGAACATTTGGTAAAACCAATAAAGCTTGAAGCGCTTGAGGCAGCGATTGGCCGCGTGATCGGGGCCCAATCTCCTTCGCACCATTGATAACTGCGGAATTCAGTCCCAGAAGCCAGCGCTGACTGGAAACAGCGGAAGCGCCCAATTATGCAGGACCCAATAAGTTCGCGCGAGCATTTTCATTTGCGCATTGTCGATCTAAAAATCGAAGACGTCGCTTTCGGTGGCAAAGGCGTCGGCCGCGAGAATGGCAAGGCTGTTTTTGTTCCGTTTACCATCGATGGCGAGATGATCTCAGCGCAGATCACGCGTGAGAAAAAGCAATTCGCCGAGGCGGAAGTTGTCGATCTCCAGGAACGCTCGCCCCATCGCGTCAATCCGGAGTGCCCCTACTTCGGTCGCTGTGGAGG
>QHQE01000066.1 GCA_003219265.1 Verrucomicrobiota bacterium
CGGGTGGAAATTCATTCATCTCTTCCAGTAATCCAGGGAGAAGTGGTACGTCGATTATCTCTTGCAAAATGTCGGCATTGGTTGCGGTCGCGACGTCAGTCGCGCCAGGCAATTCGTTCAAGACAATGCCCGCGCAAGGAAGACCGCGCTTGACGATGCTGCGCACGGTAAGCGCGGTATGATTAAGACAACCGAGCCGATTCTGGGCAACCACTAGCACCGGCAACTTCATCTCGGCGGCCAAATCACTCACAAAGTAATCGGCACGAATCGGCACGAGCCAGCCACCGGCCCCTTCCACAACCACATGCTCAACCCGATCTTGAAGAGCGCGAAGGGCAGCCACGATATGTGCGATGTCGATCTTTATTTGTTCGATGCGAGCGGCGGCAAAGGGCGCCACGGGAGTTTTCAACCAGACTGGATTGACCTCGTCGATCGTCAGTCCTTCGCTGCCGGCCGCGAGAAGAAGCTCCGCATCACGGCGATCTCCGCAGCAGATCGGCTTCATTCCAGCGCACCGCACTCCGGATGCGCGCAACAAACGCAAGAGCTGCATCGCAGTGTGCGTTTTGCCTACGCCGGTATCCGTCCCGGTAACGAAAAGGCTCACGCGACTTGTCTCGCCAGACCCGACGCAGCCTGTGCGCGATTCGCGTTTATCGTTTGCATCATCGAACGGAAAATCTTTGCGCCATCCGTGCTGCCCAACCTTTCATCGCACGCGCGATCCGGATGCGGCATTAACCCGAAGACGTTTCGCTCGCGATTAGAGATGCCGGCGATGTTTTCGATCGAACCATTCGGATTCGCCTCGGGAACGATGCGGCCATTCTCATCCGCATAGCGCAGGATCACTTGTCGATGTTGGTTGAGGTCGCGCAACGTTTTCGCGTCTGCGAAAAAGCAACCTTCGCCATGCGCGACTGGTAATCGCAAGAGAGTTCCTTCCGCGCAACTGTGCGTGAATGCAGAATCCGCCACTTCAACGCGCGTGGTGACCATTTCGCAAACAAACCTCAGCGACCGGTTGCGCACGAGCGCGCCGGGCAGCAGACCCGCTTCGCAAAGAATTTGGAAACCGTTACAGGTGCCGAGCACGAGTTTGCCCGCCCGCGCATCGCTCACCACCGCCTGCATGATGGGCGAGAAGCGCGCGATGGCTCCGCAACGCAGATAATCGCCGTAGGCAAATCCACCCGGCAACACGATCGCGTCAAAATCGCGCAGCGACGTTTCCTTGTGCCAGACATACTCCGCCCGCAAGCCCTCGATACTGTTGATCGCCGCGATGCAATCCTGATCGCAATTCGAGCCCGGGAACTGGATGACGGCGAATTTCATTATTTCACTTGTAGCTGCGCGTGTCCTCGCGCGCAAATGCCAGGACTCGCTCTGCTCCTTGCTCCGGCCGAGGACAGTTGCGTCGATGATGCGTGATTGACTTTCGAGAGGATTAACAAAATGCAGTGGAGGAAGCACCGCACTCTCACCGGGTCACAATATTGTGAGCGGCGAGCTTGAACAAACCCAACGTTATCCCTTACGGAGGAGTCGGCAGGGAGTTGCGCACATTGGATTTCACCAGGCCAAGATCCGAGGCGTTAATATTGCCGCAATGTGACCTTTGTTAACCTCACGAGTAATAGAACTGTTGCGGGTTGAGCAACAAGCTCAACCCGCAACGCTCTACGCGCGCGAAGTTCTCCGCGCCGCTTAGTTATTAAGGCGGCAGCGCGTGACCTACGTCGGATTTGACGATCGTGACATCCGAGGCAGTGATCGTGCCACTGTGGTTCACGTCTTCGCGGAAATTCGAGTTCGTGACCGTCTGGCCCACTTTCGATTTAGTCAGGGCGACATCGGTGGAATTGACGCCGGTACTGCCATTCACGTCACCGATCAGCACGCCCATGGAGACGGGAACGTCGGAGACGGGAACGTCGCTTGTGCCACCGGTCACGTTCATAAGCGTCATGGTAAGTCGCTGGACGTCGGTCACGCTATCGAGATTGACGGTGATCTGCGGCGTCCCGTTCCCGCTGAAATTGGTCACATGCCCGCTACCGGAGGTCACCATCGCGCTCCCGACCGTGACCGGGCTCGCGAAGTTAATAATCATCTGATAAGTCGGGCCGGTGCGGCATTCGATCCCGACGTTGCCAGTGAGTGGCAGCGGGACATCGAAGGTCCCGGCTCCGCCGTGGGTCTTTCGAGAGAACGCGCTTTGCGCGACTGGGGCGCCGGGAGCGACGCGAACGTAATAAACGTCTTCTTCATGCTGATTGGTGTTCGGGTTGAAGTTAAATGTGGCGGCATACGCGACATCGCCCCCGGTAGCGTCTGAAACAATTGTGATGTAATCGCCTATCTTGTTCTGATTCGGATAGCCCTCGAAAGGATTGAACGGATTGCTCACGGCGACGTTGGCCGACCACGTATTGCCCCCGTCAGTACTGTAAGAATAGAAGAGCTGTGAGTCGGTGTTGTTCGCGGCGTTTCGCGTGTCCAGCCAAACGGAATCGATGCGTCCATTGGGCGCGACCGAAAGGGTGCCGAACCAGTGCCATTTGTTATGGTTGATGGGATCGTCGTTGATCCGGTGGGGTGCGCTGAAGCTTTGTCCGCCGTTCGTGCTGCGCACGAACATCACGTCGGTCCCGTTGTTGGCGCCGGTCGGCAGGACGCTGGCAAGCATGTAAATGTTGTTGTTAGTGCTGCCGCCCGAACGATCCACCGCCAGGAATATCTGTCCTGCAAGTCCTCCTGGATTGATCGCTGCGCCGTACTCTATGCTGCCACCGAGGTTGACCGTAGTAACCTGGTCAAAAGTTGGCGTGACGTTCCCGTTCTGTGCGTTGCTCGAGCGAATGCAGTAAAACTGGTTCCCAAAATTCCCACCGCCGATAAAAAGATTGCCGTTGGTGTCCACGTCGAGTGTCCCCCATACGGGAGAGTTGGGAATATTGATCGGACTTATCCAGGTCACGCCGCCGTCGGTGGAACGGCTGAATTGCCCGCCGCTGCAAGCGGCGGCTGTGCTCCAAGCCTGGTATTGGAACCCGTGACCCATGCCGTTGGTTTTATCGATGGTTAACCACTCCTTGTCACCTCCTCCCGCGCCTCCGTCGGCTTGCAGGCGCGTCCAGGATTGGCCGCCGTTTAGCGAGCGCCATACATTGTCACAAAATGTCTGCAGAAGACTGAGGTAGAAAAAATTCCCTGTTTCATTGGAGTTCAACACTGGATCGCTGCGGAAGACGTTGTTTTCCAGAACACCGGGAAAGGTCCAGGTCGTCCCGCCATCGGTAGTGTAGCCCCAGCCGCCCTGCCGGAAGTTAGACGTTACGCTGTTGAACTGCCTCCAACCAATTGTCATTTTGCTGAGGTTTGTTGGGTCAACGGCAATGGACGACTCGTTCGCAGCGTCGCCGAGGATGTTGTTGCCGTTCGCATCGACGTTAACCTGATAGCTCGTGAAGGTGTCGTACTGCGAGACCATTCGCGGCGAAGTCTCTATTCGGAAAATGTACGCAGGCGGGTTGTCATATTTTTCGAGTGGCTCTGTCGGGAGTGGCCTGTGTGGCGCGGTCTGGCCCGACGCGATCGGGAGCACAGACAGCAAAGCCAGACAAATGAAAAAACTCGTTTTTGACACCATCAAAACACCTCAAGTGAAGAGGGGTAAGCGTATATCAGAACACACACGTGGCGTCCATCAAATTTTTCAACGCAAACCGGGCGCCTGGTAAAGAAGCCGGTATGCCGGAAGTTCAAGCGAGAAGCTTGTGCAGCATCTTTCGAAAGGCCGCTTCATCGAGAATGCGCACGCCGAGTTGTTTCGCTTTCTCGAGCTTGCTGCCTGGCTCCGCGCCCGCGAGGACGTAATCGGTCTTTTTGCTCACGCTGCCGCTGACGTGGCCGCCGAGTGATTCGATTTTCGCGCTCGCCTCCTCGCGCGTCATCGCAGGCAAAGTCCCGGTGAGTACAAGAGTTTTTCCGGCCAACGGCAGCTCCGCCGCTTTCTTCGCGGCAATTTTCTCGCTCTTCGGGCGAATGCCAAGCTGCTTCATCCGATGCAGAATTTTCTTGCCCGCTTCGGATTCAAAAAACTCGAGAACGCTTTTCGCAACCACCGGTCCCACTTCGGTCACGATACCGGATCCCTTTTCGTTTTTGCTTTTTGATTTCTCCGCAAAACCAGTTTCGACCAGTCGGGCGGCGATTTGCTTGCGACTCGGGTCATTTTTTTCGTGATAGGCCAGAACGTCGCGAAGCAATTGTGAGCGCGCGACCTGTTCAAGGGTTTCGTGGAAGTGAGCCAACTGCATGGCAGTCGTCTTGCCTACATCAGGAATCGCCAAAGCAAAAAGCCAGCGCGAGAGCGGAAAGGTTTTGGCGCGCTCGATCGCGCGAATGGCTTTGGCCGCATTTTTCTCGCCGAAGACTCGGGGCGCATCTTCATTGCCGAGATTCAAGGTCGCGAGCTGCTCGATTTTCAATTCAAACAAATCGAGCGGCTCGCGCACCAAACCGCGCTCGACCAGTTTGTCCGCGACAATGCCGCCCACGCTTTCGATGTCGAGTGCGCTGCGCGCGGCGAAAAATTCCAACCGCCGAGTCGTCTGCGCCGGGCACCGAATATTTTCGCAGCGCCAGACGACAAATTCCGGATCGCGCCGCACCCGGGTGCCGCAGACGGGACATTTGCCGTGAATGTGTCTGAAAAAATCAAATGGCTGGGCCTCGCGCGGCCGCTTCGATTTCACCACCTCGACCACGGCCGGAATGACTTCGCCGGCCTTTTCGATCACGACGGTGTCGCCGATGCGGATGTCT
>QHQE01000023.1 GCA_003219265.1 Verrucomicrobiota bacterium
AAACGGAAGGCTGAGCGGCCGCTCGAAATTCTCGCGCAAGTGGTTGTCGATCTTGGTAGGGGCGCCGCGCTGTCCCGTAGTGCGGGAGTCGGCGCAGCGCGCCGACCCTACCTCGAAGATCTTTCCGGGATTGAAAATGTTTTTCGGATCGAACGCATGTTTGATTTCGCGCATCACGCCGAGCAGCTCGTCGCCGAGTTGCTCGCGCATGTATTCAGTGCGCGCCGTCCCGACTCCGTGCTCGGCGGAAAGCGAGCCTTTGAATTGTCTAACCAGTTCCGAAGTTTGATCGGCGACTTGCCGGAATTTTTTTAGATCGGCCGCGCTGTGCAGGTCGAGCACTGGTCGCACGTGCAGTAATCCGCTGGCAGCGTGCCCGTAGTAACTCGCGTCCAGCCCGAGCGGTTTCATGATCGATTTGAGTCCGGCGACATAGGCCGGCAATTGCGCCGGGCGAACCGCGGCATCTTCGATGAACGCGACCGGTTTGGCCGCGCCGACACAGCCGGTCAAAAGTGAGAGGCCCGCTTTGCGCACCGACCAGACGAGATCCATCTCGTGCGCGTCGCGGCAAATTTTTGTGCGCAATCCGAGTCGTCGAGATTGCAAGAGCGACAACCGCTCGGCGACATCCTCATAAAACTCAACGAGCAGGATCGATTCGCACGGTTCCGAATCGAGCTCGAGGAGATCGCGCGCGGCCTGAAAATGAAGCTGGCTTTTTGTCTGATCGAGCAGGGGACGATCGATGTGTTCGATCGCCGCTGGTTTAAGATCGAGAAGCTCGACCGTGGCCTCCATCGCTTCATCGACCGAACCGAAAAAGATAAGGCCCAAACCTTTCTCGCGTGGGAGCAGCGAGATTTTCAGTTCCGCGGAAAAAATCGCAGCCAGCGTTCCTTCGCTGCCGGCGAGAATTTCGTTGAGATTGTCTGGCGCGCGCAGAAATCGTTCGAGACCGTAGCCGGGCCAGCGTTTCAACAATCCCGGCGGCATGCGCTCGCTGATGTCGGCGACACACGTGCGAATTAACTTCTCGATCTTCTCGCGCTCGGCGCCCAAGCTGTTCTGCGTCGGCCCGATTTTCAGGATTCTTCCATCGACCAGAACAATTTCGGTCGAAACAACATGATCGGCGGTCGTGCCGTAAACCGGGACGCGCGCGCCGGAGGAATTGTTGGCGATCATCCCGCCGAGCGTTGCTCGCGCGCTGGTGGCGACGTCTGGCCCGAAACAAAATCCGTGCGGCTTGAGAAAGGCATTCAGCTGATCGAGCACGACACCCGCGCCGACACGCACGGTACGTTTTTCCAAACCGAGATCGGTGATCTGCCGGTTGTAGCGCGAAAAATCGACAATCAAGCCTTCGCCAATGGCGTTTCCGACCAGACTCGTTCCCGCGCCGCGCGGCGTGACGGAAATGTTCCCGTCCGCCGCTGCGCGAATCACCACGCTCGCTTGTTGCGCGCTGCGCGGGAAGGCCACGCCGATCGGTTCGATTTGATAAATCGATGCATCGGTGGCGAAGAGTTGCCGCGTCAGATTATCGAACCGGACGTCGCACCCTGTCGCCGCGAACGCCTTCTCTTGGGCGGAAGTCATTTTTTTCCTCTTCAAGATTCGCTTTGGCGCGCGGATTACAAGAGCGCGCCGTTTGTGTCCACTGAATGGCAGATGAAATGCTTTCGTTACCGCCAGCTGATGAAGGTGAACGTCAAAGCGAAGAGCCGATGGGACATGCGACATCTCTACGACGACATCATCGCCGTCGTGCAAGACAACGGCCAGGTGACACTCCCGGCCTCGGCTTCAGCGCGCTTTCTCGCCAAACGGCGGCGCCGGTGTGCGCTGCTGCTTGCGGGCATTTTGATCTTCGTCGCTCGATTCTTCGTAGCAAAAGGGCGTTGATCGGCGAAGCTAGCGTCTCCGGCCAAAATCACGACGTTCGTGATCGCCGTTGCATAATGCGAATGGTTACTTGCCACCGGCGGCGCGCCACGTGATCGGTTCCGAATGGGTGACACAGAAACGCTTCGCGCACGTTGCGTGGTGACGGGGGGCGGACCGGCGGGCATGATGCTCGGGTTTCTTCTGGCGCGCGCTGGTGTGCAGGTGGTCGTCCTGGAAAAGCATACGGATTTCAATCGCGATTTTCGCGGCGATACTATTCACCCCTCCACGCTCGAGTTGATGCAGGAGCTTGGATTACTCGACGAATTCCTTCAGCAGCCGCATCAGGAAGTGCGCGAGCTGCGCGGCGTGATCAACGGGCACACCGTGCCGATCGCGGATTTCTCGCGGCTGCCCACGCGCTGCAAATTCATCGCTTTCATGCCGCAATGGGATTTTCTGAATTTTCTCTCCAATCATGCGAAACGGTTCCCGAGTTTTCAACTGCACATGCAGACCGAGGTGACCGATCTGTTGATCGAGAACAGGCGCGTGGTGGGCGTGCGCGCGAAAACGCCGCGCGGCGAGTTGGAGGCGCGGGCCGATCTCGTGATCGGCGCGGATGGCCGGCACTCAACCGTGCGCGACCGCGCCGGGTTCGAAGTGCGCGATTTCGGCGTGCCGATCGATGTTCTGTGGATGCGCATTTCCAAGCGCGAAGACGATCCGGAGCAAACGCTCGGTTTTTTTCAGCACGGCAAGCTGCTCGTGCTGCTCGATCGCAGCGACTACTGGCAATGCGGCGTGGTGATCCCGAAAGGCGATTTCGAGCAAATCAAAGGGCGCGGTCTCCCAGCCTTTCGCGAGGAGATCGTGAGCATCGTGGCGTTTCTGCGCGAGCGCGTGGCCGAGCTGGAC
This sequence comes from Verrucomicrobiota bacterium, assembly GCA_003219265.1. Classification (GTDB taxonomy): domain Bacteria; phylum Verrucomicrobiota; class Verrucomicrobiia; order Chthoniobacterales; family UBA10450; genus AV133. Next base: position 2,809 of record QHQE01000023.1, read on the forward strand.
GATTGGTCGAAGATTAAGTTGCTCACGGTGCAGATCAATCGCCTGCGCGACTGGTGCCGCGACGGGCTGCTCTGCATCGGCGACGCCGCGAACGCCATGTCGCCTGCCGGCGGTGTCGGCATCAATCTCGCGATTCAAGACGCGGTGGCGACGGCGAACCTGCTCGCAGAAAAATTGCGCCGCGGAGTGGTGACGGTGGGCGATCTGGGCGAAGTGCAGCGTCGGCGCGAATGGCCCACGCGCTTGATCCAGCGGATGCAGGTGTTCATTCATCGTCGCATCACGGGCCGTCCGTCACCGGGGAAATCTTCGCTGCCGTTTGTGGTGCGGTTGCTGCGAGATTTTCCGGCGTTGCGTCAAATCCCGGCGCGCTTCATCGGCATCGGCCCGCGGCCGGAGCACGTGCAAAGTCCTACCTCAAATTGATGGCCGGCTGACGGCCGCTGGTCGACTCGATGCAGTTTAACTTTCTTTTTCGCACAATTTACGTCATGACGAGTCGAGCATATGACGTCAACAGCAACGCGTGTCTTCATGGTGCGGCATGGCGCCACGGTTTTGAGCGCGGAAGATCGCTTTGCCGGCGCGACCGATGTTGCACTTTCCGATGAAGGCCGCGAACAAACGCGGCGGTTGGCAGAACGCTTGAGTCGCGAAAAGATCGTGGCGGTTTACGCGTCGCCGCTCGGCCGCACGGTTGAAACGGCACAGATTCTAGCCGCGCCGCATACGCTGGAAGTGCAGACGCGCGATGGGTTCCGCGAAATTAATCACGGCCGCTGGGAACAGATGACGCGGCGCGAAGTGGAAAAACGTTTTCCGGAAGAAGCCGCCGAATGGGAGAAGGACCCGTACACATTTGCCCCGCTGGGCGGCGAAAGCGGTCTGGCTGTGACGGCGCGGGCGTTGCCGGCGCTCATCGAGCTGGTCCGCGAGTATCCGGGCAAAAATATTCTGGTCGTGTCGCATAAAGCGACCATCCGGCTTTTGCTCAGCTCGCTGCTTGGGTTCGATCCGCGCCGCTATCGTGATAATCTCGACCAAAAACCGGCCGCGCTAAATATTGTCGATTTTCGGGACGCCACTCGGGCGCGGTTGACGTTGTTTAACGATACATCGCACTACGATGAAGCGGGCAAAGCGATCCCGGAAATTCCGGAGGCCCAATTATCGAAGTGGTGGAGCCGCGGCGGTTAATTGCGAGGAAGAATGCCGTGCCGAGTGACGAGCGATGGAGCGATGGAGCGATGGAGTGATGGAGTGATGGAGTGATGGAGTGATGGAGTGATGGCCAGCATCGCATCATCTAATTTCGCACTCGCCAATTCAAGATCGACATGTTGAGATC
>QHQE01000024.1 GCA_003219265.1 Verrucomicrobiota bacterium
GATCGCGCCGGGAGCAGATGATTCAGCGGGAGTTGCAGCGCCAAGAGCGTTTGCGGCAACAAACGCCCGGTAGTTAGATCCACAGCTTCGCGAGGGTGACGGGGTTCGTCGGCTCGACAGAGTCTCGTCCCACCGCGGATATTTTGGGCTTTGCAATGACCGTTTCTCCTTTGATATTGACAGGGTAACTTTCTCCTGAAATGGACGCTTCCACCTCTCTGGCAACGCATCACGATCCACAGCAGCACGACGCCGAACACGAGCATCATGAGCTTGGGTGGTGGCGAAAATACATTTTCTCTACCGACCACAAAATGATCGGCATTCAATACGGCCTCTGCGGCCTGGTTTTTCTGC
>QHQE01000025.1 GCA_003219265.1 Verrucomicrobiota bacterium
TTTGAATCGCCCTATCGCCTGACGAAAACGCTCGCCGCCTGCATAGACATTTTGCCGGGTCGGCAACTCTGCATCGCGCGCGAGCTGACCAAGAAATTCGAGGAATTCCGCCGGGGCTCGGCGCGCGAACTTCTCGCGCACTACGAAGTCCATCCGCCAAAAGGCGAACTTGTGCTGATTATTTCCAACACGTAGGTGGATCGAGCAGTCGTCGCCGCGGCAACCTCGATGTTAAGAATGGCGGCGAAGCCGCATTAGTTAGCATCGCGCGACCGAACGCACGATCCACCTGCGTCGGGTTTACCGCTGTTTCTCCTTGTCAAAGCCGCCTATCTGTGGAATTTTGCGCGGCTTTTTCTCCCCGAAACGCTTATGGCTTACGCAATTATCAAGACCGGTGGCAGACAGTATCGTGTGGCGGAGGGCGACACGGTCGATGTCGATCTGCTCGATGTCGATGCAGGGAAACAGGCCACCTTCGGCGACGTATTGATGTATGCCGACGGCGATAAGCTCACGCATGGCGATCCGCTCATTTCCGGAGCAAAAGTCACGGCTGAAGTGGTTGAGCAACGCAAAGATAAAAAAGTGATCGCGTTCAAGTTTAAACGGCGCAAAGGTTATCACCGCACAGTCGGGCATCGCCGTAAGCTGACGCGGGTGAAGATCAAGAGCATCAGCGTCAGCGCGAAGAAAACCGAGAAGAAAACCAAGACGGAATAATAACTTTAGGGTCCAAACGCCCAACATCGAACATCGAACGTCAAACATCGAACCTGACAAATGGCTCACAAAAAGGGACAAGGCAGCGTCAAGAACGGACGCGACAGCGTCAGCAAACGGCTGGGCGTGAAAAGATTTGGCAGCGAATTGGTCGTGGCTGGTAATATCATCGTGCGCCAGCGCGGGACGAAATTTTTGCCGGGCAAGAACGTCGGCCTCGGCCGCGATTACACCATTTTTGCGCTGGTTGATGGGAATGTTCGCTTCGATCGCGCAGGCCGGCGCGTGAATGTCGATCCGATGATCGGGTCGAAATAGGTTTTAAAGCTGATTCCGCGGCGAGGCCGATTTCAACTGTTGTAAGCGCGGCCGCATTTGCGGTATAAACGAATTTCGCTCATGAGATACAACACGTTCATCCTCTTCGGCGCGCCTGGCAGCGGCAAAGGCACGCAGGGCAAGACGCTCGGCAGCATACCGCGCTTTTATCATTGCCCGTGCGGCGACGTTTTCCGTTCCATCGACACGCGAACGAAAGTGGGCAAAGCATTTCTGGATTACTCCAGTAAAGGCCAGCTCGTGCCGGATGAGATTACGGTGGAACTCTGGAAAGAAGCGATCGATGCGGCAGTGGACGCGCACAAATTCAAACCGGACATCGATGTCCTCGTGCTCGACGGCATCCCGCGGAACGTAGGCCAGGCGAAAATCATGGAGGAGATGATCGACGTGAAGAAAGTTTTCCATCTCTCCTGTCCGAATCGCGACACGCTGTTTTCCCGATTGAAGAAGCGCGCCCTTAAAGATAACCGTCTCGACGACGCCAACGAAGCGGTCATTCAACGCCGTCTCGATACTTACGAAACGGAATCGAAGCCCGTGCTCACGTATTATTCGCCAGAATTGATCACGGTAGTTGACGCGACCCAGCCGCCCGCCAAAGTTTTGCTCGATATTTTAGAGAGCGTAAACGACGGCGTGTATGAACCAGCAGCAGTTTGAAAATTTCACCGCTTCCACTCTTTATTGTAAAACGTGCAAAGCCGCGATGCCGGTGCGCGAGCGGTTACTCTTAGTTCTGCCCGACAAAGAAATTTTCGATTACCTTTGCACTGGCTGCGCTTCGTCGGTCGGGCAACGAGAAGTGACGGCCGGTGACAAATTGATGGCCCTGGCCGCGCGGAGGCGACGGCGCGCTGCGCCTGCGCATCAATTGATGCCGTAACTCGGCATGCGCATTGTCTTTATCGGCACGGGCGAAATCGGCGTGCCGGCGCTGAGCGCGCTGCTCGAATCGGAACACGAGGTTGTAGGAGTCGTCACCCAGCCGGATAAACCGGCCGGGCGCGATCAGAGTATCGAGGCGCCGCCCATCAAAAAGGCGCTCGCCGGAACGAAGATGTCGCCGAACCCGCCTCCGGCGGGCAGCTCCTTCAACCCAAACAGCGTGTTAACGGGACCGACACCACCAGAAGGAGCTGGGCGACCCAGCCGGTTGCAGCAACCGGCTGCCCTCCGGGCGCTGCGCGGGCCGATCCTGCAACCGGCGCGGATCAAAGATCGAGAATCGATTGAGCAGATTCGGGCGCTCACACCGGATGTGATTGTGGTCATGGCCTACGGACAAATCTTGCCGAAAAATGTTTTGGAAATTCCGCCCACGGCTTGTTTGAATTTGCACGCATCGCTGCTGCCCCGGCATCGCGGCGCGGCGCCGATTCAAGCCGCCATCGCCGCCGGCGACCGAGAGACTGGGATCACTGTCATGTACATGGACGAAGGTCTCGACACCGGCGATATTTTGTTGCAGCGCAAGATCGACATCTTGCCTAACGATACCGGCGGATCGCTGCACGATCACCTGTCGCAAATCGCGCCGGAGGCGTTGCTCGAATCTTTGCGAATGCTTGCAAGCCGCAGCGCCCCGCGCATCCCACAAGAGAACGCGCTCGCTACCTATGCGCCGAAATTAAGTCGCGAAGCCGGTCGAATCAATTGGTCAGAGCCCGCCGAAACAATCGAGCGGAAAATCCGCGCGTTCAATCCATGGCCGGGCGCATTCATGAGAATGACAACGAAGGCGAACGAGCTGCGTACTTTGAAAATATTTTCCGCAGCGATGGTCAACCTTAGTGGTGCGCCGGGAGAAATTTTGGGCGGCGAAAAGGAATTAATCATCGCCGCCGGCACAGGCGCACTCTCGTTACTCGAAGTGCAGCTGGAAGGTAAACGACGAATGAGCGCCGCCGAGTTCTTGCGGGGCGCGAAGGTGGATCGGCCGCTCCGCGGGCGATGCTAAATAATCGCGGCTTTGCCGCCTAGCTTTAGCATCGAGGTCGCGGCGGCGACGACTGCTCGATCCAACCCGCTCGATCCACCATTTTGCTTTCCAAGATCGACATGTTCTGTTTGATCATTGGGCACCATGAAAACGGAAGCGCCCGCTTACAAACGCATTGTCCTGAAATTGAGCGGCGAGGCACTACAAGAACGCGGCGGGCGCGACAATATTTCCCCGGCAGTTGTGCGCGCGATCGCGGAGCGCATCAAGGAAGTGCACGATCTGGGAGTGCAGATTTCGGTGGTGATCGGTGGCGGCAATATCTGGCGCGGTCTTGCGGCCGCGGACCGCGGGATGGACCGCACGACGGCGGATTATATGGGCATGCTCGCCACTGTGATCAACGCTTTGGCTTTGCGCAGCACGCTCGCCCAGATGGGGGTCGAGACACGCGTGCAGACAGCGATCGAGATGAAAAACGTGGCCGAGCCGTTCATTCTTGGCCGGGCTATCCGCCATCTCGAACTTGGTCGCGTCGTCATTTTTGCCGCCGGCACGGGCAATCCGTATTTCTCAACCGACACGACCGCGGCGCTGCGTGCGAGTGAGATTGGCGCCGATGTCATCCTGAAAGCGACGAAAGTGGACGGCATTTACGATCGCGATCCTAATACAGACGCAAACGCGAAACGCTACGAGCGGATCACCTTCGCCGAAGCTCTCACGAAACGTCTCCAAATCATGGATTCGACCGCGTTCAGCCTCTGCATGGACAACAAAATCCCGATCGTGGTGTTCGATATGAACAAACCAAGCAACATTCATGATGCCGTGCTCGGCCGAAAAGTCGGGACGCTGGTTTGCGATTAGACGGGGCCAAAGCGAAATTTTAGTTGCATGAGCAGAGACGACATTCTTCTCGAAACTGAGATGTCGATGGAAAAAAACCT
>QHQE01000026.1 GCA_003219265.1 Verrucomicrobiota bacterium
GCAATGTCCAGGATCGGCGCATCCAGGACATCCGAAATCACAACGCGCGCTTCGGCCGGCAAAACGCCTGAGCGGATGCGTTCGAGAATCGCGCGGCAATTCGTTCCTTTACCCGAACCGAGTATTCCCAGCCCAAGCGATTTCATTTTGCGAGAGTACGCAATTGTTCCAGCAAGCCCGAGGTGGAATAATCTTTTTCAAATGGAATGATGCGGACCTGTGCGCCGATTTTTTGCAGAACTGCGCGCTCCTCCGCATTCAGCGTCTCGGAAGTGTAGTCGCCGCCCTTGGCGTAAATGGCTGGCGCTGCCATCTCAATGAATCGCGTCGCGCGCACTTCAGGAAAAATTGTAACGAAGTCCACACTCTCGAGCGCCGCGAGCACTTCCGCGCGATCTCTTTCGTTGTTGATCGGGCGTCCAGGTCCTTTCAATTCGCGAACTGAACGATCGCCGTTCAAGCCCACCGCCAACGTATCGCCGAGTGCACGCGCCGCTTGCAAGTAACGCACGTGACCGAGATGGAGCAGATCAAAGCATCCATTGGTTGCCACCAATTTCTTCCCGGCGGCGCGCAACTCCTTGGCGTGCCCGGCCAGCTTCTTCAGGTCGATGATCTTTGCTTTCATCGCTTGCTCACCACGAAGTTTAGCGCACGCGGGACCACTTGAAAGAGAGCCGGCTCATTTCCGACCAGTTCTCCATCGACATTGAACCACATTCCAGGCCGCGATTGCACTGCGATCTTCTTCGCGCGCCGAAAAATAAGCGCATTGTTGGAGAGATGCTTGCCCAAAACTATTTCCGTCACGAGCAATGCCATCTCGGGCTTCGGACGTTTTGGAATCAAAACCAGGTCGAGCAATCCATCACTCGGATCCGCATTGGGCGCGATCGGCAAACCGGCGGCGACGAAGCGTCCATTTGCAATAATGACGTTGTAAAGATCGATCGACAATCGCTCCGCGCTGTCGAGAACGACGGTCGTGCGATACGCGTGCAATTCCGGCAAAGCCGCTGCGGCGCTGCGCACATAAGCAAGCGGTCCCCAGGCGCGTTTGATCTCGGGTGTTAATTTTTCATCGACTAGTCCGCTGAAACCGCCGGTGGAAACATTCACGAAGTAACGGGTATGGTCGCTCCTGACGCGCACCAGATCGATCGACTTCGTTTGTTTGGCGCGCAAAATGTCGATGTTCTCGTCGAGAGTTGCAGGCAGTCCGAGCGACCGCGCAAAATCATTCCCGGTACCGAGCGGTACAACTCCGATGCAGACCGCGCGCGCGCAGTGCGGCGACGCAATACCGTTGACGACTTCATTCAACGTGCCATCGCCGCCGGCCGCGATAACGTAATTGCAGCCTGCGTGAATCGTCTTGCGCGCGAAAATTTCCGCGTCGCCCGCCTTGTGTGTTAGATGCAATTCCACAGGGCGAAGGCGGCGAAGCTGTTTGAGGAGAACGTCGAGATCCTTAATCGATCCCGCGATCGGATTGACAATTACGCATGGTTTCACGGTCCGATTTTCGATCTTTGCCTCAACTCGCGAAAGCTTTCGAAGTCAAGGCGGGAGATTCGGTTTACGTTTCGCCGATTTGGGCCAGATTCTAGGAACGCATCGCGCATGGCAACCAAGAATTCCAAACCGGCTAATGGCAAATCAGATGTTGCGGACGGATTCCGCATCTCCGGCGGCCCGGTCATACGCCTCGCTGAAGATGAGCAGAGCAGCGTGGTGCGCGACTTCGGCGACGTGGTAGAGCTTCCCCGTGTTCATGGGGCGCCGATTTTATTTGCGATCGCGCGCGATCCACACACCATTTTCACTTATTGGAATATTGATTGGCCAACAATCTTTGCCAAAACCGCGCCGGTGGATCGACAAGTTCATCTCCGGGTGCGCGGCCGGGGCGGGATCGAAGAAACGAGCGCAGCAGTCGAGCCGATGGCCGGCGATTGTTACCTCACCGTTCCGCAACCGCGCGGCGCATATCGTGTTGAGATTGGTTACTATCAACCGGCCGATGTTTGGCATTCCGTCGCCACCTCCGATCAGGTTACCCTGCCGCCCGACAGCATCGCGGAAATTGCAGATGTTGATCTTGCCACGATTCCGTTTCATCTCAGTTTCCAGCGGTTGATCGATTTGTTTCGCGCATCGAACCGCGACGCGTTGGCGGAAATCATCTCCCGATTACAAAAGCGGGCATTGACTGACGAAGAGAGCGAGCTGTTAAGCGCCGAGGAATGGGAAATTCTTTGCGCCATGAATCTTTCCCTGTCGGACATCGCTGCCACCCGGCGCGCATTCATGGAGCGCGCCAGCAATGAGAAATTGCGCAAACGCGCGGAAGCAATTCTCGGCTTCGGATCGAGCAGTCCCTCGCGCGGATTTGGCGAAAGCAGTTGGAGTTAAATTAGCCGGCGGCCGGTCTCCGAGGAGGTAGCCGTAATAGGAAATTTCCAGCGCCAGATTGGCGTTTTGTTCGACCAACAGAATGGCGATGCCTAACGAGCGATTGATCCCGACGATCTTCTGAGAAATTGTTTTCACAAGAATTACCTCGTGAGGATAAACTATTCGGCCCAGGCCCGCGGAACCTGCAAGTGGAAATCAGTTCATCGTCCGGCGCTTCAACCGCTCGTGGCAGGTTTGGTGCCGGAAGTGGGCGGCTGCGCCAGCTTGCTCCGGTGCACGCCGTAGCAGAAGTAAAACACAATGCCAATGGCGAACCAAACCAGCAAGCGCCGCCAGGTCGGCCATGGCAGCGCCGCCATGAGTAAAATTGCGGAGAGCGCGCCAGCCGGCGCCACAAACCAGACCCACGGCGTGGTGAATTTGCGCGGCAGATTCGGCTCGCGCACACGCAGCACGAGAATGCCCACTGACACGATGACAAACGCCAGCAATGTGCCGATAGAACAAAGGCTGCCTGCCTCGCGGACCGTGAACAGGGCGGAGAAGATCGCCACACCCACGCCCGTCACGATGGACGTCAGCCACGGCGTGCGGAAGCGTGGATGCACCCGGCTAACGAACGGCGGGAGCAGACCATCGCGTGCCATGCTGTAAAATACGCGCGATTGACCCAGCAACATCACAAGGATGACCGACGACAAACCGGCGATGGCGCCGAGCTTTATCAGCCGCCCCATCCAGCCCATGCCCGCGCTGTCCGCCGCCACGGCGATCGGGTCCGGCACGTCAAGCAGACCGTACGGCACAACGCCCGTCGCGATGCCCGACACGAGGATGTAGAGCACTGTGCAAACCAGCAGCGAACCAATGATGCCGATGGGCATATCGCGTTGCGGATTTTTCGCCTCCTGTGCCGCGGTGCTGACGGCGTCGAAGCCGATATAGGCGAAGAAGACGATGCCCGCGCCGGTCATCACGCCGCTCCAGCCGAAGTGACCGGACGCGCCCGTGTTCGCCGGGATGAACGGATGCCAGTTCGCCGAGTGGATGGCGTGAAACGCGCCGAAGATGAACAGCAGCACCACCGCCACCTTCACCAGCACGATCAAGTTGTTGAAGTTCGCCGACTCCTTGATGCCAACCACCAGCAGCGCCGTGACGATAAAGATGATAAGCACCGCTGGGAGATTGAAGATCGTCGTCACCACGCCGAGCGTCGCCGGATCAGTTCCCGCGGTCTTGATTTGATCCAACAAAGATGCGCTGCTCATCACCCAGCCGACTTTTGCGCTCACGAGCGGAGCCAGGGCAGCGGGAATATTAATCAACTCCGTGCCGCGCGCGGCCGACAACGCGGGCGGAATGTCGATGCCAAAATCGTGCAGGAATGACACCACATAGCCGGACCAACCGATGGCGACAGTGATTGCGCCGACGGCATATTCGAGGATCAAGTCCCAGCCGATGATCCATGCGATGAGTTCGCCGAGCGTCGCGTAGCCGTAAGTGTAGGCGCTGCCGGCCATCGGGACGAGCGACGCGAATTCGCTGTAGCACAACGCTGCGAAAACCGATGCGACGCCGGCCAGCACAAACGACAGGACCACGGCCGGCCCGGCATTTTGCGCGGCGACCGTGCCGGTGAGCACGAAGATGCCCGTGCCGATGATTGCGCCTACGCCCAGCGCCGTAAGGTTTATCGGGCCGAGGGCGCGCTTAAGACTGTGGTCGGTGAGCGCCTCAGCCTGCAGATCGGTCACGCTCTTTCGTCGAAATAAATTCATTGGCTGGTTTTTGGCTTTGCTAAATGGGTTGCCGCGCGCGGCAAGTCAAACAAATATCACGTCGGTGATTTCCTCCAGAGGAAGTAAACCGGCACGCCCGCGAGCACGATGAGCAAGCCGGGCCACGTGGTTTGCGTCCGGTAAATTGCCAGGACCACCAGAATCACCGTGGCCCCGACCATGTAGAACGCCGGCAGCACCGGATAGCCGAAGGCGCGATACGGCCGCTCGACGTCGGGGCGCGTGCGCCGCAGCGCAAAC
>QHQE01000027.1 GCA_003219265.1 Verrucomicrobiota bacterium
CCATTATTGCAGCCAAACGTCGAGATCATGATCGCCACCGCCATGATCGCCCCACCCGCGCCGCCGAACATCACTGCCATCGCTGCTGTGGCCACGCGGTCGTCCGCCGCGTGTTGGATTTTTTCCAGCGGCAGCACACACAGGTAGGCCACGTTTGCCAAGAGATAGAGTGTGATGACTAGCCCTGTGCCCATTGCGAGTGATAGCGGCAAGTTCCGGCGCGGCTCTTTGACCTCGCCGGCGGTGAACGTGACGTTATTCCAGGCG
>QHQE01000028.1 GCA_003219265.1 Verrucomicrobiota bacterium
ATTCCGCAGCTCAACGACGCCATTACCGCGATCGAAACTGACGAGCAGGTCAAAGTCGTCGTCTTTGACAGTGCGATCGAAGGCTTCTTTCTCACTCATTACGATTTCCTCGCGAAGATTGAGGATACAACCAGTCTGCCTCCGGGACCTACAGGGTTGCAGCCTCTGCCAGACATGTTGGTGCGCTTGAGCCGAGCACCGGTTGCGTCGATCGCATTAATTCGTGGACGCGCCACCGGTGTCGGAAGTGAGCTTGCCCTTGCCTGCGACATGCGTTTCGCCAGCCGCGAAAAAGCGATCTTATCGCACTTCGAAGTCGGGGCCGGAATCGTGCCTGGCGGCGGTCCAATGGCGCGATTGCCGCGTTTGATCGGACGTGGCCGCGCGCTTGAAGTATTTCTAGGAGCCGACGATTTCCCCGGCGATCTGGCCGAACGGTACGGATACGTCAATCGGTCGTTACCAGACGCAGAGCTTGATGAGTTTGTCGATTCGTTAGCCAACCGGATCGCGTCGTTCGACAAGCGAGTGATCAGCGAAACCAAGCGCTTTGTCGACGTAGCGAGTTTGCCACCGGATTACGAAATTGCACCAGAGTGGGACGTTTGCTTTGCCTCGATCATGCGGCCGGCCGCGCAAGACAGAATCAAAAAGTTGATGGAGCAAGGCTTTCACAAGCCGGGCGACGTAGAAAATCGTTTGGGATACTACGTCGGCCAAGTCGGTCGCTAGTAGCCTAACAAAAAGAAAATCCAAATGTCACACCACGCTTCCGGCCCCAACTTTGGATTTCCGCGCGGCGACGCCCGATTGGACATGACCGATCTCTATGCATTCACCAAGCCAGGCGACCCTGACAAATCACTACTGATCCTCAATGTGCATCCGTCTTTCAGATTGGATTCACCGGAGCCGACAACGAGTGAGCCCTTCAAACCGGGAGCGTTGTACGAATTCAAGATCGACACAAACGGTGATGCCGTTGCGGATGTTTGTTATAGCGTGCAGTTCGCATCTTCGGGAGACGGGGAGCAGTCTGCGACAATGCGCCGTCTTCAGGGCATGCGAGTAGGCAGCGTGGACGAGCAAGGTGAAGTTATCGTCCAGCGAGCACCAGTCTCAATCGGAAAGGAAGCCCTGGTGACACAAGTCGGCGATTTCCGTTTTTTCTTCGGTTGGCGCAGCGATCCTTTCTTTTTCGATGTAAACGGCAATTTCAATCACATGCAGTTTACCGGAGACGATTTCTTCAAAGACAAGAATGTTTGCAGCATCGCGCTCGAACTTCCCAACTCAGAACTCGGGACTAACAAGGTCGGAATTTGGGCTCGCACCGTGGACAAAACTGACGACGGCTGGATCCAGGCAGACAGAGGTGGAAGACCATTGCAGGCGGTCTTCCTCCCGGGAGAAAAGAAAGAGGACTACCTTAGCGGCGAGCCAGCAAATGACGATCGCTTCATCGGCGTGTTTGCCCACGAGTTGGAACACTCGGGCGGCTACTCGCCCGAGGAGGCAAAGAACGTCGCGAGAACGTTGTTGCCGGACGTTCTTTCTTATGACCCTCGCGAGCCGGTGCGCTACCCGCACAATGGCCGCACACTAACGGACGACGTTGTCGATCTTTTCTTCTCTATCTACACGAACCGAAAAGTCACGGATCAGGTCGGGCCGCACGGCGACCTGCTGGACGAGTTCCCGTACCTCGGGCCGCCACACAATGTGGTGAAACAATTGTAAGGAGGAATCTATGTCAGCAGTGAAGCTAGATGATGCACGGCGCGTGATCAGCGCGGCCGAGAAGAAAGCCAGGGAAATTGGGCAGCCAATGAATATCGCGGTGGCTGACGAAGGCGGAAACATAGTCACCCACATTCGTATGGATAACGCCTGGATTGGCAGCATTGATATCTCTATGAAGAAGGCTTACACGTCGCGCGCATTCGATATTGAAACCATAGATTTGGCAAAGCATTCACAGTCAGGAGGCCAGTTCTTCGGCATTCATGCGTCAAACGATGGCAAGATCATGATTTTCGCTGGCGGCATCCCGCTGAAGCGCGATGGCAAAGTAGTAGGTGCAATCGGTGTCAGCGGTGGAAGCGGCGATCAGGACCATGCCGTCGCGACAGCTGGCGCAGCTGCATTTTAATGATGTCACAATGGCCGGAAACTGACCGGCGACGCGGCGTAAGAATGACTTGGAAGCGAAACCGATTCGTTAGGCAATCGCGATCATTTTGCTGACGCGGCTTCTTTGGCGCACGGCCAGAATTTTTCCGCGGCTGGGCTGAGTCGGCCTTTTGTCCCGACGATGCCGGCCGAGATTGGTTTCGGCTCAGGAGTGATGTGCAAAAATTTCAGGCGGTTCCCAAAACTGTAGCGAAAGTCCGTGGCAATGGCGACGGCGGTTCCCGCTTCGACGGCCGACATAACGGCGGAAAAACTGTCGTGCTCCTCCACCACCCGCAGTTTCTGTTTCACCTTCGAAAAGATGATCGAGAGATAATCATAGTAATTCGGATAATCTTCGCGGGTGAGGCCAATCAACGGTTCGGTCACAACCTCGGTAATCGGAATGGTGCGGCGTCGGGCAAACGGATGCTGCGAGCGACGGCCACGCAAACCCGTTCGTGAAACAACTCCTCGAATCGCAGGTCGTGCAGCGCACTAGCCTTCGTGGGAGGAACGATCAATCCAAGTTGAAGCCGGCCATCGCGTATCCCATTGACAATGGCGTTGTTGCTCCAATCGTGCAATTTGACGTGGACGTTTGGCATCGCCCGCTGAAATGCGCGTAAGATTTTCGGCAGAATTTCTGCAGTTGGCGTCGGTGAATAGCCGACGTCAAGGCCGGCCTGATGGGCGCCGCCGCGAAGCCCAGGAAAGCGCCGCTCAATTGCGCTGAAATGATTCACGCCTGAAAGGTCGCTGGAGCCGGCAGTCGGATTCGAACCGACGACCTGCTGATTACAAATCAGCTGCTCTACCAACTGAGCTATGCCGGCAAAAAAAGCACGCCGAACTTAGCGCGCCCTCCTCGATGAAACAAGCGCGCAGCTGGCGGAAAAATAACACCGCGCGATCTAATCCCGCGCGCGCGTGTAAGCGGAAAGCGGTTCGGCCGTCTCGAGATTTTTGATGACCGTGCTCAGGTAAACCGATTCGGGATAAAACGCTTTGTACTTCGTGATCTCGGCCCGATTCAAAACCTTGAATCCGTAGCGCTCGAACATCTTTTCGCCGCGCCGGCTTTCGAAGGTGACGATCTGGCCATAAACGCGCTTCTCGCCGCAGCGATAAAGATAACTTAGATACGCGCTCATGAGCGCGCGTGTGGTCGAAACTTTGCGCGCATCGGGCAAAAGATTGATGTGGAAATGCGGAACGCGGCGCGGTGCCGCCGGCACTTCGCGCCAGCCGTGCACAAGCGTCCAGCGAATGAAACGGCGCGAGCGTTCGTTGTAGCGAAAGTAGCGGGCAAGAGCGCGAAAAAAGAGCCAGACGTTTTGATAAAGCGCGTAGAGTTGGTTTTGCAAAGGCCGGCGTGAACCGAGCAGGTAACCGCGAATTTCGCCGTCCGCCTCCAGGACAAACGATGATTCCGGTTCATGATCGGTGTAATAAGTAGTGAGAAAATCGGCGAACAATTGTCGATCTTCGTAAACGGGATCGATCGGCTCGCCGAGAAATCCTGTTTGGCAACATAACCGCCGCACCCCTGCGCGATCGGAAGCGCGGTAGGTGCGGATCGTGAATGCTTTCTCGCTGTTCATCCCTGGCCGTTTCCTTTGTAGTTTGCGCAAACCTCGCGGTAAATGCAAAAAAGTCCCTCAAAGACCCGCGGCCAGGCATATAATTCTCCCGCCATCTGTGAGGCACCACTGCCCAGCATCGACAATTTCTTCCCGCTCAATTCTTCAATCGCGTCCGCCAGCGCTTCCGCCGTGTTCTCGAGCGCCCAAGACTCCTGTTCGTGAAAAATAATCCGGTCCATGTAACTGCCGCGGATACCCACCACTGGCGTGCCGCACGCCTGACTCTCCAGCGCGACAAATCCAAATGTTTCCTGAACACCGGGATGAACGAAGAGATCGGCCGCGCGATAGTAGCGCGCGAGGTCGGCTGAGTCGGTGCAATATTGAATCCACGACACGCTGCCGGTCCTGGCCTGAAGCTGTCGAAGTTGATCGCGTTGCGGCCCGTCGCCGATCACGAGCAGATGAAAATCGTCCGGGCGGCGCTCTTGCAGCAGTCCAAAACTTTTGCACAATGTCTCCGTATTCTTTTCTTTCGCGAGCCGGCCGACGTACAAGAGCAGTTTCTGATTTCGTCCGACGCCTAACGAGTCGCGCGTCGCAGCCAAATCGTCCGGCATTGGTTGGAAGATGTCGGTGTTAACGCCTAAATGGACGGCGCGCACATTGCGCACACCCCATGCAGAAAGCACGCCGGCCAGTAGCTCGGAGGACACAAGCGTAGCCTGAAACTGATTGTAGAGTTTGCGTACATATGTGTGCGCCAGCTTCATGGCCCGGCCAGCGCCATGTTTGCCGAGAAACCTCGTGCTGCTGCGCAGATATGCCTCCGGGAAGTGTGAATGATAAAAGCCGACGACCGGAATTTTCAAAGAGCGGCCAACTGCGATGGCTTTCCATCCGACCTGGTAAGGATCGCCCGATTCAATGATGTCGGGACGTTCGCGCTCGAGAATTTCTTCCACCGCGCGCAAGTTCAGCAGCGCCCGATAGCGCGATGCGCGGGAAAACAACGGCGAGTGAATCGAATAAATGCGCGATCTCGCATTCGCGCGCACTTCTGTTTTTGATCCAGGCACAACAAGAATGTGCTCATCCGCCGGCGAGTACTTGTCGATGTAGGCAATTTTTTCGTGAACGTAGCGCTTCACGCCGCCGCTGCGCGGCGAGTAAAACTGCGTCAAATCACAAATCTTCAAGACGCGATCAGGAGCGCGATTCCAGTTCGCTCAGGTAACGTTCTGCCTCCATTGCGGCCACGCAGCCCGTGCCGGCGGCCGTCACCGCCTGTTTGTAAACGCGATCCGCCACATCGCCGGCGATGAAGACCCCGGGATGCTTACTCTCCGCCAGATTCTTGGCGATTAAATAACCATCCGGATCGGCCTCGATTTTCCCGGCGTAGGCCTTCGTATTCGGATCGTGACCAATCGCAATAAACACACATGCGACCGGCAATTCGCTCTCCTCGTTGGTTTTGACATTTCGCAAGCGCACCGCGCGCATCTCACCTCTCTCGTCTGGAATATATTTTGTGACCACCGTGTCCCAGATCGGCTCGATCTTTTTATTCGCGAAAACGCGATCGGCCATGATTTTCGAGGCGCGCAGTTTGTCACGCCGATGAATCAAGTAAACTTTTGAAGCGAAGCGTGTGAGGAAAAGCGATTCCTCCGCGGCTGAATCGCCGCCTCCGACCACGCACACCGGCACATTTTTGTAAAACGCTCCGTCGCACGTGGCGCAGGAGGTCAGGCCGTGGCCGATCAACTTCTCTTCGTTCTCAAGTCTCAGCCAGCGCGCAGAAGCTCCGCTGGCAATGATGAGCGCCTGCGTCTCCAGCCATTCATCATCGGCTTTGATGCGCACGTGACTATCCCTCAGCTCAAAATCGGTCACTTCCGCGTAAGCAAAACGGGTGCCGAATTTTTCCGCCTGCTTGTGCATGTTTACGATGAGCTCCGGCCCATCAATTCCGTCTGGAAAGCCTGGGTAATTTTCCACGAGCGTCGTGGTCGAAAGCTGGCCGCCCGGTTGACGGCCTTCCAACACAAGGGGATTCAAATTGGCGCGCGCCGCATAAATGGCAGCGGTCAATCCCGCGCAGCCGCTCCCGACGATGATCACCTTCTCCACGAATAAACTTAGCACGCCGCGCAAGCGTGCCAACCGGAGGTGGATTGAGCAGTCGTCGCCGCGGCGACCTCGATGTTAATAATTAATGCGCCTTCGGCGCCAAATTGGCATCGCGCGACGGAGCGGCCGATCCACCTTTGATTGCCACGATCGCCCGCGTAATCTGCGCGATGCCCGAGCTGGCCGAAGTCGAATGGTATCGCAAACAATGGAACGACGGCCGCGGCGATGAGATTGTCGATGTTCGCGTTCACACAGGTAAATACGTGTTCCGCGGCACAAACACGCGCGTGCTCCAGGAAAATCTTGTCGGCAAAAAGCTTCTAAGATCGACAAGGCGCGGAAAACAAATGCTGTTCGAATTTTCCGGCGACAACTGGCTCGGCATTCATCTCGGCATGACCGGCAAAACGCACGTCGAATCGCCCGATTTTCGTCCGGGTAAACACGACCATCTCGTGCTGTATCAGCAAAAGCGCGCGCTCGTCTTCACCGATCCGCGCGAGCTCGGTCACGTCCTCTTTCATCACGGAGCCGATGAACCGGCGTGGTGGAAACAGCACGCTCCCGAAGTCGTTTCGCGCGAGTTCGACCAGAAATTTCTCGACCAATTCTTGGATCGACACCTTAAAGCGCCGATCAAAGCCGTCCTGCTCATGCAGCGCGGTTTCCCCGGAATCGGCAACTGGATGGCGGACGAAATTCTGTGGCGGGCGAAAGTGTTGCCCTCGAAGCGAGCCGGAAAATTAAACACGCGCGAGCGCGTCAAGATTTTCCGCGCCGCAAAATTCGTCGTCAGGCGATCGCTGGAAACGCTCGGCAGACACTTCTCCGATCCGCCGCGAACTTGGCTCATTCATCAGCGCTGGGAAAACAGCGGTGTTTGCCCGCGCCATCGCACACCTTTGCGCCGCGCGACAATTGGCGGGCGCACGACCGCGTGGTGTCCACGTTGTCAAAGATGAACGGGAGGACGGCCTCGGTGCCGTCCGACAAATTAATGGGACGCGCCGGAGCGGGTCCCTCCAATGCAAATTGTCCATCTTGGGGATTGTCAATCTTACGCCGTGA
Organism: Verrucomicrobiota bacterium; assembly: GCA_003219265.1. Classification (GTDB taxonomy): domain Bacteria; phylum Verrucomicrobiota; class Verrucomicrobiia; order Chthoniobacterales; family UBA10450; genus AV133. Next base: position 6,966 of record QHQE01000028.1, read on the forward strand.
TATGGACGACGATTTTGTGGAAGCCAGTCATGCCAGAGAACGGGCTGCGATCTTCTTCCCATTCCTGCACGTCGCCTTCACCATCAGTGGCGCGCACGACGATGGTGTAATCGTCCGGTTCATCAGGCATCCAGCCGCCGTGTGCGCTCCAGAGCGACCACGCGAGATCCCCTCCAGTGTAATAGATATCGGCGTCGTCCCACGTTTCACCATCATCGAAACTGAGCTCGACGCGCGAGATACCACGATCGCCGCCGAACGCGACGCCTTTTACTTCGATTGGTTCCCGTAATTCGTTAATCGAGAATTGTGATTCGTGGTCCGGCACATCGATGCGCGACCGTGTAGGCACGATGAAATCCGGGCCCCAACCTTGCGTTTCGTAAAACCCTTTCGCGTTTGCATCTGTCACTTCGATTCGCGTGAGCCATTTGACATGTTTCTCGCCGAAATATCCGGGAACGATGACGCGGGCCGGATAACCGTGCCGATGCG
>QHQE01000029.1 GCA_003219265.1 Verrucomicrobiota bacterium
ACATCGGCACCAATCGCGGAAACGTCACGCGCACCGAGGGAATGTTTGCCGGCGCGAAAATGAGCGATGTGGAAACGGAGCGGGATGCTGAGCAGGAACCAGATGAGGAGCACGCGCCATTTCACGGAGTCAGAACACGGATCCGGGAAAGTTTCCGTCATGCGCAAGACGAAGCGCGAGACACGTTCGAGCGCGTGCGGCGTTCGTTCGTCGATTTTATTAATCGCAGCTAAATATGCGCGATTATCAACTGATGCCAACTCGCACTGCGCACTCTGGGACCTGGCCGGCTTTGCCATTCGAGGCGTGGAAGGACACATACGCCACGCTCCACATGTGGACGCAGATCATCGGAAAAATTCGGCTCACGCTCACACCGTGGACGAACCATTCCTGGCATGTCACGCTCTACCTGACTTCGCGCGGCCTAACGACTTCGCCGATCCCACATGGGAATAATATTTTTGAGATTCGTTTTGATTTCATTGATCACGAACTGCGTATTATGAATAGCGACGGCGCCATCCGCGCTTTGAAGCTGCGTCCGCAATCTGTGGCCAAATTTTACGAAGAGGTGATGAAGGCGCTGACCGAGCTCGATTTGCCGGTCAAGATAGACCTCGTGCCTAACGAGATCCAAAATCCGATTCCGTTCGATCGCGACGAAGAGCATCGATCGTACGATGCGGAATACGCGAATCGCTTCTGGCGCGTCCTCGTCCAGGCCGATCGCGTGTTTAAAGATTTTCGTTCGGATTTCTGCGGAAAATGCAGCCCGGTTCATTTTTTCTGGGGAAGCTTCGATCTCGCAGTCACCCGTTTTTCCGGTCGCCCGGCACCTCCGCATCCTGGGGGCATCCCGCATCTGCCTGATGCGGTCACGCGCGAGGCGTACTCGCAGGAGGTGAGCAGTCTCGGCTTTTGGGCCGGCGGCGACCCGTTGCCGATGCCGGTATTTTATTCGTACGCATATCCGGAACCGGCAGGTTTTGCCCAGGCAAAAGTGCGGCCTGATGCCGCGTCCTATCACCCGAAGCTGCACGAATTCACTTTGCCTTATGATGCGGTACGGGCCGCCGGCTCGCCGGATGATGTGCTGCTGGATTTTGCCCGAAGCACGTATGACGCAGCCTCGACCCTCGCAAAGTGGGACCGGAGCGCGCTGCGAGAAATCAAACCTTCCTTGCTTTCTGCGCGGCCGCGCTCGTAATTTACACGCGATGATTTCCAGTGAAGCAACACACGCCGAGCACGGCGCATGGAGCGGCGTCACGCCTGGCTGGCGGCAACTTTACGGCGATTTTGATCGGCTCGGTTTGAGCATCGAGTGGCATGATTTCCACACTGAGCGGGCCCTCGACTGGGGACGTAGTTTTCATCCGCGCAGCCTGGAATTTTGTTTAAATCTCGAAGGCCGCGGAGCTGTCGGCGCGCGAGGCCAGGCGTGGAGCGATTATCTCCCGGGTAATTCCGGCTACTACGCAATTGCGGACGAACCTTTGCCTGCCTCGCGCCAGGCGCACGATCATCATCAATTCGTCACGCTCGAATTTTCCCGCGGGCATTTGCAAAAGCAGTTTGTGCAAAATGAAGCCGACCTTGAGCCGGAGATTCGTCGCGTTGTCTTTGGCGACAAAGATGAGAGCGTGGTCGCGCTGGCGCGTCCGATGTCGATCCAGCAACGCGACGTGGTGGCAAGTCTGGCCGAGCCGCCGGTCGCAAAAGCGGCGCAGATTCTTTGGTATCAAAGCAAGGCCCTCGAGCTTATGGCGCATTTTCTTTTTGCGCCAAAGGATCCGGAATTTTTTTGCATGCGGCAGAAACGCGTCGCGCGCGATCGCGTTCAGCGCACCAAGGAATTGCTCGCCCGCGATCTGACCAATCCGCCTACGTTGGAAATGCTCGGCCAGGAAGTTGGCTGCAGTCCGTTTTATCTCAGCCGCATTTTTTCGCGCGAAGTCGGGCTCACCATTCCACAATACCTGCGCAATTTGCGCATGGAGCGCGCCGCCGAGCTCTTGCGCACCGGCCGCTACAACGTCACCGAGGCTGCGACCGAAGTCGGATATTCGAGTCTCAGCCATTTCAGTAAGGCATTTTGCGAGACGATTGGTTGTTGCCCCGTGCTTTATCCCGCGGCAAAGAACGTCGTCCTCGATCGATAGCAGCTCTTTCAGAATTGAACGTTCAACGTTGAACGTTAGACGTTTAAATGAAGATCAGCCGCGCACTCATTTCTGTTTCGGACAAAACCGGCGTCGCCTCGTTCGCGCGCGCGCTCGAGCGCCAAGGCGTGGACATCATCTCCACCGGTGGAACGGCTGATCTCCTGCGCAAAGAAAATGTCCCGGTGCGCGAGATTTCCAGTTTCACTGCCTTTCCCGAAGTGCTCGAAGGGCGCGTGAAAACTTTGCACCCACGCGTGCACGGCGGCCTGCTTTACAAACGCGGCAATCCCAAACACGAAGCTGAAGCGCGCGAGCGTGGGTTCGAGCCGATCGATCTGGTCGTAGTAAACCTTTATCCGTTCGAAGCGACGATCGCGAAACCGGACGTGACGCTCGCGGAAGCGATCGAAAAGATCGACATCGGCGGCCCATCGTTGATTCGGAGCGCCGCGAAAAATTATGAATCTGTCACGGTGGTTGTCGATCCAGCGGATTATGACTTGGTGCTCGAGAACCTGCGCGACAACAATGGTGAGACCACGCTGAAGTTGCGCGAGCGTCTCGCCATCAAAGCCTTCATCAAAAGCTCGGATTATGACCGCGCCATCGGAAATTTTCTCAATAAGGAACAGACCACCGATGCGTCATTCTCGCTTTCGTTGCCGCTTACCGTGCGTCTGCGCTACGGGGAAAACCCGCATCAAACTGCGGCGCTTTACGGCGACTTCGATCGACATTTCGAAAAACTCCACGGCAAGGAACTTTCGTTTAACAACATTCTCGACATCAGCGCGGCGACTAATCTGATCGCCGAGTTTGAGGAGCCGGCGGTCGCGATTCTGAAACACACGAATCCCTGCGGGGTGGGTTCCGATGTCGATCTGCGTGCGGCGTGGGAGAAAGCATTCGCCACCGACAAACGTGCGCCGTTTGGTGGAATCATCATCTGCAACCGGCCGATCGATGAACCGCTGGCCAAATCGATCGGCGAAATTTTTAGTGAGGTCATCATCGCACCCGATTTCGAAGCGGAAGCGCGCGCCCTTTTGCAGAAGAAAAAAAATCTGCGGCTCATCCGCCTGCTCTCGCCCGCCGGTGAGGCCCGGCCAAAGATCGACATCCGCTCGATTTGCGGAGGAGTGCTGGTGCAGGACGCTGACCGTGAAAACCAAATCGCGCGAAATGTCGTGACAAAAAGGGAGCCAAGAAAACCTGAATTGGACGCGATGCTTTTCGGCTGGCGCGTGGTTAAGCATGTAAAATCGAACGCCATCGTTTATGCGGCCGCGGATCGCACTCTCGGCATCGGCGCCGGGCAAATGTCGCGGGTCGATGCATCGCGCATCGCGATTTGGAAAGCGGAGGAAGCCGGGCTTTCACTGAGAGGAAGCGCGGTCGCAAGCGACGCTTTCTTTCCGTTCCCCGACGGCTTGATTGCCGCGGCCGATGCAGGCGCAACGTGCGCGATTCAACCGGGCGGCTCAGTTCGCGACGAAGAAGTCATTGCCGCCGCCAACGAGCGTAATCTCGCGATGATCTTCACCGGCAGGCGCCATTTCCGCCATTAGATTCATCATGTTCCGATCGATGGGATCCGATCAGATCGAGGCCTGGCGTGACCAATTCCAGCGCGATGGAGAGGGCCGGGCCATCTGACCGATCTTGCAACGTTCTCAACCGCCGCGGGTGGAAGAGAGTGTCAGCAGCCAGATGCAGAGTGCGCCGGCGATGATGAGCGCCACCCAGCTTGCCCCCATCGGTATCTGATAAGTGGCAACGATCACTTTGGCGTGCGTGTAAAGCCGCACCCCGTGACCGAGCGCAAAGATACCAAAAACTATTGCCGCGACACGTAATCCAGTCGTTTGTGAGTTCATGTTTGTATTTTCTACGTCGATGTTTATTTGTCAGTAAAAATGCGCGGGCATTCTGCTGGATCGACATTTTCACTCCGCAGGCGCTTTTGCTGTAGTGGCCGCCCTCTCGCGCCACTGTTCTATTCGTTAGGCGTCTTAAGCTGCGCGACTCCCCCGCATCGACGCCGCTTGCACGATCACGCCGATTGCCGCGAGGCCGACAAATAGAATTGTTGATCCGGATTGCGGCAGCACCATCGCATTCTGAATTAAATGCGCGCCGACAACTGAGGAGAGAATAATCAACGCCCAATCGAACAAGACGAGCAGGAGCAGCGCGCCAATAATTCCACCGATCACAAACGTGATGCCGACGTAATGTGCATATTGAACGAAAAATGATGCCGCGATTGCGACTGCCAGTTTGCCGCCGGCAAGAAAACCGGCGACGGCGATGGCAATCTTCTGCAAGAAAATTGCCAGCAATGCGCCAACAAATCCGAGCACAAGCGCAAACGTCAGCGCTAGCAATGGCGAGGGTTCGTGAATCAGATGCGGCGCGAACTCGACGCCTGCCGCAAATCCCACCGCCGCCACAAACAGCCAAAACAACTTGCGCCCGAACAGCAGAATTACCGCGCCGATAATGAGGCCGATAATCGGAACAGGAAATTTCATCGAGGTTAACGAACTTGACACAATCGTTATCAACTACGCAAGCAGCGCCAATCTAAATTAACGACAAAGGGCACAACGGATCCAGGGCCGAAGTTTCTCCTTTCCGTGCGCCACCGATTACAAAATTTGCCGCATCCGCTTGATTTTTGCTCGGTTGTTGCCGGCAGCAAACTGAACGGAAACTCTTTGCGTAACCATCACTGCGTTTTCACCATCGCATCGCCCTTCGGGTTGAATTCGACACCTGGTTTTCCGCGTAAAAGGCTTCGTCACTTAATACGCGGCTTCGCCTCACGCGGCTCGAAGAGGGTGCTTAGCGAAGTAATTGCGCAGCTGGGATCCCAGCAGTCGTCTGCCGCCTCCGCTTTTAAGATAACGTTCCCGGCCGACCGCATCGCTCTCTTCAATGTAGGCCTCCAATCGGGTTTCACTTCGTCTGTGACCTGATGGTAATCGTGCAGGTCGAATTCATCTGAGCGTAACGGCGCGTTCTCTGGCCGGGAGAGCAAATGCTCGCCTTTGCCAATGTAAAGCGACGGCAAACCGACTTTCGAAAACTCGAAGCTATCCGCGCGATAAATGTTGCCTTTTTCGGGTCGGCTGTTTGGGATCGCGGTGCGGCCTTGTCGCTTCGCTGCATCGGCAAGCATGTCGTCCAGCGTGGACATACCGAAGCTAACATCTTCAATGTCCCGCGCTCTTCCCCAGACGTTCATGCTGTCGATGTTGAGATCGGCCAGCGTTTTCTCCAGCGGGTAAAGCGGATGCTCCACGTAAAATTTTGCGCCGAGCAATCCAGCTTCCTCCGCTGTAGTGCACGTGAATAAGACCGAGCGTCTTGGCGGCGGATTTAATTTCGAAAACGCCCGTGCCAATTCGATTACTGCTGCGGCTCCCGAAGCGTTGTCCACCGCGCCGTTGAAAATTTGGTCGCCCGGCAATTCCGGGTGCCGGCCGAGATGGTCCCAGTGCGCGGTGTAAATGATGTATTCGTCTTTTAATTTCGGATCGCTTCCTTCGAGCTTTCCGATGACATTGTGCGACTTGAACGAGCGCAACGTTTGCTTGATCTCGATCTTCGCCTTCGCATTCAGCGCAACCGGTCGAAAATCCTTCGAAATCGCCGATTTCTTGAGCGCATCGAAATCCTGGCCGCAATCGGCCAGCAATTTCTTCGCCACATCGAGTGTGATCCACGAGCGCGCTTGCACCGCGTCCTTGTTTTTGTCCGGCGCATCGAGCTCGAAATTTTCCTTGCCCCAGCTCGATTTTACCACTGAGTACGGATACGCGGCCGGTTCCGTTTCGTGAATGATGACCGCCGCGGCTGCGCCCTTCTGCGCGGCGATTTCGTATTTGTATGTCCAGCGACCGTAATACGTCATCGCCTTTCCTTTGAACATTTTCTCGTCGAGCTTCGATGGATCTTTTGGATCGGGAATCGGCGGATCGTTGATCAACATCAGGATCGTCTTGCCCCGGACATCGACATCTTTGTAATCGTCCCAACCGTACTCCGGTGCGACGATTCCGTAACCGACAAACACGACGTCGGAATTGTCGATTTTGATTTCGTTCTGCAATCGTGCCGACGAGGCAACGTAGTCATCCGGATATTTTAGTTCTGTCGTGTTGCTGCCAAGTGTGAACGACATCTTCGGAACGCTTTTGATCCCCGTGAGCGGAACTTCCTGCGTGTAGCTGCCGTCTGGATTCCCCGGGTTTAGGCCGATCGCTTTGAACTGATCGGAAATGTATTTCACCGAAAGCTCCTCGCCTTTTGTTCCCGGCGCGCGGCCTTCGAATTCATCGGAGGCGAGAACTTTGATGTGAGCGAGCAGACCGTCGGGCGTGATCGCGTCCAGCGCGGGTTTCAGCTTCAGCTCCGGTTGATCGGCGGCGAAGATCGACAACGTACATGCGGGGAAAATCGCGACCAAAAGTAGCGTTGCTTTCATTATCTGTTCTGTAGCGGCGCTCTCTGAGCGTCGCAAATTCCTGACGGTCAGAGACCGCCGCTACAGCCCATTCGAGATGAATATATTCACTGAGACGGGTCGGCGGGCATTCCCTTTTTCTCTTGTGCTCCGATGCCCAGTTTCTTCAGGAACGGCTGGATTGATTGCTTGCGGCCGAGAAATTTCTCGATGGAAAGAGCGACGTCACGAGAATCGCCTTGTTCGTAGATCTCGCGACGGAGCTTCAGGCCCGCTTGGCGATCGAGGTAACCGCTCTTCGCTTTCTCGAAAACGGTCGCCATGTCGGCGGCGATCGCGTCCGCCCACGCGTAGCCGTAATAACCGGCATCGTAGCCGTTCAAGTGGCCGAAATAGGAAACGAAAGTCGTGCTCGGATCGATCGCCAGAAAAACTTTCTCGAGAATCGGATTGGAAATCGCCACGCAATCATAAGGCTCATTCTCAGGATGGGAATTGTGGAGCGCGAGATCGAGCGACGCGAACGCAAACTGCCGCCGGTAAAACACGCCCGCCGTCGCGAGCTTCGCCTCGTTCATTCTCTTGATGATTTCGGCCGGAATCTTTTTCGACGGATCGCGGTAATCAGCCGCGAAAGCATCGAGCACTTTTTTGTCCCAAACCCAGTTCTGCAACATTTGCGAGGGCGCTTCGACGAAATCGCCCGGCACATGAGTTCCGGCAAAACGACCGTACTTGGCCCGTGTCGTGATCGAATGCAGCGCGTGTCCGAACTCGTGGAAGAGCGTTTCCACGTCGGAGTGCGTCATTAATGACGGTTTGTCCGCGCTCGGCGGCGGAAAATTACAAAGCAAAGCGACGGTAGGCCGCTGGTATTTCCCATCGGAAAACAGTTTGCCCCCGATGATTTCAAATTCCGCGAAGTGATTGAATTTTCCTTCGCGCGGAAACATGTCGAGGTAAAACATGCCGAGCGGCTCGCCGGTGGCGGAATCGGTCACGAGATAAAGCTGGAGATCGTCGATCCATTTGTAAGGCACGGCGATCTTTTCAAACTTCAAGCCGAAGATGCTCTGATAAATGGCGAACATTCCATCGAGCACCTTTTGGAACGGGAAGTAATTACGCAGCGCTTCCTTATCGACGGCGTATTTTTGTTTCTTGAGCTGGTTGTCGTAGTAGCGCCAATCCCAAACGTCGATCTTCGTGTTCGGGTCATTTGTGTCGGCAGCTTTCATTTTTTGCATGGCGGAAACTTCCGCATCGAACTTCGGTTGAATGCCCGAGATGAGACGGTCGATGTAAGATTTGGCACCCGTGCCGCTCTTCGCCATCTTGATTTCGGTCTGGAAATCGTCCCACGACTTGTAGCCGAGGAGCAGCGCGATCTTGTTGCGCAGCGCGAGCATTTGATTGAGAACCGAAACGTTCGTGTCCCTTGCCAAACTGTCGTGAATAACGTAAAGCTTCCTGCGCGTCGCTTCGCTTTTGGCGTTCTCTTCCACGGTGATGAATTGCCACGTAACGTTTGCTTTTACGGTATAGGCGTCGTCGCCAGTCTTGATTCCGGGCGAGGCGAAAAAACTTTCCGGCGCGCCATCCAATTCGGCTTTGGTGAAAACGACCGGCGCTTGCGCGTTCACGATGTTAGTGTCGAAATCGGTGCCTAACTTCGACAATTCTTTGCGCAGTTGCTCGACTTCCTTGCGCTTGTCGGGCGGCAACTCCAATCCTGCGCGGCGATAATCGCGCATCGTTTCGAGCAACAACTTCGCGTCCTCGCCGGAAAGTTTTGGATTTGTGTCGGCGAGGGCTTTGAGTGCTTTGTAAACATCTTCGCGATAATCGATGCCGACCACCCACTCCTGAAAAACTTTCACCGCGTTTTCCGCGGCGGTGCGCATTTTCTCGTTGGTGTTCGTTTCCTTAATGATCGTGGCCCTGTTCGCTGCGTTCCCGGCCTGATACGTAAGATCATCGAGCGCGACGATTGTGCTTTTGAATGTGGCTTTGCTCAGGTCCTGCACGCCGATCTGATCGAGCGCCTTATTCGCCGTCGCGATTGCATCCTTCATCGCGGCATCGACCGCTTCGGGCGCTTGCTCCCAATCGGGAATCGTCAGAATGGCATTTGCTTTGGCAGCAGCCGCGCGAAAATCATCCACGGTTTTTAGTTCGGCGCCGCAGAGATTAATCGTGAGGGCAAAAAGAAAGACCGACAGGTACAAGGTTTTCATGCGGAAAGGTTTGGTTGATCAAAACAACGATGATTGTGTAGAAGAATTGGCCGGTAAAGCGAAAACGCGCCCGATAATCCCGTGATCGAAAAATTCCTCCTCGCGTTTATTCCGATCTTCGTCGCGATCGATCCGATCGGGCTGGTCGCGATTTTTATGGGGCTTGGCACGACCGCTTCGCACGAACATCGACAACGTCAGGCGTTTCTCGGAATTTTCACCGCGCTTTGCGTCACGGTCGTTTTTATTTTTCTTGGCAAAATAATTTTTGCGGCACTTGGGATCACGGTCGCGGATTTTCAAGTGGCCGGCGGACTGATTTTGCTCGTCCTGGCCGTTCGCGAGCTGGTCGGGATCGGACCGCAGGATCGCGGCGGCGGTGATGAATTCGGCGTTGTTCCGCTCGGCATGCCGCTCATCGCCGGCCCAGCGTTGCTGACGGCACTGCTCATTTTGATCGATAGCGTCGGCCTCGTGTTCACAATCGTCTCGCTCTTGATGAATCTCGCGCTTGTCGCCATCGCGTTGTGCAACGCGGATCGTTTCACGCGCTGGATCGGCAAGCAAGGCTTGCGCGGCGTTTCCAAATTGATTGCCCTCCTTCTCGCAGCCATCGCCATCAGCCTGATCCGGCGCGGTTGGCGCGGTGTGTAGGTCGTACAGCCATTGGGATTCCATCCCCGTGTCACCTCTAAACTCGGCGGAATCCGAGAAGGCTCAATTGTCCTCTCCTATATGAACGGTTGTTTGATAGCTGGCGCAAAGCCCAGGCGCACAGCTGCTGATCCGCGCAGACAGCGCGAATCCTCAGTAAAAGCTTTGCGCTCCGACTGCATCGTCGCTTCGTATCGCTTCGACGCCGCTCGAAGTTGGACGTTACCTTATAAAGTTTCGAAACGTGCGCCGCTGGCAATGTGCCGGCGGGATTCGGGCCAGAAAGACTCGATTCTCGCAGCTCTATCGCCGGCCTGATAGCGCCGATTCAGCTCAGCCTCGATCGCTCTGATTTCGTCCTGCTGACGGAGTGGTACGCCATGATAGATGTACGCGGGCACCTCATTGCGTGTCCGTGCCAACGGGACCATTGCGTAGAGATCGAAACGTCGCTTCTGCAATTGCGCTGTGGTCCAAGTCGCGTAGGGCGTGTTTGTGGGCCCGGTTACCTCCGCAGAGGTCGAATACCGCGAATTAGGATAATGAGTATTTGCGACCGTGATTTGCTGTGGCTCCTCCGTCGTGCAGCCTATGAAGGTTGCAGCGAGGCCTAAAGCTAATAATGCCAATAATTGTTTCATGTTTTTATTTGGTTCCTCTCCTGAAATGCTCTTGGTTGTCAACTATTTAACCGCAGGATTCGCCTTGTGTCGCGCACGATTTGCTCGCTTTGTCGGCCGGTCGGGTTCAATTTGCATTCGGCGTCGGTCTATTGACACTCGGGCGACCCTCGTTACTATCCGGCTCTTATGAGATTTCCCTTCGCCCTAACGACGAAGATAGCGGCCTACATGATCGCGCAGAAGCTGCGTGGGAGAAAGAAATTCGCCACCGTCCTTCAGCTCGAGCCGTTGCATACCTGCAATCTCACTTGCACCGGTTGTGGCCGGATTCGTGAATATTCCACCTCTCTCAAGGATATGATGAGCCTGGAGGATTGCCTGGCGGCGGCGGAGGAGTGCAACGCGCCCATGATCTCGATCTGCGGCGGCGAACCCCTCATCTATCCGCATATCGAAGCGCTCGTGAAAGGGTTGCTCGAGCAAGCGCGGATCGTTTACGTCTGCACCAACGCCATGTTCATGCGCAAGAAAATGCGCGAGTGGCTCGCGTCGCGATTGTCGTTCCAGCCGAATTTTTGCGAAGAAAAAATCGTGGCATTACTTGGGGCGGGCTTGCTCAGCGAGAAAGACGCGGCGGAGATTCGAAAGGGGCCGAAAGATCCGGCCAAGCCGACCATCGGGCCGAGCCGCTGGATGTATTGGAACGTGCATCTCGATGGGCTGGAGCGGACGCACGATCTCATTGTTGAGCGTGAAGGCGTTTTCAAGGAATGCGTTCTGGCCATGAAAATGGCGAAGCTGCTTGGTTACCAGATCGCGACGAACACGACGGTTTACAAGGAAACCGACATGCAAGAGATCGAACAAATGTTCGATTATCTTTCCGATCTCGGCGTGGACGGCCACACCATCACGCCGGGATATGATTATGACGCCGCCAAGAAGGACATGATCAAGCGGCTCAATCTGCAGCCGGCAAATTTTTTCCTGACGCGCGCGATGACGATCGAGAAGTTCCAAAAGATCGAAGAATGGATGAACCGCTACACGTTTTTTGGGACGCCGATTTATTTTGAATTTCTGGCTGGCAAGCGTGACTTAACCTGTTCAGCCTGGGCGATCCCGACGCGTAACATTCGCGGCTGGAAAGGGCCCTGCTACCTCATGACCGACGGGCATTACTCGAGCTACGCGGAATTGCTGGAGAAAGTGCAGTGGGATAACTACGGCGTCGTCAATGGCGTCGCACGCGACAGCCGCTGCGAAAATTGCATGGTGCATTGCGGCTATGAGCCGACCGCCACGCTTGGGCTGCAAGCGCAGCGGGGCGACACGTGGAAAAACATCAAATTCAATTTCGGGGCGAAACCGAAACCGACCGGAAACGGGAGCGAAACTCTCGTGTTCAACGGCGTCAGTTGCGGAAACGGGCACGCAACAGGCAAACGCGCGGAGTTGGCCGCGCAAGCATCTTAATATCGACGAATCATAGGCTCGACAGTTACAAGGTCCACATCGTGAAATCATCTACCAAGGTGATCGCGCTGCGCAGCGCAATTCCAGACGTCGTGGAAGTTTATTCCGCGGCAGACGAGGAGATTTCGCGGGCGATCTCTCTCGCGCAGGAAAATCTTTTGCGACAGCAGCGACCTGACGGCCATTGGTGCGGCGAGCTCATCGTAGATAGCACACTTTGCTCGGACTTCGTGCTCTTCATGCATTGGCTGAGCGAAGTGGATGCGACGCTGCAGGAACGTTGCGTGCGTCACATTTTGAAGCGGCAGTTGCCGGACGGAGGCTGGAATATTTATTACGGCGGGCCGAGCGAAATCAATGCATCAGTCAAAGGCTACTTCGCGCT
>QHQE01000030.1 GCA_003219265.1 Verrucomicrobiota bacterium
AGAATTATCGATTAAGAATCGTATTTGTTAATCGTGAGGAAATTGATCTTCCATCGCGTTGTCGGGAAAATAAGATCGAGCTTGTGAGCGGTTGGAGCAGACGCGGGTTTTTGAAAGCGGCTGCCGCAGCAGGGCTGCTGACCGGTTTTCCGAGGTTCGCGCGTGCGGTTGAGCCGCTCAGTGCCGACGCGGTCACCATCTCAATTTTGCACACGACTGACCTGCACGGGCACATTCTGCCGACGTTCGACTACAACGGGAACCCGGACCTCGGCGGCCTGGCGCGTTGCGCGGCGCAAATCCGGCATTGGCGCCGGCAAAATCCAAACTCGATCTTGATCGACGTGGGCGATGTTTATCAAGGCACCGATGTCGCTTTGCGCAGCAAGGGCGAGTTGATGATCGACTTGTTCAATCATTTGAAATACGACGCCTGGATCGTTGGCAACCACGAGTTCGATTGGGGCATCGAACCGTTTTTGCGCGCAGTGGAAAGATCGACAATGCCGGTGCTGGCCGCGAATATATTGGTGGAAGGAAGACGGGCTGGCGAAATTTCGGATGCGAAGAATCCTTTCGCGAAAATTCAGCCCTATATCATGAAGGAGGTGGCGGGAATCAAGATCGCGATTGGTGGAGTCGCGACGCCGGGCATGCCGTTTTGGTTTCGACCGGAATTTGTCCGCGGGATCGATTTTCAATATCCGGTTGAGCCGGTTCGCCGCGCCATCGCGAAAGCAAAAAACGAAGGAGCCAATGCGATCGTGCTCACAGGTCACATGGGGCTAAAGGCGCGCACGGGCGGCGATGATTTTGCGAACAATGTGATGGCGTTGACTTCGGAATTCCCGGAGACCGCTGTGTTCATAGCCGGTCACACCCATCAGGCGATTCCCAGTCGCATGACGAACGGCGTTCTTTTGACGCAAGCGGACCATTTCGGCATTCACGCCGGTCGTGTTGATCTTGTCTTCGACCGCAATTCAAAAAGACTGCTGCATCGAGACGCGCATTGCGAGTTGATGAACAACCGTTTTCATTTCGATGATGTGGTTATTTCAAGGGCCAAATCACAGTTGGCCGAATCAGAGGCGGCGCTGGCGCAGCCGATCGGTGAATTGGCCGAAACGTTGCGCGCACGGAGTCAGCCCGCGCATCCCAGCGATGTCGAAAAACTGATCGGCGCTTCGATTCTGGAATCGCTGCGAGGCAGCGGCGTGCCGGTGGATGGCGCTATGCATGGTGTGTTCGATGAGGAAACCGATGTCGCGGCTGGTCCGAAAACCGTGCGGGACATTTGGAACATCATTCCATACGAAAACTATTTGGTCACCGCAGAGCTTTCGTCCGATGAAATAAAAATGATCATGGAGGAAGTGTATGCCAGCCACGAAGGGCGCAATTTGCTTGGATTCGAAATGAAAACAGAAGGCCGCGGGGGTGAGCGCCGGATCACATCGATGACGCTGGCTAACGGTCGCCCGCTCGATCGCGCGCGAAAATATTCGGTCGCTTTCAATACCTTCGATTCACGCAGCGGCGGTCATCGATTTATGAAGTTGCGGGCGCTGCTTGAGCGACCCGAAGCAAATTGCACGTTGCATCCGCTGCAGACGCGCGACGCACTCATCGATTACTTCCAGCGTCACAAGCTGGTAGATAAAATCGCTGGCGCGCCCCAGTTGGCGGTTGCCGCGTAAATCTAGCGAGATTGCGCTTGAAAAAACGGTGCGCTCCGCTTGCGTATTGGCCGTGCGCGCACTCGAACTCTCGCTGCTCATCTTGTTGTGGGTCGTCGATCTTGCCCGGTCGCAGACGACTGAGGTTCCTTCCGTGCAGACGGCTGAATTGCCGATGTATCGGCCGATTTTGCTCGGCAAGGGGCCAAGTTCATTGATCAATCGCATCGACACGCAGGAGCTGATGAAGAAAGGGCAAAAGGATGCGCTCCTCATGTTCATCTGCTCGGTGAAGAAAAACGGCGAGGTGGAATGGAGCGGCGTGTATCGCGGCACGCCGGACTCAGATTTACTCAGACAAGAACTTCAGAAGAGGCTCTCGCAAGGGTCCGACCCAAGATTTATTCCGGCTGTTTATAATCATCGGCCCGTGGACGCGATCTATTACGCCACGCTCACTTTCGCGGTCGTCGATGGAAGACCGCGACTGCGCATTTTCTCTAATCAGGAAGCCGAGGAGATAAAACAGGGGCACGACTTTATTGGGCCGCAGCCTTTTTTCGGGCCGGAGTCAAAGTTTAGGGGATTCCATTATCCTTCGCAGGAGGATGCGCCGGTTCCGCTGGATGGCGTTGTCGAGCTTGAGCTAAAGATTGACGCGACCGGCAATCTTCAGGAGATGAAGGTCCACTCCGAGAAGCCGCCTTTCAGCGGTTTTGCAGACGCCGCTCTGGCCGATTTTAGCAAAGCCAAGTTTATTCCCGCGTTTCGTGACGGCAAACCGGTCGCGTGCGACGTAACGTTGCAGGTTAATTACCCAGGACAAGGCTTTTGACGGAGTCGTCTGACGCGGTCCCCGTTGGCGGGAAGGTGTGAACGCGCCATGAAAGAACAACTCATTCGCCGTACATTCTTCCGGCGCGACCCACTCACGTGCGCGCGCGAACTCATTGACGCGAAGCTCATTTGGGGAAAATGCGCAGGAACCGTGGTAGAGACAGAAGCATATTTCGCGGAGAACGACGAAGCCTCCCATACATTTTCCCGCCCCAGCGCGCGTAGTTTTATTGAGCGAAACGAAGCAGGCGCGGCTTATGTTTACTTCAGTTATGGCGCACACTGGATGTTGAACGTCCTGGTGAAAGGGAAAGAGAACGGTTTCGTTTTGATTCGTGCGGTGGAGCCGGTGCGTGGCATCGAGCTAATGAAAAAAAGGCGCGGCGTTGAGGATGAGAAACGTCTTTGCTCCGGGCCGGGGAAATTGACGCAGGCGCTCGACATCACGGCTCGACATCACGAAATGGATTTATGCGCGGAGCGGCGCCATTGCTTCATGCGCGACCCAAATGCGATTATCGATGTCGTGGCCGATCCGCGGATCGGCATCAGCCGCTCGGCGCATCATCCGTGGCGATTCACCTTGCGCGACAGCAAATTTATAAGCGTGGCAGTGAAATTGTAGCGGCGGTCTATGACCGTCGGACGAATAATGCGACGCTCACAGAGCGCCGCTACAGCAGAAGCGTTGACTGAGTTAGCGATTCATCGAAATTCTCCAGTTCAATGAGCATCAACAAGCAACGCGTTCTTCTGGGAATGAGTGGAGGCGTGGACTCCAGCGTCGCCGGATATTTGTTGCGCGAGCGAGGTTACGACGTCATCGGCGTGACGATGAAAGTCTGGCCGCAGGATTGCATCTCGCGCGCGGAGGACAAGTGCTGCGGCCCGCAAGCGGTGGCGGATGCACGCTCGGTCGCGCATTCGTTAGGCATTCCCCATTATGTGGTCGATGAAGCCGATCAGTTCGAACGGCTGGTGATCGATTATTTCTCGAGCGAATACCAAGCCGGGCGGACGCCGAACCCATGCGTGATGTGCAACGAAAAACTCAAGTTCGGCAATCTCTGGAGCAAAGCACAAGCCCTCGGCTGCGATTACATCGCGACCGGGCATTACGCGATCATCGAGCATCATCCCGATCGCGCTGTTCTGCGCAAGGGTGTCGATCCTCGCAAAGATCAGTCGTATTTCCTGTTCAGTTTGCGGCAGCCGCAGTTGCGCCGCGCGCTCACTCCCCTCGGCACTATGTCGAAGCCGCAAATCCGCGAGATCGCGCGCTCGTTAGCCTTGAAAGTCGCGGACAAGATCGACAGTCAGGAAATTTGCTTCGTGCCGGGAAATGATTACAAGGCATTCCTCCGTTCGCACCTGGGCGAGAATGAATTTCATCGCGGCGAGATTTACGATGTCGATGGAAATTTCGTAGGCGAACACGAAGGCATCGAGCTTTTCACAATCGGTCAGCGCAAAGGATTGCCGGGCGGCTCGGCTCGGCCGCGTTACGTGGTTGATCTCGATCCCGAGACAAATCGCGTGATCGTGGGAGATGCGGACGATTTGGTTTGTGATGAATTCGAAATTGATCGTGTAAATTGGATCGACCCAGCGGCTGCGAATGAAGATGTCGACGTTACGGTTAAGATTCGCTACAGCCATCCCGGCACAAAAGCGGCGGTCGCTTCGTTGGAGCACAATCGCGCGCACATTCGTTTGCACGAACCACAGCGCGCGGTCACGCCCGGACAAGCGGCGGTGATTTACGACGGCGACGTCGTCATCGGCGGTGGCTGGATCTGCCGACGCGAAGCGGCTGTTCCAGCCTAACGAATGAAAGTTCTCATCGCGTTCTGCACTTTCCCGGACGCAGAGGTCGCAGTCAAGATCGTAAGAGAGATTGTCGATCTTCGGCTGGCCGCCTGCGGCAACGTTCTGCCGCAAATGCGTTCGATCTATCGCTGGCAGGGCAAAGTGGAATCAGCCGATGAAGTGCTCGCTATTTTCAAACTCGGCGCGCAACGTTATCGCGAATTTGAAAAGAAGTTGCGCGCGCTTCATCCTTACGACGTGCCGGAGATCATCTCCTACAAGATCGACAACGGGCTGCCGGAATATTTACGCTGGGTGACCGAAAGCTGCGCTACCTGGCAGCGGAGCG
>QHQE01000142.1 GCA_003219265.1 Verrucomicrobiota bacterium
CGATCTTATCTTCGGCCATCGATCTTATCTTCGGCCATGATGAGCGCGCCATTGAGCAAAGTAAAATCGCCGATCGTGCACTGGCCGTTCTCTCCGACAGAAAACGAGCAGCCGGCGTAACAAGAAACATGATCGCCGATGACCACCGCGCGCCGTTTCGTGCTGCGCAGATGCCGAAAAATTTGCGCGCTCTCGCAATAAAATCCTTCGCCAAATTTTACGTTTGGCGGGATTGGATGCGGCCACCAATCACCTTTCACATGTCGATCCGCCTTGACGTTGCTCATGATGGGTAATGGCCAGAGGCGTAAAGTTTCGCGTAAACGCCGCCGCGCGCGACGAGCTCCGAACCACGGCCTTGCTCGACGATATGGCCATGTTTGAGCACGATGATTTGATCGACATCGTGAACCGTGGCGAGCCGATGCGTCGCGATCAACGTCGTACGCCCACGCATCAGTTCCTTGATCGTTTCCATGATCGCCGATTCTGTCGTCGGATCGAGCGCCGAGGTCGGCTCATCGAGAAGCAGGACCGGCGCATTCTTCAAAAACGCGCGCGCGATGCCGAGGCGTTGCCGCTGACCAACGCTAAGATGTCCACCACGCTCGCCCACTGCACTTTGGTAGCCGTTCGGCATTTGGCGAATGAACTCATCGGCCTGCGCGCGCCGCGCGGCATCGACAATCTCTTCTTCGGTCGCATCCGGCCGGCCGTAGGCGATGTTTTCGCGCACGCTGGTCGAGAAAAGCAGGGTGTCTTGTAAGACGATCGCGATTTGTGCGCGCAAAGATTTTTTTGTGATCTCGCGCAAGTCGCAACCGTCGAGCGTGACTGAGCCGGATGTCGGATCGTAGAATCGCGGGACTAAACTCAGGAGCGTGCTCTTGCCCGCACCCGTTCCACCGACAAGGGCAACGATCTGATTGGGCGAAATCGTCAGATCGAGGTTGTGCAGGACATCTCGATCTTGCGCATAAGCGAAGGAGACATTTTGAAATTCAATCGAACCGCGCGCAGATAAAATCGCGATTGCTTTCGGTGAATCGACCACGTCATCCTGTCGATCCAACACTTCGAAGCAACGTTTCGCGCCAGCGGTTGCGCCTTCCATCGCCCACGCCGTGTAGGTGAGCGATTCCAACGGTTGATACAACATGAGCAGATACGCGCTGAAAACGAGCAGCGAACCGAGCGTGAGTGTTCCCGCCAGCACATGCAGCGTCCCGACGTAATACATCGCCGCTGTCCCGATCACCATGAGCGTGCTTATGACGAGCGCGCTATTCACATTCGTTAAAGTGAGACGCAGGTTTGCTTGTAAACTTTGGCGGGCCTGCCGGTGAAATTGTCGAACCTCGAATTCCTCGCGCCCAAAGGCGTGCACCATCCGGATCGAGCTCAAGCCCTCCTGCGCTTGCGCAAGCATTGCGCTCTCCTGTTCCTGAATGAATGTCGATTCGCGGCGAATCCGGTGCGCGAAGAAATAAATCGCGGCGACAATCAGCGGAACAATCGCAAGCGACAGGAGCGTGAGCTGCCAATCCAGCCGCACCATGATCACGAACGTGCCGGCAAGTGTGATGGTCGATCCAAAAATGTTGGTGAACCCTTTGTTGTAGATCGTCTGGATCGATTGCGAATCATAGGCGACGCGGAAACTGGAATCGCTCGAACGGCGCGCATCGTGATATTTAAGCGAGAGTGATTGCAGGTAGGAGTAGAGATCCGTGCGCAGCTTAAGCAGCGCTTGCAGACCGATTTTCACGAACAGGTAATTTGTAATCCAATTGATGATTCCCCAGAGAAGCTGAATCGCGACTAGCGCAAGACAGAGCAGGGGGATCCAGGTGCGCCCATCACTGCGCGCCGTCGAATTCACTCGCAGAAAATCATCCACAATGATCTTGAAGGGCCACGGCTTGAGCAGATTCAATCCGATACCGGCGACCGTGAGCAGCAATCCAAAAATCGTCTGAGGCAGAAACGGCCGGTAATAACGGAGAACGCGCCGGTAGATGGACATGGGAATTTGGGATTGCGGATTTTCGATTTCGGATCGAACTAAGCGGCGAGTTTCAATTCATGCTCAGGCTAAATCCGAAATCGAAAATCCGAAATCCGAAATCGTAACGTGCATCATCTTCTTGAGCTCTGGTTTGGTTGGGTCCTCACTGGAGGGTACGTTGGCATTATCGTGCTTATGGCGATGAGCAGCTCGCCCTTGCCGGTGCCGGCTGAAGTGGTCATTCCGCCGGCGGCGTTTCTCGCAGCGCAAGGCAAACTCAACTTTGCCGGTGTTATTTTGGCCGGAACCCTCGGGGCATATCTTGGGGCAGCGGCAATGTATTGGATCTCGCTATGGCTGGGACGACCGCTAGTCCTACGATTTGGTCGCCTTGTTTTGTTGACGCCGAAGAAATTGGAAGAGGTGGAGGATTGGCTCGCTCGCTATGAAGCTGGCGGAATTTTTTTTGCCAGAATTTTGCCGATCGTGCGGCATCTGATCTCAATCCCAGCAGGGATTGTGCGGATGAACTTCACGGTCTTCAGTTGTGTCACCGTTATTGGCTCAGCAGTCGCCTGTTGCATTCTGGCTTACCTGGGCGAACGAGCCTATCGGGCGGAACCGGAACTTCTCAGCAATCCAGAGGCGCTGGTTCACTTCATCCGCGGACAATCACGATGGATACTGCTAGTGGTCGTAGCTTTTGCGGTTCTCTATATCTTGGCGTTGCGGCTCATGAAACGGGGCTCTGGCTGACGCTGAGAGTGTTCATAAATTTAACACAAGTGTCACAGCCTCGGCACTTAGACGGTTGATAAACCGGTAACAACTCCGCTCCCACGCCATCGTGGATTATTCACATCGAACGATGGCATCGCAGTTGCTGTCTAACGACTCGGAATTCAAATGAAGAAGAACACTTTGATCCTTAAGCAGCGCCCCAAACTTTCCCTCGGCGATCTTATCCTGGCGGTGAGTTCGTGCACGAAAAACACGAAGGAAACTGTGGCGACGGTGGCTGACCTTTTCGCCAGTGGCCGGGTGCGCGTCCAAAACAACGGCCGGTTTATCCGCGCCCGGGTTTGCTAAACACTAAGCTCGATAATCGACTTTCGAAGTCGCTCCGGTGATTTTCGCCGGAGCGATTTTTTTTGCCGCACAAAACACTTTCCGCGTTTGCGGAGCGCTTTTATCTTGGCGCGTGATCGATCGTTATTCCCGGCCGGAGATGCGCCACATTTGGTCGGACGAGCACAAATTCCAAATCTGGCTGGAAATCGAACTGCTTGCCGGCGAGGCGATGGCCGAGCTCGGTCAGATTCCAAAAAAGGACGCGGCGGAAATTCGAAAGCGGGCGCGTTTCTCCATTCCAGAAATTGCGGAGATCGAGAAGCGCACTAACCACGATGTCATCGCCTTTCTCGAAAACGTCGCCGATTCTGTTGGGCCGGCCGCGCGCTGGATTCATCAGGGGCTGACTTCGTCGGACGTTCTCGACACGACATTGGCCGTCCAACTCAGCGAAGCGGGCGCGCTCCTGGCGAATGATTTAAAATCGCTGCGCGCGGCCATCGCCGCTCATGCGCGTCGATTTAAGATGACGCCGATGATCGGACGGAGCCACGGCATTCATGCCGAGCCAATCACATTTGGCTTGAAACTCGCGCTGATGTTCGATGAGTTTGGTCGCGCCCTGGAGCGGTTGATGCAAACGCTCGAGCGCGTTCGCGTCGGCAAACTCAGTGGCGCAGTCGGCACACATGCATATGTCGATCCAAAAGTTGAACGCGCGGTCTGCGAGAAACTTGGATTGAAGCCGGCCACAGTCTCCACGCAAATCGTGCAGCGGGATCGACACGCGGAATTCCTGGCAACGCTTGCGCTAATCGCATCAAGCATCGATCGCTGGGCAACCGAGTTTCGTCATCTTCAACGCACGGAAGTTCTCGAAGTGGAAGAATTTTTCGCTGAAGGGCAGAAAGGCAGTTCCGCCATGCCGCATAAACGAAATCCGATCACGAGCGAGCGGCTGAGTGGTTTGGCACGCGTCATCCGGGGAAACGCGGTTGCGGCACTGGAGAATGTCGCGCTGTGGCACGAGCGCGATATTAGTCATTCGAGCGCGGAGAGAATTATCCTGCCGGATTCGTGCACGCTGCTGGATTATCCAGAACGAATGCAGCAAAATCTCGCGATGACGAAAGGCCTTTATTTCAGCCAGTCGATCCTGCTCGCGCTCACGCGCGCGGGCGCGGAGCGGAAGAGCGCTTACGAAGCGGTGCAACGCGCCGCGATGAAGACGTGGAAGAGCGAGGGGACATTTGCCGAAAATGCAAAACGTGAACCGGAGATAGCATCGCGGCTTTCAGCGGCAGAAATCGACCGGTTGTGCTCACTCGATGTTCACTTCCAACATATCGATGCGACTTTCAAAGCGCTCGGTTTGGACTAGAGCGCAATCGTTAGGCGGAAAGATCGACGAGGAAAAGCGCGCCCGCGTTATCGGATCGGATTGAGAAGCAACTCGGCGATGCGCGCGGAATTATCGAGTCGAATCGCAGCGGTCTCAAAAGCCGCTCCGCTTTTTTCGTCGGCGATGCCGTTGGAACTGAATGTGACGCGCACAGCGTCGCTGCGCCATTTTAAGATTAGCTGAGCAACTTGAAAGGTCGGTGATAGTTGAACGCCCACGAGCTCGAGCTGGGCCAGAAGTTGCATCGTCATCGCGGCGGCGGCCGCTGGAATGAGTTCTACCCGCTCGCGCGCTTGAGCGGGGATGACGGCCACATCGCCGATCTCAAATGCATTTCGCGTTAGCGCCGGTTGGAAAGGCTTTAGAGTTGGACTGAGACGAAGGGTTGTGATGCGGCCATTGGTATCGAGCTCCGTTTGGCCGAGTTGAAAACCGGTTTTTAGCGGAAACGTCTCGCGCAGCGCCGCAGACGGCATATGAAGTGAGACAGTAAAAGAAGAGGGCTTGGCACGGACGGCGCCCATCCGGAGTTGCGGCGTGAATTGCATCGATACGACCTCCAAGAAAAGACCGAGGACAACGTCGTTTTGACGGCCCGATACGAGAGGCGGAGAAACGGTCTGAACCTTGGGCGCCGCCGTTACCGATTCGGCTAGTTGCGTGGACGGCGCAGAAACGATTGCCGGAATCGACTCGGAAGTGTTCTCGCCATCCTCGGGCCGTTTCGGTTCGCGGGACGGTTTGAGCGCCGCAACCGCCGCGGCGGGGGCCGGCGCAACTGGCGCAACGGTAGCCCGAGATGATGGCGCCAGCCGCGGACCGGCCGCCAATGTTCGCTGCACAAGATCGACAAGCGCGTCCGACAAAAACGGCTTTGCAATCGTTGTTACCACATTCTCAAGACGCGCCGCGGCCGCGGCCATTTCCGGAACGTGCCCCGACATCATCAAAACCGGAACGCGCGCGGTGCGTTCCTCCTGCAAAAGTCGACGACAGATCTCGTCGCCATTCAAATCGGGCAGACTATAATCAAGAAGAACGAGGTCAGGGATGACGCGCTCGATTTCTTTTATCCCGCTCACGCCATCGAGTGCCGTTGTAATTTGTAGATTCGGGTCGGCGGTTGCGAGCACATCTTCCACAAAAATGAGCAGCATCTCGGTATCATCGATTACGACGATTTTCTTGCCCGTTTTCGGGCGCGCTTCTTCTGACGGCAAGATGCCCGGTGGCTTGCTTAGCCCGGCCCGCCGCCAAGCTTCAAGGAACACCACTGCCCAGGGTCCGTGAATGGTACGCGGCGCAGAGGCGGGCCTCTCTGCTTCGCTCATTCGCGCTTCAGACCAGGTGAACATCTCCCCCAAGGCATCTACACCGCTGCGTCCGCCCGTTTCCGCGTGAGAAATCTCGCCGTCTAATATGTGGACCACGCCGGAATGTTCCGCGCTGTCCTTTACCTGCACAGCGAGGCTTATTCCGCCCGCACACTGCAACAGCACAATGTCGGGCAAACTGAGGAAGCCCAGAGTTCCACGCGAGCTCGCCGATTCAGATTCTCTCCAGGGACCGAGCAACGCCTGCACAGCGGCGCCGAAATCCGCCACCTCGAATGACTTTTCGATAAATTGCAGCGCTCCGAACGACCTGCGTTCGGCCGCGATCTCGCGGGAAACTCCCGCCGCGATAATCAGCACCCTCGCAGTCGCATGCGCGCCTTGCATCTCGTGCAAGAATTCCGTTAGGCCAGGATAGGACGGATCAAAGTCGATGATAAACAGATTAGGCGCGCTCTTGGCCGCGAGAACGCGAGCTTCCGCGAGCGAACGGGCCACAACGGTCACGTAACGCGGGGCAAACTTCTTCAGCGCTGAGCTGATCGCTACTGCAAGCGCATCGTATCCTTCGAGGAGAAGAATGCTACCTTGCGGTGTAGTCCCGGCAAAGGATGGGAGCGAAGCAGGCACATCGGCAACGACTCGAAAACACGAGAATAGGAAAAATCGGGCGCCATGTCAACGCAAAGGAGGCGCAAGTTGCCTCTGGGATTCGTTATTCGTAGCGCAGCGCCTCGATAGGATCGAGCGCGGCGGCCCGGTAGGCCGGATAGAGGCCGAACCCGATGCCGATCGCCGAGCAAACGACCAGCCCGGCAAATGCCCACCCAAAGGGAAAAATCAAGTCAACCTTCAGCCAAAGCGCGAGCAAATCCCCGCCAATCACGCCGAGAATAATTCCCACCACGCCGCCTGCTTCCGAAATAAAAACGGCCTCGGTCAGAAATTGGCGCAGGATGTCGCGACTTCGCGCGCCGATCGATTTGCGCACGCCGATTTCTTTTGTCCGCTCGGTCACGCTTACGAGCATGATGTTCATAATTCCGATGCCGGCGGCCACCAAAGCAATAAAGCTGACCACGAACGCGCCGATGCGCACCACGCCCGCTACTGAAATGAAAGCACTTTTGAGTGAGTCATTCGTATAGATTTCGAAATCGTTTTCCTGATTAGCACCAAGGCCACGCGCAATTCGCATCGCGCTAATCCCTTTGTCCAATGTCCGGTTGTAAAGCTCGGTCGAAAATGGCTGCGTTGCGATGTTAACCGTGCGATTGGCCTCGCCGTAATTCTCGAAAAATCTGGTGATCGGCATCAGGCAAATGTCGTCCTGACTTTGCCCAAACGAGGTGCCTTTTTCCACAAGCACGCCGATGACAGTGTAGGTATGTCCGCTCATTCGGATGACTTTGCCGATGGGCGATTCGTGCGGAAATAAACGTTTCTCGATCATTTTCCCGATAACGAGCACGCTTCGCGCAAGATCGACATCTTCATCGTTGAGATTTCGCCCGTAGCTAAGCGTGTAAGCATTCGCCGTCAGAAAGCTTCTATTTGTTCCAACAACCGTAAGACTCGGCGTCGTCTTTATCCCGTTGTAAACCGCTTGCCCCTTGAGATCACGACCAAAGCACTTGAGGCAAATCTCCTGCGCATTCCCTTGCATCAACTCGTAGTAACGTAGTGCCTGTCGATAGGTGATATTGCGCCGGTTCTGATATTTTTTCTTCGTCTCGCCACCCGCGTCGATGTTCACCGGGTATTTCGCGAACTGAAAAATATTTGATCCGAGAAAGCTTATTCCGCTTTCGATCGAATTCTGCAGGGCGCCGATCGCTGTCATCACGGAAATGATGGAGAACACTCCTATGGTAATGCCGGTCATGGTCAACGCAGCACGCAATTTGTTTGCCCCCAGAGAGGACAAAGCCATCCTAACGATCTCGCTGAATAACATGTCGATCTAAGGAGAATGGAGTGATGGAGTGTTGGAATATTGAGACCGAGTCAATTCGCCATTCCATCACTCCTATTCATATCTGAGCGCTGTCACCGGATCCAGGCGAGAAGCCGACCATGCCGGCGCGAAGCCCGAGATCAGTCCCGTCAACACCGACACAAGGATGCTTACGAGTACCAGCTTGGATGAAAAATGAATCGGAAAGGATGGAAAGGCGACACCGATCAGGAAGCACATCAAAAACGCGAAGGTCAGCCCGATAATTCCGCCGAGCAGACAAAGCGCGGTGGACTCGATTAAGAATTGGAGAAGGATGGTTCGTCTACGCGCCCCGAGCGCCTTTCGCGTGCCGATTTCTTTCGTCCGCTCTTTTACGCTCACGAAAGTAATGTTCATGATCCCGATCGCCCCAACGAAAAGTGAAAGACCCGTGATGAAAAGCCCCGCCACAGCGATTGAATTCTTGATCGGATCAAGCGTGCTTTTCAATGCCTGTTGTTCGTTAATGCTGAAGTCGTCTTTTTTCTCCGGAGGCAATCCGCGCACGTGTCGCATCAATCCCGCGAGCTCGTCTTTCGCGTCGGCCAGTTTTGTCTTGTCCTTTACCTTTACGAGAATCTCCGCTTCGCTTTTTGCCGTGAAATATTTCTGAAAAGCAGGTAGCGGTATCACCACAATCGAATCGAGACTGAAGAGCCCGAGAAACGAGCCTTGCCGGGAAATAACGCCGACTACTTTGAAAGGCTGACCGTTAATCAGGACCGATTTATCAATCGGGCTGGCGGACGGAAAAAGTGCATCGGCCACATCGTAGCCGATTACGCAGACATTCGCGCCGCCGCGTGATTCGAGCTCGTTGAAGAAACGCCCTTCTTTGAAATCAAATGTCGATGTGATGATGTAATCCGACACGGTGCCGCGAATCAAAACGTTGTTCACCTCGCTATCCATGTATTTGACGCTGCGGTAAACACTGGAGGTCGGAATAGCGATGGCCAGGTTCGAGTTTGGCGTCATCGCTATCATGCGATTGAGTCCTTCCGCGTACTCGGTCTTGATCTTCTTGCGGTCGCGATAATTCCACCAATCGTCCACATTTTTCCACGGCCATTGCCCGACGTAGAGAACATCATCGCCGAAAATGGCCATGCTTTTATCAAACCCGACCTGGATTCCGCTGATGGCGGTGCCCATCAACGTCACAGCCACAATGCCGATGATCACGCCGAGCGCGGTGAGAGTGGAACGCGTCATGTTTGAGCGCATTTGCGCGACCGCGATTTTCCAACTCTCGCTCAGCTCATAGAGAAAACGTTTCATTGTCGAGCGATTGTCGACCTTAAGTCAGCGCCATCGATTCAAGTTCGGGCACGGTCATCAAGTCGTCGCTCTCGATCAAACCGTCGCGCAGACGCACGGTGCGGCGGGCGTGGCGCGCAATATCCGCCTCGTGCGTCACGAGAATGATCGTATTCCCGCGGCGATAAAGATCCTCGAACAACGACATGATTTCTTCGCCCGTCTTTGAATCGAGATTGCCGGTCGGCTCGTCGGCCAAAATAATCGAAGGCCTGTTCACGAGCGCGCGGGCAATCGCGACGCGTTGACGCTGGCCGCCCGACAACTCGTTAGGCTTGTGATGCAAGCGGTCGCCCAGCCCAACATCGATCAACGTCTGCGTGGCGCGTTCTTCGCGCGTTTCCGGATCGACCCCTGCGTAAATGAGCGGCAGCTCGACGTTCCGTAATGTGTTAGCGCGCGGAAGTAGATTAAATGTTTGGAAAACGAATCCGATCTCGCGGTTTCGAATTGCCGCCAGCTCGTCGTCGTCCATCTCGGCGACATTTCTGCCGTTGAATCCATAACGCCCGGAAGTCGGCGTATCGAGGCAGCCAACCATATTCATGAGCGTTGATTTGCCGCTGCCGCTGGGGCCCATGATCGCGATGTATTCGTTGCGATGAACCCGTAACGACACGCCGCGCAAGGCGTGCACGATTTCTTCACCCATCACGTAATCTTTCGTGATGTTCTCGATGTCGATGACGACCGGGCCGACTGGTCTGATTGAATCCCGAGTGTCCATCATCGTTAGATCGACATGTACTCGCGCGGCTACTTCGTCGCTTCCTTGTCGTAGGCCACTTTCGCGCCGTCTTTCAACTTACGACTGATCGCGCCGTAACTTCCCGAAATCACTTCGTCGCCCGGTTGGATGCCGCTCTTGATCTCCATGTAAGTGTCGTCCGCAATTCCGGTCGTTACCTTGACCAACTGCGCCTTGCTCCCTTTCTTCAAAAACACAATCTTCGCCAGCTTTTCGCGGTCCTCTTTCCGCGTCGCTTTTTCCTGACGCTCATTCGATAACTCGGCGCTGTTATCGCCTTTGTCGCGCGCGGCGATTTTCTGCTTTTTCTTTTCGATCTCTTCCGGACTCAGATTGCTGTCGCCGGTGCGAATGGTGACAGCCTGCATCGGCACGGCCACCACATCCTTGACCATGTTCGTTTCGATGTCCGCGGTGCAGCTCAAACCCGGCTTGAGCGTCACATCGTGATCGTCGATTCGAACCTTGACTTGGAAATTCGTGACTTCTTCTTGCGTGCCGGCGCCCGTCGTCGTTCCGGTGTTGGCAATTTGGTAAACCGTCCCGTGAAATTTCCGATCGCCGTACGCGTCGATCTTCACACTCGCCTTGTCGCCGACTTTCACGTTGACGACATCGTTCTCGTTCACATCTACGCGCGCTTCCATGTGGCCGAGGTCTGCCACCCGCATCACTTCGGTCCCGGCGAACTGATTGGTCGCGACCACACGCTCGCCGAGTTTGCTGTTTAGAATCGTTACCGTTCCGTCGATCGGCGAATAAATCGTCGTCTTGGAAAGTTGATCGCGCGCCTGACTCGAGCCCGCCTGGGCGCGCTCGATTTCGTGGAGCGAACTCTCGTACGTATTCTTCGCCACATCGTAAGCCGCCTGCGCGGCATTGTATTCCTGCACCGAGATCGTCTTCTTGGCGAACATGTCATCAGCGCGTTTGATGTCCTGCTCCGTCTTCATCATCGTCGCCTTTTGTTGAAGATTCGTCGCCTTAGCCGAGCTGATCGCCGCTTCCTGTGCTTCGACCAATGCCTTGTACGAATCGGGTTTGATCCGCAGAAGCAGAGCGCCTTTCTTGATCGACATTCCATCTTCGACCGGCAAGTCGGTAATCTCGCCCGCGACTTCCGGCGAG
This sequence comes from Verrucomicrobiota bacterium, assembly GCA_003219265.1. Taxonomy (GTDB): domain Bacteria; phylum Verrucomicrobiota; class Verrucomicrobiia; order Chthoniobacterales; family UBA10450; genus AV133. The sequence goes on from QHQE01000142.1 coordinate 11,011, forward strand.
ATTTTCACTTCCGTCTCCGGTTGCACCTTTCCCGTCGCCGACACCGTTTGCAGGATCGTTTTCCGTACGGCCTTCTCCGTCGTTACCGGAATCGGCTTCTCGCGCTTGCTCAGAATGATCGAAACGATGATCCAGAGCACGAGGAGCCCGATTGATCCGAAAATAATATAGCGCTTGCGCCGCGAGCGACGCTTCTTCGCCATTTGCGGAGTAATCGTAGGGGCTGGCGTGGTTACAGTTTGGTGCATGAAATTAGTCGTTGGGGGGACAAAAAGCGCCACAGTTAATCTCACCTTAGACCTTTGCAAAGCAAAACCCGTTCACAACATCGACCTTTGGATGCAAGAACCGGACCGCTTGGATTCAATTACTTTGCGCTTTTTCCCCGCCGAAGCGCTCACGAATCCGCTTGATGGCCCATGCCGCATGCTCGGCAATCAGCGGCTCCGGGTCGGCAGCTACTCGTTCCAGCGCAGTCAAATCTTCCACCGTGCCGACGTTGCCCATGGCCACGCAGACATTGCGCAAAAACCCGCGCCGCTTGATCCGCTTGATCGGCGAATTGCGGAATAGATTTCGAAACTCTGCTTCGCTCAAGCCCAAATAATCACGCAGCGCCATACCAATTGTCGATCTTTGCGCCGAGAACGCGCTCTCGCGCGAAACCTTCGCGAAGCGATTCCACGGACACGCGTCGAGGCAATCGTCACAACCGAAAATACGATCGCCAATCAACGACCGAAATTCCACCGGAATCGAGCCTTTGAGCTCGATCGTGAGGTAAGAGATGCAGCGCCGCGCATCGAGGCGATGCGGCGCAGTAATCGCGCCCGTTGGACACGCGTTGATGCAACGTTCACATTTGCCGCAACGATCCTGCGCCGTACGATCGGGTGACAGCTCGAGCGTCGTCAAAATTTCCGCGAGGAAAAACCAGGTTCCGAGCCGTTCGTCGATCAGCATCGTGCTCTTGCCATGCCAGCCAATGCCGGCTTGCGCCGCCTGATCGCGTTCCAAAATCGGACCCGTATCTACGTAACATTTTTGTTCCCCACCGAATTCGCGCAAGAACCTGTCGATCTTATCCAGCTTAGCCGCGATCACATCGTGGTAATCGTTGCCCCATGCGTAACGCGCAATTCTACCTGTAGCGGCGGTCTGTGACCGTCGCAAATTTTCTCCCTGCCAGTAATTCAACGCCACCACAATGATCGAGCGTGCGCCCGGCAAAACTTTTTTCGGATCGCGGCGTTTCTCTTCGCCGCGTTCCATGTAGCTCATCTCACCCGCCGCGCCCTCTTTCAGCCAATCACGAAACTCCTCTGCATGAGTCGGCGGAGCGCACGCTGTAATACGGCATGAATCAAAACCAAGTTCACGCGCAAACGCGACAAGCCGCCCTTTCAATTCCGCGTTCGAAATCGGCGAGCCCACATTATCGGTATGAGAAGAGATCATTTTCGCGTTGTGACTAACTCTTTAACCTTACTCAAAATTACGTCCGCAACTTCATCGCGCGTTAGCGCCGACGTATCGACACGAATATCTGCAACTTTCGCATAATGGGGGGCGCGCGCGCGCAACATTTCCGAGAATGTCGTGCGCGGATCTTCCGTTTGTAGCAATGGCCGATTGCTTCTACGCGATGCTCTTTCGAAAAGCGTTTCTTCGTTTGCATCGAGCCAGACGATTGTTCCCAGTTGTTTCAAAAGATCGACATTTTCCTGACGCAGCACAATTCCGCCGCCGGTCACGATGATTGCCCCGAAAGCTTTCGGGGCTAATTCAACCAGCGCTTGGGCTTCCACTTCGCGAAATCGCCTCTCACCATGCGTGGAAAAGATTTCCGAAATCGACAACCCGAATTTCGACGAAACGATCTCATCTGTGTCGAAACGGGCAAGTCGCGTCCGCCGTTGAAGGCAACGCCCAACCGACGACTTGCCTGCGCCCATCATTCCGATGAGCACAATCGATCTGGCTGAATTCACTCGCTAATATGCGTTTGAAGCGCGTTCTTGAAAAGACAACGAATTCAAAAACCGCTTTACAACTTTGTAGGGGAAGCTGACAGCTTCCCTACAGTTATTTCTATGCCCAGATCGAAGTCTTCCGCGCTCGTCGCCGTTATCATGGGCAGCAAATCGGATTGGGAAACGATGCGGCACTCGGTCGAACTGCTCGATGAACTGGGCGTGCCTAACGAACATAAAGTTCTTTCCGCACATCGCACACCAGACGCGACGGCGGATTTCGCGCGAAAGGCAGCTGAGCGCGGGTTGCGCGTAATCATCGCCGGTGCCGGCGCCGCGGCGCATCTGGCCGGAATAATCGCCGCCTACACCTGGCTGCCGGTGCTCGGCGTGCCAATACAATCGCAGGCGCTGCAAGGATTGGATTCGCTTCTCTCGACTGCCCAGATGCCGACCGGTGTTCCCGTTGGGACGCTCGCGATTGGCACATCGGGCGCGAAGAACGCGGCGCTGCTCGCGGCGAGCATTATCGGACTGCACGACGAAAAGGTTCGCAAGAAAATCGAAGCTTTTCGCAGAAAACAGTCGGACGCGGTGCTCGCGCAGCGAGTGCCAAAGTGAAAACAGAGGTTGTTCCTTCGCGCCAAGTCGAACAGGGCGTGAAAGCCGTGTCCAAGGCAGTCGCGCTCCTTCGCAAGGGCAAAACGGTAGCCTTACCGACGGAAACTGTTTACGGACTGGCGGCAAACGCTTTAAATCCGATCGCCGTCGCAAGAATATTCGAGGCAAAGGAACGGCCGCGCTTTGATCCGCTGATTGTTCATTTGCCAAGCCGAGATTGGCTGGAGCGCGTCGCGAAGATCGACAACGAGTCGCGCGATCTTGTTGAAAAACTGATCGCGCAGTTTTGGCCGGGACCGCTGACGCTCGTCTTAGGTCGCGAATCGATTGTGCCGGAAATCGTAACCGCCGGCCTCGACACAGTCGCCGTTCGAATCAGCCCGCATGAAATCTTTGCCGAAATCGTTCGTGCGTTCGGAAAGCCGCTGGCCGCGCCGAGCGCAAATCGATTTGGCCGAATCAGTCCGACCACCGCGCAACATGTTCAGGATGAACTTGGTGGCAGAATTCCGTTGATTGTCGATGCTGGACCAACCGCACACGGAATTGAATCGACCATCATCGCGGTTCACGGTGGCGGGATCGACGTCTTGCGCCGCGGACCAATCACTGCAGAACAGTTATCGATCTTCGGCAAGATCAGCATCGTCACCGCTGAAAAAGTTTCAGCACCAGGACAATTACCCTCGCACTACGCGCCGAAAACGCCGCTGCGTCTCGTGGAAGATTTCGATTCATTTTCGCCGAAACCAAATCAGCATTGCGCGTTGCTTGCGTGGAACGCAATTGAAAATGACGAACGTTTCATCGCAATTCGAAATTTGAGCGAACGCAAAGATCTCCGCCAAGCGGCTGCGAATTTATTTCGCTATTTACGCGACCTCGACGCGCTCGATGTCGATCTTATCGTTGCAGAACCAGTTCCTGATCAGGGACTCGGGGCGGCGATAATGGACCGGTTGCGGCGCGCGTCTCAGGGTTCGCTTGACGCACCAGACAGGCCTGGATGAAAGCTTTGAAAAGCGGGTGTGGCTTGTTCGGCTTACTCTGAAATTCGGGATGATATTGGCAGCCAATAAAATAAGGATGATCCCGAAGCTCAATCAGCTCAGCCAAAGCGCCATCGGGTGAAGTCCCGGAAATGACAAAACCTTTCTCGTTCATTCGGTCGCGATATTTCATGTTGAATTCGTAACGGTGCCGGTGCCGTTCGAGCACTTCGCCGTTGCCATAAATCTTTTCCGCAAGCGTGCCCTTCGCGATTTTCGTGGGCCACGTGCCGAGCCGCATGCTTGCGCCTTTGTTGCGAATCTCTCGTTGTTCTTCCAGCAACGAGATCACCGGCTCCTTTGCCGCCTTATCGAACTCCGTGCTGTTGGCGCCCTCGAGTCCGCAGACATTGCGCGCGAATTCGATCGTCGCGACTTGCATGCCCAGACAAAGGCCGAGGTAGGGAACCTTGTGCTCTCGCGCAAAACGCGCCGCTTTTATTTTTCCCTCGACACCGCGCTGGCCAAACCCGCCGGGAATCAAAACGCCGGCCACGTCTTTCAATTTTCCATCGACGCCCTCCTGGAGCGTTTCGGCGTCCACCAGCTTTAAGTTAATTCCGCAGTCCTCGCTCGCTGCCGCATGCGTGAGCGATTCGTAAATGCTCTTGTAGGCGTCCTGCAAATCGATGTATTTGCCGACGACGGCAATTGTCACCTGTTTTTTCGGACAGATGACGCGTTCGACAAATTTTCGCCAGTTCGCCAGATCAGGTTCAGGAGTTTGGAGATGCAGAAGATCGCAGACCAGTTGGTCGAGTCCTTCGGCGTGCAACATTAACGGATATTCGTAAACGGTGTGTTCGACGTCGCGCGCTTCGATCACCGCTTTCTCCCAAACGCTGCAAAACATAGAAAGTTTCTGCCGCACTTCGCGGTCGAGCGGTTTTTCCGTCCGGCAAATCAGCACCTGCGGTTGCAATCCTATTTCGCGCAACTTCGCGACGCTTTGCTGCGTCGGTTTCGTCTTTAATTCGGCCGCCGCCTTGATGTATGGCACGAGCGTGACGTGAATGTTCACGACGTTTTGCGGGCCGGCTTCGAGAATGAATTGCCGGATCGCTTCGAGAAACGGCAGGCCTTCGATGTCTCCGGCCGTTCCACCAATCTCGGTGATGACGACGTCGTATTTGCTTTCATCGGAAAGTTCGCGAATGCGGTCTTTGATTACGTCGGTGACGTGCGGAATCACCTGGACGGTTTTGCCGAGATAATCGCCCCGCCGTTCTTTCAAAATCACCCTTTCGTAGACCTGACCGCTGGTGAGATTGTTGTGGCGCGAGAGGACGCAATTGGTGAAGCGCTCGTAATGACCGAGGTCGAGATCGGTCTCGGCGCCGTCGTTGAGCACGTAAACTTCGCCATGCTGGAATGGATTCATCGTTCCAGGATCGACATTGAGATACGGATCGAACTTTTGGAACACGACGCGCAAACCGCGCAGCTCGAGCAGCGTACCAAGGGAAGCCGCGGCTAGCCCTTTGCCTAACGAACTCACCACACCGCCAGTGACGAAAATGTATTTCATGGAGAGACTCCACTTCTTCTGGCGCGAGCGAGCTTTTGCTCAAGCGCTTTTGCGTCCGCCAGCGTGTCCACGCCGGGCGATCCATGTTTCGTGACGAGCACATGAACCTTTACACCATTTTCCAGAGCGCGCAATTGCTCGAGCCATTCGGTCCGCTCCAGCAGCGCCGGTTTCCATTTCACAAATTGCAGGAGTGTCTTGCGCCGAAAGCCATAAATGCCTTGGTGCCGCAGATATTTCACCCGCACGGAACGGTCGCGAGGGAAGGGGATGGCGAAACGCGAAAAGTAGAGCGCGTTGCCGCAAAGGTCGACTACTACCTTCACCTGATGCGGTGAAGAAGCTTCCGCCGCAGTCTCGAATGGATGGGCCGCAGTGACGATGTCGATCTTGTGATCGCGTTGGAGTTTCTCGACCAGCTTATCGATCAAACGCGGATCGACCAGCGGCTCATCGCCCTGAATGTTAATTATGAACTCGAACGCCTTTGAACGGCGGACAACTTCAGCAATGCGGTCGGTGCCACTTGCATGTTTCGGTGAAGTCAGCGCGACTTCCGCGCCCCACTCAAAAGCAGCGTTGGCGATCCGCATGTCGTCCGTCGCGATGATTACGGAGTCCAATTTCCTTGCGCGCCGGCAACGGTCCCAGACATGGCGAAGAAGCGGCTTGTCCGCAATGAGATGCAGTGGTTTTCCCGGGAAACGCGTGGAGCCCCAGCGCGCAGGAATAATTCCGACACCTTTGCCTTTGCTCATTCGAGACCTTTCTTAGTTATCCAAAACATAAATAAGCATGTCATCCTAAACGGAGCGAAGGGTCCCTCGCTCCGCTCGGGATGACAGCGCGTTCATCGAGTCGCGTGCAAAATAATATCTGCCGCGTGTTTCAAGTCTTCCGCGACCCAATCTGCGCAACTGCCATCGGTCATTTTGTCAAAGCCGGTGCGCACGCGGATGGTGCGCACGCCGGCGTTGCGCCCGCACTCGGCGTCGATCTCTTTGTCCCCGATGAAAAACGAGCGCGCAAGATCGATATAGTGATCTCGCGCGGCCTGCAAAATCATTCCGGGCGCGGGTTTGCGGCATTTCGACGGTTGTTCGGGGGTGTCGGGACAAAAGTAAGTGGCATCGATCAAGCCAGGGCCAACCTGACGCCAGACTTCCGTTTCAACCGCGCGGTATTGTTCGAGCGTGAAAAAGCCGCGACCTATTCCGCTTTGATTAGTAATGATGATGAGCTTGTAACCTTTTCTTTTGAGACGGCGTAACGCTTCCCGCACGCCTTCGAAAACATGAACTTGCTTCGGATCGGAGCAGTAATCGGCGTCGTGCATGATGGTGCCATCTCGATCGACAAAGACGGCGCGAGATTTCTCGTCACTAGAAATCATGCTCGAAGCTTGCGAGTAACTCGTCCCGCGTGACGGTGGCCGTTCCGAGCTTGCCCACGACGACGGCGCTTCCGTGATTGGCGATTTCGGCCGCTTCGGCCGGCGTGGCGTCGCAAGCGAGCGCCAGGGTAAAGAGGGCGATGGCGGTGTCGCCCGCCCCTGAAACATCGAAAACCTGGCGCGCTTTCGTGGGAATGTGATGCGGGGGTTCGTTTTTTTGGAAAAGCATCATCCCATGTTCGCCGAGTGTAATGAGGAGATATTGCGTGTCCCATTTTTCGAGCAACGTCTCGCCAGCGCGCACGAGATCGACATCTTCTGCCGGCGATTCGTCCGGATCTCGCCACGGAATTCCGGCAGCGAGAAAAGCTTCTGTGCGATTCGGTTTTACAACGCTCATCCCGCGCCAGGCGATCGAATGTCGCGAATTGGGATCAGCCGCGACGATTTTTCCAGCCGCGTGGGCGTCGCGCGCAACTTGCGAAACCAGCTCAGTCGTTAGAAAACCTTTGCCGTAATCTTCGAAAATGATCGCGTCGGTCTCTGGGAGATTCTTGCGAACCGCGGCAATTACTTTTGCAATTTGTGCCGGCGATGGGCCGATGATTTGCTCGCGGTCAACCCGCACCACTTGTTGATGACGCGCGATGATGCGTGTTTTGACGATGGTCCGAAACGTCTCGTCCTCGATCGAGTTCGACATGTCGATCTTTTGTTCGGCCTGAAGTTCACGAAGCTGCTGACCGCTGCGGTCGGCGCCGATCATTCCGATGACCGCGACGCGATCGACGAACTCGCGGAGATTGCGCGCGACGTTGGCGGCGCCGCCTGGATAAAATGATTCGCCGGTCACTTCGACAACCGGCACGGGCGCCTCCGGCGAGATGCGGCCGACTTTTCCCCAAACGAATTCGTCGAGCATCAAGTCACCGATCACCAGTATGCGTTTGGCCGGGGCGCGGTCGAGAATCTGCTGGAGCCGGGTAAAATTCATAAGAAAAGTGACGGGCGATGCCGCCGAGATGAAAAATTGGTTCGATTCAGAGGAGTCAAAATATGGTGCGCGGCGATTTGTGTGGAGCGGAGGTTCTGCTTAGAGTTGCCCCATTAATCCTGAATACGAAGCCGAAATCAACAGTCGAAGCTCTCCATGAATCCGTTCGCTAGATATTTAAAGCTGAGTGCGGTGGCCGTGAGCGGCCTGACGCTTTGCGCGCAGGGCGCTCAGGCTCCGCAGCACATCGACATTAAACAATTGTCGAAAAAAGTGGAAGACGTCGTGGTGCCGTTGCCAAATGAAGTCTTCGGCGCGTTGAACAAGCTCGGCTCGGTCAACTGGAAAGAATACGTGCGCAGCAACAAGGGAAGCAATTTTACCGAGCGGCCGCGCATCGCGCTTTTGCTGGGAACAGTGATCGCCGACGGCTTCATCGCGGTGCAAGCGGAGGATGCGCCGACGGTCAAGGAAATTGGCCAGCGCGTTTTGGCGCTCTCGAAGGGCATCGGCGTCGGCAATTCAATCACCCCGCATGCAAAAGCCATCATCGAGGCGGCGGACAAGCGCAAATGGGAGAATGTGCGGCAGGAGCTGGATCGCACCCAGAACAGCGTGCAGCAGGCGATGAACGAAGTGCACGACGAAAAACTCTCCCAGCTCGTTAGTCTGGGCGGATGGCTGCGCGGCACCGAGGTGTTGACGGCGGTCGTGACGAAGCGTTTTTCCACAGACGGCGCCGAGTTGCTGCATCAGCCGGACCTGCTTGCTTACTTTCAGATGAGGCTGCAAGCAATGCCGGAGTTCGATCTGGCAATCATCCGCGAAATTCAAGGCGCTCTTGTCGAAGTGAAGCCGTTGATCGACGTGGGCAACGCGCACATCTCGCCGGAATCGGTGAAAAAAATCAACGAGATCACGACGCGCCTCGACTACGGGATCGTGACCAGGGATTAACGGTTTTGATGAATGCGTACGTGAAAGTTCTCTTGCGCGGAAGCTCATTGCTCGCGGCCCTGCTCGCGCTGCGACTGACGGTTTTTGGCTCAGTCGATGATGCGCAATCGTTCGCTCTCCAGGCCGCGGAACCGTATGTGAAAGAAGGGTTCCAGGTGCGCGAAGATTACTGGGGAGGCGATCTGGGCGCCGGCGAAAAAAAAGCGGTGCGGCAGCAATTATTCAAAGGCAACGAGTATTGGTTCTGGATGGGCACGGAAGTGGAGCGGGCGAAGATTTCGGTGCACATTTATGACTCGGAGGGAAAGCTCGCTGAGCAGCCGGACGGATGGGAGAAAGGTCATTTCGCCGCCGCGCACATCATTCCCAAAAGCACCGGCAGTTATTTTATCATTGTGAACATTGAGGAATCGCCAGAAGAGCGGACGCATTGGGCGCTGGTTTATGGTTTCCGGTAAATGATGATCGCCCCCGCGGAACGCCAAGGAGCGGCGGTTTTCAACCGCCGGCGCGATTTGGAAATCACCCTTCCTTGCGCTGGCCGGCTGCGAGATGACTGAGACGCGCACGTTGCAATTTGAGAGTGGGCGCGCCTTGCAGTTACTCTACGCCAATGACCTCAAGCTCTTGAAAACTCTTGAAGATTCTCTCGGCGTAAAGGTGACGACGCGCGAAGGCTGGGTGAAACTGGAGGGTGAGCCAGACAAGATCGACCAGGCGCAACGCGTCTTCGATCAACTCGAACAAGCTCGACAAAAAGGTGTGCCGATCGAAAAACACGAATTTCAATACGCGCTCAATTCGGTGAGCGAAGCGCGTGACGACAATCTCAGTGATGTTATCTCGACGAAGATCGTGACTTCACCGCGCAAGCCGCCGATCGTGGCGCGCTCATCAGGCCAGCGCAATTATGTCGATGCGATCCAGAAGCACGATGTCGTTTTTGGAATCGGGCCGGCGGGCACGGGCAAGACTTATCTGGTCGTGGCCATGGCCGTGGCCGCATTAAAGAAAGAGCAAGTTGCACGCATCATTTTGACGAGGCCAGCGGTGGAGGCCGGTGAAGCGCTGGGATTTTTGCCGGGCGACCTCCAGGAAAAGATTACACCATACCTGCGTCCACTTTACGACGCGCTGCGCGACATGTTGGAGACGGAGGAATTGGAGCGAGCGCTGGCGCGGCAGACGATTGAAGTCGCTCCGCTCGCGTATATGCGAGGCCGCACCTTGAGCAACGCTTTTGTCATTTTGGATGAAGCCCAGAACACCACCACGGAACAGATGTTCATGTTGCTGACGCGGATTGGTCCCAATTCCAAATGCGTGGTGACCGGCGACGTGACGCAAATCGATCTGCCGGCGAACAAACGTTCCGGTGTGCTCGAAGCGCTGCAGGCGCTGAAAAATGTTCCGGGGATCGCGACTGTTTATTTCACGGAGCGCGATGTGGTTCGGCACGAACTCGTGCGGGCCATCATCAATGCCTATCAGCATCATCGCTCGCCAGCACCTGACTCACAAAAGTAATCTAGATCGACAATCACTCGCTAATCGAATGCTCGACTTTCTAAAACGCGGACAACTCATCAGGCGCGGCCTGGCTTCGCGAAAGACCCGCCGCCGTCGCGCGCGCAACGAATTGCTGCAAAGCCTCGAATACGCGCCTTACGTAAAGCTGTTCATTTTTGTCGGCTTTATTGCCGGGCTGGCCTTCCTTATTTTCAGTGGGCAACAGCCGGAACCGACGAAAAACTTCGTGATCGCGCTGCTCTTTTTAGCCATTGCGATGACGCAGCTCTGGATCAATCAGCCAAGGACCTTTTCACAAAACTCGCGCGTTCTTCTCGTTTTCGGAACCATCCTGGTGCAGCTTGCGGTGACCAAGCTCTTACTTGTGCTTTGCAATGGCGGCACGGTTAGATTTCTAAAGCCGGAAATGGGCGGGCTCATCGCGCCCTACGCCTTCGCCCCGCTGGTGCTGAGTGTTTTGCTTGGCCGCAACCATGGTCTTTATGCCGCCGTTTCCGTCAGTCTCTGGAGTAGCGTGTTGTTTGGAAAAATCGATGCGCCGCTTCTCGTGACCAGTTTGATCAGCGGATTCACCGCTGTCTATCTTACGTTA
>QHQE01000031.1 GCA_003219265.1 Verrucomicrobiota bacterium
ACCGAAAGTCCAGTTCGACGAAGGAATTAAGCAAACGATCGAATATTTTCGGGAATCGTTGGCTTCGCTACGTTAAATTGTTGAATCGTTAAATCGTTGAATCGTTGAACGGTGAGGAGTTGGGATGTTGAGATGTTGCGACGTTGAGCGACGTGGCTTTTTGAGCACGAGCCGAGCGGGATTGCTCCGGTGCAAGATTTCACTGGCGTTTGCGGCTTTTCGGCTGTGAATTCTCTCATGATTAAGCGCGCACTTCTTGTCGTCGGCTTTCTCGCTCTTTGCTTTCAAGTTGCAGCGCAGCAAAACAATCGCACCGACGGGTTCGACGCAGCTGCCGCGCTGGCGCTCTATCGACCGGAAATTTTCACGAGTGTCGATAGCTCACTTCTGGTTCGTGATCTCCCGATGCTGACATTTTTGGACGGGCGTTTGCCGGGCTCGACCGCTTTGGGCCGAATGGGAACTGCGCCCGTCGCGAATTTGCCCGTCGCATTGGTGAGCGCCGCGCCGGCACAGAAGACAAACGCCTCCTCGGTATCCGGAAAGGATGGAAAGGATTCATCCGCTGAGATGATGACGTCGCCGTTGAATCCGGTTTATTACGGCGGGGAAGTGGGCGTTTTCTACGGGCATTCGAGCGGCAAATTCGGTGGCGATGAGTTCGGCACCTATATCGAGGGCGGGGTGGGCAACGACAAATTCCAGATCAACGCCGGTGCGTCTTACCAAGAGTGGAACGGGCGCGTTCCGCGCCGGATTCGGTAATTGCTTCAAGTCGGTTCCGACCAGACCAGACCAGACCAAACAATTAATCTGCTCCGAAGTGCCGGGAAGGACGGCGGAGACAGCTAAGCCATTACTATTCTGCGCACCCGATAAGAGCGTAAGTGGATGAGCGGGATATTGCCGATTATTTCATGTAGGATAATAACCTACAAATAGTGCTTGCCTGAGCATTAGTGGTCTCGCAAGATGGCAAGCGATGCACGTTTGTTCGCTAACGTCAGGTGACCGCGCGGTTAGCTAATTTTGTGACGCACGTACGGCCCCGCATGGAAACGAGAACATTTATTTTGATTTGTGTAGTCGTTTTCTTGGCGTACGCCGCCGCCGCGCAAACGCGTGGCGCGAGCGAGTTCCAAATCACCAAAATCACGAAGAATCTAATTTCGGCGCCGCAGTTTACCTACACGGGTGCGGAACAGTATCAGACCAACCAGCGCGATCGTTGGTTGGAAGTGGAAGTAGAATTTTCCGCCGCACCGGAATTTACCGACGAGCTGACGTTCAAATATTACATCCTCTTCGATGGCAAACTGCTCACCGGCGAGGTAAGCCACACAAACATTGCGGCAGGCACGAGCAACCGTTCGGTTATGTACGTCTCGCCGCGCACGCTGGCCCGATTCGGCGGCAATCGCCCGGTCACAGCGAATTCGTTTCAAAATATTGCGGTGCAAATCGAGCAGCAAGGCGTGGTCAAGGATGAATTGAGTCTCGTGCGCGCACCCGCACAGTGGTTGGCGACGATGCCACAGGTTTCCGGATTCGTCGTGAACAAGAACGAAACGCCGTTCGCGCCGCTTTACTGGGGCCGCTACGAGCAAATCAAAGCGCCGACTCGCTAATTGTCGATCTAATGGCCGCCGCGACGCGCATTATCAGTCTCAACCTCGGCTCGCAAAGCATAGAACTGGCGGAGTTTCACGCTCGGCCACATGACGGGTTGACCTTGTCCGGCTACCACTTCAGAGAAGTTCTTGTCGATCCAACGGGCGAGGGAATGCAACGCACACAGATTGTAGCCGCGTTGCGCGAGATGTTGGACGAGCTGCAAATTAAGAGCGGAAACGTCAACTACGCGATCGCCGAACAATCGGTTTTCGCGCGCTTTGTGAAATTGCCGGCGGTAGGAGAGGAGAAGATCGAAAGAATCATTTCGTTCGAAGCACAGCAGAATGTTCCGTTTCCGATCGATGAAGTGGTATGGGATTATCAACTCGTCGGTGGCGGCGCCCAGGAGCAGATCCAGGTTGTACTCGTCGCGATCAAAGCCGACTTGCTCGACGAGATCAACGGCGCTGTCGAAGAAACCGGTCTTCGCACGTCTATTGTCGATGTCGCCACGATGGCGCTCTACAATGCGTTTCGTTATAACTACAGCGTTCTAACCGGGTGTTCGTTGCTGATCGATATCGGGGCGCGCACAACCAATCTGCTTTTCATCGAGCCGGGAAAAATTTTCTCGCGCAGTATTCCAATCGGTGGCGGCTCGATCACGTCGGCCATTGCCAAAGAGTTCAACGAACCATTCACCGCAGCTGAGTTTCGCAAGAAGCGCGACGGCTTTGTTAGTCTTGGCGGCGCTTGTCCCGAGCCGACGGACGTTGATGTTGCACGCGTTTCAAAGATCATACGCGGCACCATGACGCGCCTGCACGCGGAGTTAATGCGCTCGATCAGCCATTATCGCGTCCAACAATGTGGCAATTCGCCAGAGCGCGTTTTTCTCTCCGGCGGAACCGCGAGCACGCCCTACTTACGTGAGTTTTTCCACGAGAAATTGCAATTGCCAATCGAGGTTTTTAATCCGCTGCGTAATGTCGCCGTCGCTGACTCGGCACCCGTCGACGAAATTGCGCGGTCGGCGCATCTGCTAGGGGAACCGGTGGGCCTTGCACTTCGAGCGGCGCGCGATTGCCCAATGGAGTTGAATCTGCGCCCTGCAAATGTGGTGCGCCGGCAGGAACTGGAAAAGCGGCGGCTATTTTTCATCATGGCGGCGGCTTGTTTCATTCTCGCGCTGCTCGGTTGGGGCGCGTACTACCTGCGCGCCGCGCACGTCATCCGGTACTGCACCGACCAGCTTCAGCAAAAGATCGACATCATGCGCGCGGCGGAAGCGCAGCTCGACAAGTTGCGCAAACAGACAAATTCACTCGACACCATTGCCACGCCGCTCGTCGCCGTAATCAATGATCGCAGCTTTTGGCCGGAGATTCTTGACGACCTGAACGTTCGTCTGCCGAAAGAAGACATTTGGATTACGGAGCTAGTTCCCACGTCGGGCGGGAAGCCGATTGGCATGGATGAAAAACGCATCGCGCAAATCACGCCGAGTCCGACACCGGCGGGTCCGATTGCGGCTGCAAAATCGGCGAGAGTGGACTCGACCGGCCCAGTGATCGACGGAATTTTTGTGCACGGCCTTTATTTATTTAGTCCCAAGCAACAGGAAGTGGTCGTCGATTATTTTCGCAATCTCGTGGGTTCGCGGTTTTTTTCGATCGATCCAAACAACCAGGCGCGCGTGATCAGGCCGACTACGCCGAATAGCACGGAGTGGGCATTTCCCTACGAACTCCATCTCGATTTTCGCAAGCCAACGCAAATGCCATGAATTGGTTTCAGCAAAATCGTTGGCTGGGGACATTCTTGATTGTGTTCGGAATCTGCACGCTGCTCGGGCTATTTTTTCTTTTCAGCGGGAAGAGCGGTTTCGAGGAAGCTTCCGCGCGTTTCAACGATGCCGCGGTCGAGCGCGGCCGTCTTGAGCGTGTCGATCCATTTCCAACTGATGACAATTACCGGAAAATGAAAGTTCATCTCGAGAACTACCGCACGGCGCTCGATAAATTTAAGGAGAAATTAAAAACGCACGTGGTTTCCATCGCCCCGCTTGCGCCTAACGAATTTCAATCGCGTTTGCGGCAGGCGATGCTGGCCATCTCTGACAAGGCGCGTGCAAACAAAGTGAAATTGCCCGACAATTTTCATCTCGGCTTTGATGAATTCACCGCTGCGTTGCCTGACACAGCGGCCGCTCCGTTGCTCGGCCAACAACTCGCGCAAGCGGAGTTGCTCATGAATATTTTGATCGACGCGCGGGTGGATAGTGTGACCGCCTTTCAGCGTAAACCGTTGACCGAACAACACGGCGCTGCGGCTGCGGCGATACCGGCTCCAGCTCTCGGTCGAAAACCTGCTGCGGCGGCTGCGACCGGACGGAAATTGGTCGAGCGTGGGATTGTCGACCTTGCATTCATGTCGTCACCGTCTGTCGCCCGAAAAGTGTTGAATCAAATCGCGGGCTCGAATCAGCAGCTCTATGTCATTCGAACTCTGCACGTGCGGAATGAGCAGGAGAAAGGTCCGCGGCGCGAATCGACTGAGGCGGGCGCGTCAACGGCAGCTCTAAAACCGATACCGAGTGGTTCGATCAAATTCATCGTCGGCGACGAGCACATCGAGATGTCGGCCAGGATCGAGACGATTCGATTGACATTTTAACTGTCCTTGAACATGAAATTTAGAACGGACGCCGCCATTTTTCTGGGTAGCGCGCGGGTCCCGCGTGTTGGCGATGGCGTCCTCGCCACCGCGGACCTTTGTTCTGGTCGCAACCACAGCGACAGCTTGTTGCAGCGGGACGCCGCAACCAACACGCGAGCCGCGTGCGCTACCCAATCGTGGGCGATCGGCGCCACAATTCGATTAAGCTGACCAATGGACTGGGTTCGCGCGCATTACGATCGGGTGCTGGTGATTGCGGCAACGCTGCTGCTGTCCTTCAGCACGTTGTCGATCTCGCGGAGCGCGATGAAATTCAGCGAGCACTTCGCCGCGCAGCAAACCACGCCGCCGCCCAAACCGGCGAAGCCGCCGGCCAGAGCAGTCGAGCTGGACCGGACTTTTCGCTCCGGAGAAACATTTTATCGGTCCCAATGGTGTGCCGGCAACGCTCAAAACGACGGAGGTGCATCCGCCTGTGCCGAACAAATGGTTGGAACAATTCGATTTGCCCGTCGCCGACGCCGATGTTCTAACCCAGGATCCCGACGGCGACGCGTTTACCAATCTGGATGAATGGCAAGGTCACACCAACCCGATCGATAAAAATTCGCATCCGGATTACCTCTCCAAACTCAAGCTGAAATCATTCAGCGAAGAACCTTTCCGGCTCATGTTCTCATCCTGGGTCGGCGATACGTTCGCGATTAATACGATCGATCTGAAAGAGCCAACGCAATTCCTCAGGATTGGCGACACAATTGGCGGTACTCGGTTCAAGATCGTCAGGTTCACGGAAAGATATCAGCCGAACCAATACGGCACCGAGGTCGATGTTTCCGAATTGACGCTGCAACGCGAAGAAACAACCGAGCAGGTCACTCTCGTGAAGGAAAAGGTGGCGATTTCGCCCGAGTCGGTTGCGACTTTCGTCTATTCGTGGGGCGTGCCGCGCGAATTTCACGTCAGAAAAGACCAGGAATTTTCATTGAAACCACTGAACGAGAGCAAGTACAAGCTGGTGGACGTTCAGCCGAGTAAAGCAGTGATCATGAATACGCAAAAACCAAACGATCGAATCGAAATCGGTCTGCTTTCACCCTGAGACCCATTATGAAAACTTTCCGCAAAACCAAGATGGATCGAGCGCTCCGGCGCTCGATGTTAACTAATGGCGGCGAAGCCGCGTTAATTTTAGCATCGCGCGTGGAGCGCACGATCCACCTAAGTCGCTTCGGTGTTTTCACGCTTGGCGTATTGCTCGTTTCGCTGGGAACAAGCAATGCGCAAAACGCGGAGAAGATCGCACAGCAGGAACTGGAGCGGCGACAGGCCGCGCTGCCGCGAGGCGAAGAAGCCCTCGTGCGCGGCAAGTCCGCCATGCAGGCGAAAAATTTTACCCTGGCGCACGATGAATTTCGCAGAGCGGTGAATCTTCTGCCCGACGCGGTGACCTCGGGCCAAGCGCATGATGAAGCGGTGGACGGCTTTTGTAAAAGCGGCGTGAAATTGGCTGAGCAACGGATCGCCGAAGGCAAATACGCGGATGCGGAATTCATCCTGCGCGAATGTTTGGACGACCGTTACGATCCCAACTGCCGACTGGCAGCGGAGCTGCTGGCTCACTTGCAACAACCTGGTTTCTTCAACAGAACGGTGGGTCCGAAATTCATTGCGAAAGTCGAAGACGTAAAAAGGTTGCTCAGTGATGCGGATGGTTACTACAACTCCGGTCGCTACGATCTCGCGTTCAAAAAATACGAGCAGGTCCTTGCGCTCGATCCCTATAACGCCGCGGCCCGGCGCGGCGAAGAGAAGATCGATAATACGAAATATCATTACAACAAGGAAGCGTACAATGAGACACGAGCGCGCCAGCTTTGGCAGGTCGAGAAAGGCTGGGAAGAACCCGTTCGGCAATATGGACAAGCCGTCAGCCCGCTCGCGGACGCCTTCCAACGAGATGTCACCGGCACCGCGCGCGTCACCAACAAACTCAACACCATCATCATTCCGCGCGTCGAGTTTCGCGACGCGAGCATTCGCGAGGCGATTGATTTTCTCCGGCAACAAGCGGCCGCCAACGATCCGGCCACCGAAGGACGTAAGGGCGTGGACATCGTTTTGCGTTTGACGCCGCTTGGTCAAGTCGCTGCGCTGTCAATACCGGTTGAGCCTGCACCATCGCCGCTCACAGCCGCTTCACCTGAGACCGGAGCTCCTCCGGCCACGCCGATTCCCGCTCGTCCAGTTGTTGCACCAGCACTAGTTGCTGCGCCAACGATTTCGCCAGCCGAAGCGCGCATCACAATCACTCTAAATCAAATCCCGCTCGGCGAAGCGCTGCGCTACATCGCCAGCCAGGCCGGTTTGAAAGTGAAGGTCGAGCCGTACGCGGTTTCGATCATTCCGATCAGCGAGCAAAGCGCCGATCTCATTACGAAAGAATATCGTGTTCTGCCCGGATTCATTAGCAGCACGGTGAACGTTGGCGTATCGGCGCTCAATCAGCCCGCGCGAGCGGCAACGGGCGCGGGCGGGACGGGCAAAGATACGCAGGAGACCACAGGCGGACATCAACTCGTGAATCGTGAAGGCGCGAAAGAATTTCTCGAGAGCCAGGGCGTGCCGTTCCCGCCCGGGGCGAGCGCAAATTTTCTGCCGCAAAGCAGCCGGCTGATCGTGCGCAACACCGCCGACAATCTCGAACTTGTCGATGCGCTGGTTGAACAAGCCAGTGTTGCCGGACCAAAGCAGGTCGAGATTGAATCGAAATTTATCGAGATCACACAGAATAATCTGAAGGAGCTCGGATTTGACTGGTTGCTTGGACAATTCAATATCCCCGGATCACATCGAGTTTTTGGCGGTGGCGGCACTTCAGGCACGTCGCCCGCCACTAATCCGGCTGATTTTCCATTCGTTGATCCTACCGGGGTGCCGGTCGGTCGATTTCCTGTCACTGGCGGAAACCGCAGCGGCAATCTCGCCATCAGCGCCAACGCGATTGATGCGCTGCTTTTCCCATCGATGGGTGCGACCTCGATTGCTCCGGGAATTTTCGGATTAAGCGGCGTATTTACTGATCCCCAATTTCAGGTCGTTGTTCGCGCTCTCAATCAAAAGAAGGGGGTCGATATTCTTTCCGCGCCGCGCGTGACGACGAAGAGCGGACAGCGTGCTGTGATCGAAATCGTGCGCGAATTTCGTTATCCAACACAGTTCCAACCGCCGCAAATTCCGCAAACCTTTCGCGGCGGCGATACCTTCAGTCAAAATCCTTTGACCGGAGCAACCTCTGGCAGCACAGGTGCCTTTCCTGTCACGCCGACAACGCCCACCGCGTTTGAAACTCGCAACACCGGTGTCACTCTTGAGGTGGAGCCCGTAGTTGGTCCTGATGACCTCACTATTGACCTTAATCTCGTCCCGCAGGTGGTCGAATTTGAAGGCTTCATCAATTATGGCAGCCCGATCCAAACCGTTTCTACCAATCTGTTAGGCGTGGCGCAGACGACCGTGCTTACTCCGAACATTATCAATCAGCCGATCTTCAGCACGCGAAAGGTTACAACGAGCGTGAGTGTGTGGGATGGTCAAACGGTCGTGCTGGGCGGATTGATCCGGGAGGACGTGCAGAAGACCGAAGATCGCACTCCGATCATCGGCGATATCCCGCTCGTTGGCCGGCTCTTCCGGACGAACGCCGATCAACACATCAAGCGCAACCTGATTATTTTCGTTACCGCCCGGCTGGTAAATCCGGCGGGACAACCAGTCAATCAGATTGAGGAGGAAGAAGAAGCTCCCGAAACTATCGAGCCACCGGTTTTGCCGCAGGTTCCAATGTATAAGAAATAGGAATCACCAAACTCCAACATTCAAGCTCCAAAGAAATCCTAATATCCAAGTCCCCTCGAATTGTTCACCGGCACGGCTGCACTTTTTTGTCTTGCCAAGCCAGCGGGATTTTTTCCAAACTCGGCGGAACTCAGATCTGAATCGGGCAGAAGGCGCTTCTCCCGATGGCTTCTTCTCCTAGTTTCAGACCTGCAATCCGCAGCGTTAACCTCATCGGGAGAAAGAAAGAATCCAAAATATGCAAACAACAAATCCACCCACCAGAAATTCCATGAACTGCTCGTTCATGCGACGCGGATTCGTACTTCTCACGCTGGCGCTCGTCTGCGTTGTGCTTTCGCCGGCCCCGAAAGCTTTCGGGGTTACCCCTGCATCGACCATTAACGTGATCTACAGCTTCGCCGGGGACCAAGACGGCGAATACACCGACACTGATTTGGTTATCGATAGCGCGGGCAATCTTTATGGCACTTCGGTGCTCGGTGGTGCTTTCGGCAGTGGCACAGTGTTCCAGCTAACACCTTCAGACAACGGATGGGTCCATACTGTGCTCTATAGTTTCACGAGTGGCGCAGATGGAGGAGAACCGTACAAGGGCGTCACCCTCGATGCTCAGGGCAATCTCTATGGCACGGCGGTCACCGGCGGCACGGGCGGCTGTGAGGGTGGGTGCGGCGTGGCCTACAAATTGACCCACTCCGGCGGAAGCTGGAGCCAGACCGTAATTCATTACTTCAGCGGTGGCGACGATGGCTCCGGTCCCGGAGCAGGCCTGACGATTGACCACCAGGGCAATCTTTACGGAGTCACTCCAACCGGGGGCGCGAACGGGCTCGGCGTTATATACCAACTGAGTCCAGTTGGAAGCGGCAACTGGAACTTCAGGGTGATCCACACGTTCACCGGCGGTACGGATGGATCGTCAGGCTCGGCCGGTCGCCTGCTTCTTCATGCCGGGCGTCTTTACGGCGTGGCCACAACGGGTGGGGCGAATGGAAAGGGCACTGCCTACGAGCTCAAACCTTCTCACGCTGGGGAATGGACCCTAAAGACGATTTATGCTTTCCAGGGTCAACCGGACGCGGGATTTCCCTACGGCGGCTTGCTTTTAGGCACTTCGGGAAAGCTCTATGGCACCACTTACTACGACGGCGCAAATAACCTGGGCTCGGTTTACGAGCTGTCTCGTACTGCCATGGGCGGATGGAAAGAAAGAGTGCTTTACAGTTTCCAGGGCGGGAGCGACGGACAGAATTCCCTTAGTAACCTTGTTATTGACGAGGCCGGCAATTTGTATGGCACAACGAGTGAAGGCGGCGCGAGCTGTAGTTGCGGCACGATCTTCCAGTTAACTCCAGGCGCCCACGGGACCTGGACCGAGAGTGTGGCCCATCGCTTTCAGGGCCCTCCAGACGACGGGGCCTTCCCTTACAACGGGATGGTGACTGGTGCAGCAGGTAATTTCTACGGTGCAACGGTCCACGAAGGCGTCGCTGATGACGGCGCGGTCTATGAGTTTACACCAAACGAATAATCTCACGACGACGCGGCCTCGGGGATTTCAATCTCGCCTGATGTCATATCCAATTCCAATTCAACATCGACTATGTCTCCCTCGCGACCGCAGCTGCAGCGCCGGAGTAACGGAGGGTTCGAGTGATGGAGCCGCGGGCGCGCCGGTATGAATTCATTACTCCAATACTCCATTCCTCCAATACTCCATTGCTGAATGCCTGTCATCGGGATCACGGGCGGAATTTCTACGGGCAAATCGACTTTTTGCGATTGCCTGCGCGAGATCCTGCCGGCCGCCAAATTTTTTAACGCCGATCAAGCCGCGCACGAGCTGGTCGATCTTCACCCGGACGTTCAAAAAGAACTCGTCGCTGAGTTCGGGCAGGAGATTTTTTCGCGCGACGGCCGCTTGAAACGTGAACGGCTTCGCGCCATAGTCTTTCGGAACGCCGCAAAAAAAAGCGCGCTCGAACAAATTCTCCATCCGCGGATTCGCCGGCAATGGAGCGCGGAAGCAGCAACGCATCGCCATTCTCCCGATTTTTTCTTCGCTGATATTCCACTTCTTTATGAAACCGGAGGTGAAACCTTGTGCGACCGGGTGGTGGTGGTCGCTTGTTCGCCCAGCATCCAGTTGGCGCGCTTGCTCCTGCGTAAAGGAATCACGCGCGACGCGGCGGAGGAAGTGATCAAATCGCAGATGCCTCTGGAAGAGAAAATCACACGGGCCAATCACGTGGTTTGGAACAACGGCGAGCGATCGGTTCTCGCAGAACAAGCGAGGTTGCTTGTCGATCTCTGGCGGACAAGATAATGGACGAAGAAAAAACAGATTCGGCGCCGAACGACGTTGTAGCCACGGACGCTGTCCCCAAACGCCATTCCGGCTCGGAACAGGCGTCAGCGACGCCGGCTACAGCAGCGCTGCCCGCCCTCGATTTGAATGAGCTGCAAAATCTTTCCTCGGAACAGCTCGAATCTTTGGCGCGCGATTTCGATTTGCGGCTGCATTCCGCGCGCTCGCGTCACCAACACATTGTCGATATCATTCGGGCGGCGCTGAATCGCGGGTCGAGCGTGACCGCGGAAGGTTTTCTGGATCAAGTGGGCGATTCATTCGGATTGCTTCGCTACCCGGAACTGAATTTTCTGCCGGTGCCCGAGGATGTTTGTGTGTCGCGCGCGATCATTGAGCAGTTT
>QHQE01000127.1 GCA_003219265.1 Verrucomicrobiota bacterium
TGGCGTTCTTCGTGTCAACGGCCTCGCGCTGAGTCTGGACGCCACGAATGGTCTCACTCCCAACATTGGAACGACAAAAGATGATCAGCTTGCTCTGGCAGCCGGCGGAAAAGTTTTCGCTTTCGGTCCGTTGAGCTCCACAGCGGATAATGCCGACGATCATCTCGCAGCCACGCTGCAAGCGGACGATGATGCCTCACTCACAATTCGGCGCAGTGTTCTTAGTTGGCCGACGCTATTCGATTTCAATTTTATGACGGGCCCGTCCCCATCGTGGAAGCGGCACATCCATTACCGGCTACTTTGGAAGAAGCCTTCTGGCGCAAAATTGGAGATGCTATGGCGTTACGAGCAATACTTTTATCCCGAGCTCGGCTGGGGAAGCGGCTTCATGACTCGTGAAGGTTCAACCGGCCTGATCGGCGTCGATATCAGTCTCGGACGTTAAAGCTTGAACAGTTAAATCGTTAAAGCGCCAGACCCTTCATCGCTTCATCGCCTCAGCGACTCAGCGACTCAAGTATTGTCCCTCGGCTCGCGATGGATGATTCTATTTCCCGCTCAGAACTTGTCTGTTCCACAGTTAGTTGCATCATTTCCGGGGTGCGACTTTCTCAAAAATTCCGGAAACTGTTTTCCTTCGACGTGCTCCAGAGTTTTTCGGAGCACGTCTGCCGCTGGACTCACCCGGTGAATGCGCAGCGGTTTCTCGATCGCCTCGATCCTGCGGCGTGGAGACAACTGTCCAAACTTTATCAACCCCGGCCAGAGGCGTTGAAGATTAACCGCTTCGATGACGCCGCCTACTGGGTGACAATCAATGTCGAACGGGCGCAGGATCTTTGGCTCGATCGCAGCCCGCCGCTGCGTATTCTCGATCTGGGCTGCGGCGCGGGCTACTTTCTCTATGTCTGCCAGTCTTTGGGTCACGAGGGTTTGGGGTTGGACACTTCTCGGGAGCCGCTCTTCCACGGGACCACGGCATTGTTGAATGTGCGCCGCATCATCTCGCGCATCGATCCCGGAGTCCCCCTCCCCGATTTGGGAGAAAAATTCGACCTCGTCACCGCGCATCGCGTCTGCTTCCATCGCACAGAGCGTCTCGGAGACCATAAGTGGAACGAGTGGACGCCGGCCGACTGGAAGTTTTTTATCAACGACATTCGCACGCGATTTTTAAGACTGGACGGGCGTTTGCTGTTGGACTTCAATCCGCGCCGCAACGGCTCATCATTTTTCACTCCCGAATTACGCGCCTGTTTCCGTTCGTTAGGCGCGCGCATTTTCCGCTCGAAAGCGCTGCTGGCCGCTGATCCAAGCGACCGTCCGCGCTTCAAACAAAAGAAACGCTAAGATCGACGAATTGTTGTAGAGGCGCTTGTGCCAAGCGCCTATCTTTGGTTCGGTGCTTGACACAAGCACCGCTACAACAGCCGCCAATCGGAACAATCCCAGCCAAGCATTTGCTCAACCTTCGCAATGTCTTCCGAAAAGATATCGTGCAGACATTGTCGCTCCTCAGGCGTGATCGCGCGCTCGTACGGAACAACGTTTCTGTCCTTGTTCCGTCCCCCGATCAACGGCCGCACGCCAAGGAAACGAAAAACGGAATCGAGCATCGCGCGATTTTTGTCTCTGAACTCTTCCGACTTGATGATCTTGATTTGCTCTCTCGGAAAAAATTTGAACAGCCGCGCAAGCTGCTCGGAATAAAAACCTCGATCGACATAAGAGAAGCGGCGCAATTGCAACGGCAGCGCTTCCTGCATCCGGTTTTTCTCTTCCTTCACCGCCTCCAGGAAATCGAGCGGCTCGCGCCCCTTGAAGCGTTGCATGTTCCAATGCGCAAACGCGCGCTCGATTGGATTTCGCAAGAGCACGAGCAGTTTGATCTTCGGATCATATTTCCAAATCCGCTCGATGGCTGGTTTCCAATAAACATAAATCGGCGTGCATTCGCCGGCGATGGACCAGCGGCGCTTGAGATGAAAACTGCCGTGAAGAGCATTGTAATTTGCTTCTCCGGCGAAACGCTCTTCGTCATCGAAAAAGTGCAGCTCCTGCTTATCCGGCAACGCGATCTCCGGATGTTTGCTCAGAAAATAATACAGCGCGGTCGTCCCCGATTTCTGTGCGCCCGCAACAATGAAATCGAGTCGTTCGACCTTTCGTGGTTTGATTCCGAACATCGCGACGATGATCAATCAAGAGCCGCCCCTTACCGGGCGCAATCGCATTCCTTCGAATTGGAAAAGAAGCTCTCCCGGTATCTTGTCGATTTTTTTTTGTAACTCTGGAATCCGCTTGGCTGTCTCGAATAGTAATGGGCTTTGCGTTGACAAAGTTCGCTCACGCCGCTTCCGCGCTGGCTGAAATCATCATCGTGGTGACGATTATTGCCCTGCTCGCCGCCACCACCATTCCCGCTCTCTTCGTGCGTGAAAACACAGGAAATCCACTGCGATGATCCGGAACGACTTTCGCATCTGCGCTTCGACCGTGGGCCGATACGCTGCCTGACCAGTCAAGTCACTCAAGAAGAGTTGTCGCTCTCACGCCCGCGACCTATGATGCGCCCATGTCCAGGCCATCAACCAGTTTACGCTTTGTCGCGCTGTCAATTTTTGCTCTCACGATTGCTTTTGGCGCATCCGCGTTTGCCGACGAAGGGATGTGGCTCTTCAATTCGCCGCCGCTCAAGCAATTCAAAGAAAGATATCATTTCGAGCCGGCGCGTCCGTGGCTCGACCATTTGCAAAAAGCTAGTGTGCGTTTCAACTCCGGTGGTAGCGGCTCGTTCGTTTCCGCGACTGGTCTGGTCATCACCAACCACCACGTCGGCGCCGATGCGCTCCAGAAATTCAGCGACGAGCAGCACAATTATCTCCGCGACGGTTTCTATGTGAGAACGCAAGCCGAAGAAAAGAAGTGTGTCGATCTTGAGCTCAACGTCCTGATGTCGATCGAAGACGTGACGGCACGCGTCAACAGCGCCGTGAAATCTGAAATGACGAGCGAGCAAGCGTCAGACGCGCGCCGGTCGGTGATCGCGGCAATTGAAAAGGAAAGTAAAGACAAAACCGGATTGCGCTCAGACGTCATCACTCTTTATCAGGGCGGCCTTTACCATCTTTACCGCTTCAAACGATACGACGACGTGCGCCTCGTCTTTGCACCTGAGCAGCAGAGCGCATTTTACGGCGGCGACCCCGATAACTTCGAATACCCGCGCTTCGATCTCGACATCTGCATCTTCCGCGTTTATGAAAACGGGCGGCCGCTCAAGATCGACAACTATCTGAAATTCAATCCACGCGGACCAATTGACGGCGAGCTGACGTTCGTCAGCGGGCATCCCGGCAAAACGGATCGGCAACTTACCGTTGATGAGATGGCCGGCATGCGCGACCGCGAGTTGCCACGCATTTTAACGATGTTCAAGCGGCGCGAAGTTCTCCTGCACAGTTTCGGGGAACGCACTTTCGAAAATGAGCGGCGCGTTCGTGACGATTTCTTCGGCGTGCAAAATAACCGTAAACGCTACGACGGTTATCTTGCCGGCCTGCTCGACCCGCAAATCTGGCAGGCACTGCAAGCCCGTGAACAAAAATTGCGCGATGCCATTTCGGGCGATCCGAAGTTAACGTCGACGACCGCCGCGTACGACCGGATCAAGAATGCGCAAGTGGAGATCGCGAAGAACGCTCGCGTTTACAATTACTTTGAGATGGAGCGCCGCAAATTCGGCGTCTATCGGCAGCCGCGCGCTTTTTATAGCACGCTCTTCAAGTACGCGCGCTTGCTCGTCCGCGCTGCCGATGAACGCGCAAAACCAAACGGCGAACGCTTCGAGGAATTTCGCGACAGCGCACACGAATCGCTCGAGCTGGAACTTTTTTCTACGGAACCGGTTTATGACGATGTCGAATTGCTCACGCTCACCGACTCATTCACCGATCTCGCGAGCGCGTTCGGCGCAAGCGATCCGCTCGTGAAGATGGTCCTGGGCGACAAGTCGCCAGTTGAGCGCGCGTCAGAATTGATCAAAGGAACGCAGCTCAAGGATGTCGCGCTCCGGAAAAAACTTTACGCCGGTGGTCAGGCCGCGATCGAAGCGGCGCACGACCCGATGATCGACATTGCGCGTGCCATTGACGCAACCGCGCGCCAGGCGAAGAAGGTTTTCGAGACGCAGGAAGAAATTAAGCAACAGGCCTATGCCGAAATTGCGAAGGCGCGTTTCGCCACGGAAGGGACGACCAGCTATCCCGATGCCACGTTCACGCTCCGGCTCTCGTACGGAACGGTGCGTGGTTACGAGGAAAACGGAAAACAAATTCCCGCGTTCACAAACTTCGCCGGCATGTATGAGCGCGCCAACGAGCACGAAAACAAACCGCCGTTCGACTTGCCGCCGCGTTGGATCGACAAGAAAGACAAGCTGGCTTTAACAACGCCGTTCAATTTTGTCTCCGATGCCGACATCATCGGCGGCAACAGCGGCAGTCCGGTCGTGAACAAAGCGGGCGAATTCGTCG
>QHQE01000103.1 GCA_003219265.1 Verrucomicrobiota bacterium
TCATTCTCGAATCCGCAGGTCCGGTGCGAATTCCGCAACGTTATCTGAATCACGAGGGGCAAATCAAAATGGGCGCGCCTTATTCGGAGCGCGACCTCCGCGCGCCGACCGAGTTGCTCACGATCGACAAGGAGGAAGACGTCGATGTTCTGGTCAAAGACGGTCCACGTTTCACGCGCCTCACGCTTGCGCATCATCCGTTCGATGCCGTTGGATGGGACGGTTATCTCTATCCATTCACGTTTAACGCGCAGGACTTTGAGCCAATCACTGGCACGGTGCATCAACCACCCCCGATCCATCAGACATTTGAAATTCGCGGCTACGTCGTTTGTACTTTCGCGCCGCGCCTGCTCGATACCCATCCCGAAGCGGTGAAAATTCCGTGGGTGCACGACAACGTCGAAGCCGACGAGGTGCTCTTTTATGTGCGCGGAAACTTCGGCTCGCGCCGCGGGATCGAGAGCGGCTCGATTACCCTGCATCCGCGCGGCATCCCGCACGGCCCGCATCCCGGCACGATCATGGCCAGCAAGAACGCGACGCGGACAGAAGAGTTGGCAGTGATGTTCGACACGCAGCACACACTCGAGTTGACCGAAGAATCGTTGGCGCTCGATGATCCGAAATATCCGCAGAGCTGGCTTGATTAGAAGATCGACATGCTGAGAAATACGACGATCACCGAAGATTTGGTTCCACCCGGCGCCAAGATCGACAAGCGCAATCTTGAGTTACTCGAAAAAGCTTATCACACCTTGCTCGAAGCAATCGGTGAAGACGCAGATCGTCAGGGTTTGCGCCGCACCCCGGTCCGCGCCGCGCGTGCGCTTGAGTTTCTAACTCAAGGCTATCGGCAAAATCTCGATGACATTATCAACGATGCGATCTTCGATTCCGAAGCGAGCGAGATCATCCTGGTCAAAGACATCGAGCTCTATTCGTTGTGCGAGCACCATCTTTTGCCCTTTATCGGGCGCGCGCACGTCGCTTACATTCCGAATGGAAAAGTCATCGGCCTCTCCAAAGTCGCGCGCATTGTCGATGTTTACGCGCGGCGATTGCAAATCCAGGAGAATCTCACCACTCAAATCGCCGAGTCGCTGATGTCGTGCCTGGAGCCGGCAGGCGTCGCGGTGGTCGTAGAAGCGAAACATCTTTGCATGATGATGCGCGGCGTCGAAAAGCAGAACTCAGTGATGAAGACTTCCTGTTTGCTCGGCTCGTTCAAGGATGATGCCCGTACGCGCTCGGAATTCCTCTCGCTCCTCAAAGAATAATTGTAGGGCGTCTGTGTCAGACGCCGTTTAAATTAAAGTGCCCTCTCACAGAGACGGCCTACAATTATCCGTGTGATGTTGTTGACGGTCAGCAAGCGCCTCGAATTCTCGGCCTCGCGCCGTTTGTTTGTTCCGCGTTGGACTGATAGCGAAAACATTGTGGCATTCGGTCCTGAGACAGAGGCGCGCTATGGAACCGGGCGCAACTACGCCGCCTATTTTGTTTTTGCCGGCCCGGTTGATCCGGTCACTGGAATGCTGATTAATATCAGTGAGATCAAGGCGCGTGCGAGGAAAATTGTCCACGAACGTTTCGACCATAAATTTCTGAATGAAGATAATCCGGCGTTTGCTGATGTGCCGCCAACCGTCGAGAACATGGCGCGACAACTCCATATCGAGGTTGCACCTCTATTTTCCGATGTCGATGCCAAGCTAGCGGCTTGTCATCTCACCGAATCGCCGGAGCGAAGCGCGACCTATTATTCCGATGGCGCGTGCGAAGGAAATTATTGGTTCGAATTTTCCGCCGCGCGTCAAACCATGTCGCCCCGTCTCAGCAAAGCGGAGAACAAGCGACTCTTCGGCAATGCAGCTGCCATTCACGGTCATAATTATCGGGCACGTCTGACCTTTCGAACTGAATCAGGTGTCCGCAAAGCTCCGCTCGCTCGTTATGACGATGTCGATCATTGCGTGAGATCGCTCCACGCTGAACTCGACCATCGACACCTGAACAAGGAGGTCGCGGCAATGAAAGATCGTCCAATCACGACGGAAAGCCTCGCCGGGTACATTTACGAGCGCGTCAATGCGCTGCTGCCGCTGCATCGCGTCCGCTTGCACGAGCGGGACGATTTCTTCGCCGAGATATGGGATGACGAAAGCGTTTTTCTTGGAATGCAGATGCCGTTTCATGCCGCACATCGTCTGCATGCGGCTGCTCTCTCCGAGGCCGAGAACGCGAAGCTCTATGGCAAATGCAATAACCCACTCGGTCACGGCCATCGTTATCTTACCGAGACAACGGTCGGTGGAGAGTACGATGAACGAAGTGGAACACTTTACGATTTCCTGGCCCTCAGAAACGCCATTAAAGAATCGCTTCAACCCTGGCAAGATCGACATCTCGATCTTGAAACCGAGGAGTTTCGTGAAAGTCCTTCCACCGGTGAAAATATTGTGCGCGCACTTTGGCCAAAGATCGACAATCGCCTCAACCATCAGCTCGTGCGGTTGCGCTTATGGGAAACCATCAACAATCGTTTCACCTTGCGCAGATTGTAGCGCGCCGCGTTGAATGGTGCACGCTGTCGGAGACGCCTGTAGAGGCAGCCGTGTCGGCTGCACAATTCATAACTCTGCAGGCGACACGCCTGCCACCACAGTTTTCTGCAGCGTAAATTCGGCGTTGGACGTTGGGCGTTGAACGTTGGACGTTTTCTATCGTTTATAGATGAAGCGTTATCTCATCACCGGCGCCAGCCGCGGAATCGGCCGCGCGATCGCCGAGAAATTAGCTGCGCCCGACGTCACACTACTTTTGCACGGGCGCGATACCGTTGCCCTCGCTAAGACATGTAAATCTGTGAACTCGCGATGTGCCCGTGTCGTTCGACTTATTCACGATCTCGCTGTTCCGAAGGGGGTTTCGGAGTTGATTGCCGAAGTTGGCGACGATCCGCTCGACCTGTTAGTAAACAATGCCGGCGTCGCGGTTGTAAAGCCGTTCGGCGAAATTACGATGACCGAGTGGGAGCAAACGCTCGGTGTAAACATCACTGCGCCGTTTTTGTTGATGCAACGCTTCGCTCCGCAGATGGCGCCGGGTTCGAGTATCGTGAACATCCTTTCCGTTGCCGCCAAGGCCGGGTTTGCAAATTGGAGTAGCTATTGCATGAGCAAATTCGCGCTCGAAGGGCTTTCTCAATCCATCCGCGAAGAATTGCGCGAACACAAAATTCGCGTCATCAATATTTATCCGGCCGCAACAGATACTGAGATCTGGAACAACGTCGAAGGCGATTGGCCGCGTCACAAAATGATTTCACCCGAAGAAGTGGCATCAGCGGTCGTTTTCGCTCTGTCGCAGCCGCCGGATGTCCTCGTCGAAAACATCACCCTCGGGAATTTGAGCGGCAGCTTGTGATTCTTATTTTTTCTAAGTTCGAGACAACGTCATGATCAAAGGCTTTGGAAGCGATGTTACCGTAAACGTAATCGCATCGATTATCGCCTCGCTCGTTTTCCTAGCCGCAGGGTTCGTCTGGGGAAAATACAAAGAGCGCCGCCGCTACGGCAGGAATCTCGAGGAATATGATTTTTATCCCTACACCATCAATCGCGATAATGTGCCCGAGTTTAATCTCAAAGATTTTCGGCTCGGCGTGCACTACTTCCTCAAGAACAACGATTACACCGCAGCGCGCCAGCTCATTTTCATCGGCGAGCAAAATAACGTGCGCGGCCAGCTCGAGCCGGCCGAGCAAAAAGTTTACGCGAAACTTTTCGAGAAATATGACGGCAAGAAGATCGCTGACGACACGACTGAGTATCTGGAAAACTACGTACGGCTCGTGCGGCTGATCGGAAAATCATTTCCAAATATCGGAATGGAAATTTTGCTGCATAATCTGGCTGATCCATCGCATTCCCTCATTTGTCTGGAGAACAATGTCACGGGCAGACATCTGCGTGACGGCACGACCAATCTGCTGATCGATTTAAAGAAGCGCCAGCTCCAAAACGAAGACAAGTTGAATTATGAGTTGAATATCGGATCGCGAAAATTCAAATGCACGACCATCACGATTTATCACAAGGAATTCGGCGTCGTGGGCGCCATCTGCATCAATGTCGATGTAAACTATCTCACCGACGATGTAATGAAGAGCCAGGAACGCATCGAAGCATTCTTCAGAAGCCTTTGCCGCACCGAGCTACAGCTGGACGAAAATATTTTGAGCAAAGACGAATATGCCAAAGCGCTCAAAGGCAAACGTCACTTCAAAGACGAATCGGTTTGACACGATCGATGCCCTCACTTCAATCCTCTCCCTGAGGGAGAGGCGCACGCGAAGCGCCGGGTGAGGGCCAGGTAGGAGGCCGCCGCGGTGCTGGCTTACTTCGGCGAGGCCTGCAGAGTCGCCTGGTATTCCGGTCTCTTGTGATATTCGACCAGCCGGAACCCCCAGCCGATCAGGGTCGAAAGATCTTTCGTCGTCGCTTTTTTTTGGTTGAGGAACTTCTCGATCTTCGCTTTCAAATTCGGTTGCTGATCGATGGTGTCGAGGTTTTCGAAAATTTCCATCGACAATAACCAGTCGCCGGGATGTTCAGCCTGCTGCGTCTCCCAAATTTCCCCGAGCCGTTCGTAACCAGTTTTGCTCTCCCGAATTTTTCGCACCTGCGCGTAGAGATTTTCGAGCTTCTTGCGCTTCGCGTCGGACGGCACTTTGATCGTTCGCTCTTTCGGGACCAGTGCGACTTGGTTGTAAGCGTCTTTGTCCGCGGCGCCGTTGAACACGGAACTGATCCGTTCACCGACGGCCATGTCGTATGCGCCCCAATCAGGATCGAATAAAATGCGGTCGCCATATTTAGTGCGGCAATTCGAGAATGTGATGAGCACCAACCTCCTGTCGCGGCGCACAATTTCGTCGATCTTTCCTTCGACAACAATACCGCTCACGAATTCGAGCTTCGTTTTTTTTCCTTGGACAATTCCGAGCTCGCGCAAGTCATTGTCGGTCAGCAATTCGGGAGGTGTCGATGTTTGCCTCCATTTACCGATCGGTGAACCAAAGCCTTCCTTGTGATAATTGATTCCATGCCCGGGAAGTTCTTTGTTCCTGATGGCTTCGGTGAAGACGCCGCTGACTTGAAGGCCGGATGAATACTCGCAGGTCGCGACGTTGTTGCACTCGATCGCTTTGTTGATGCCTTCCAGGCCGCCGACTTGGTAGGCCATCTTGCTCGCAAACTCCTCCAACACGTCTTTCAAGTGCTGAAAATCGCGGCAGACAAAAAGCTGCGGTTGTTTCGTCGTGATATCGAATGGCTGGTTCATCGCGTCGATGGAGTAGGGAATCCTTCTCACGTGCGGTTCGAGACACGAGACCGACTCGCCGATCGATGAAAGCAAACCTGCGCCGTAAATCTTCGGATTCTCCATCGGGCCGATGAGTCCGTACTCGACCGTCCACCAATGCAGCCGCGACAGCAGCGCCATCTCGGAAGGATCGCCCAAATGTTTTTGGCGATGTTCGACCAGCTTGGTCGCTTCTTCAATTTCCTTCGGATCGCTATTTGGCTGCTCCTTCAAGATCGACAAGTGACGGATCGCTTGATACAGCTCGAAGTCTTTTTTTGACGACATCGCTTTCGCGCCCACTTCGCCGAAGCGCTGGAGATATTTTGAATACTCACGATCAACAATGATCGGCGCATGCCCGGCGGCTTCGTGAACGATGTCCGGCGCGGGCGTGTATTCGATATGATGGATTTGGCGCATGTCGCACGCGATCACGAGCACCTTGTAGGCTTGAAACTCCATGAACGCCGCCGGCGGAATGAATCCGTCCACCGCCACGGCGCCCCACCCAATCTTTGCCAGGATATCGTTCATCTCCTGGATGCGCGGGATGCGCTCGAAAGAGATGCCGGTGTCGAGCAAGCCCTGAAAGTAAACTTTGTGTGCGTATTCTTTGAGAAAGAAAATGTTCTGTCGCATGATGAATCGCCAGACAGCGTGATCGACCAGCGTGTAATCGTCGTAGCGCTGATCGACCGCGAATTGAAGCAGATGCTTTGGTGTTGCGGCGACTGCCGCGTTGTCCAGGCTGATACCGCTGGTTTCTTTCATCGACATCCTCCGTTGCCGGTTAAAATATGGCTCGTTTGCAGGGCGGGCAAGGGTGATTCCGTTTCTGTAGTGGCAGGCGTGCCGCCTGCATTTCGATTAATTGTGCAGCCGACACGGCTGCCTCTACAGAATTTGTCGGACATTTTGGAGAAACGTCCCTACCTAGAAAATGATTACCGTGTTGCCGACGCTGACGAGGTCTTTGACGCGCGCGGCGTCCCAGTTGGCCAAGCGGATGCAGCCGTGGCTGGCGGCGCGGCCGATCGTCTCCGGATTGTTCGTGCCGTGGATGCCGATACCGGTCTTGTTCAAACTTATCCAGAGAATGCCTACGAGATTATTCGGCCCGGGCGGAAGGTTGAAGTAATTCTCGGTGCGCACGCCGTAATTGAGCATGCCTTCGTCGTAGCGAAACCACGGCATCGTCGCCATGCCGAGAATCTTCCACGTGCCAACCGGCGCGGGGAGAGTTGTCGATCCGGGTGTGATCGGAAAGACGCAGACTAACTGGTCGCCATCGAAGACTTCGAGCAGCCGTTCTTTTGTATCGATAAAAATTTTGCGCGCGGCAAATGCCGGATTTTCAGGAATTTCTCCCTCAGCGAATTTTTCGATCTCGAATGGCAACACGTTCGGCACTTTGAGGACTTCGCCCGGTTGCAGCTTCTCCCAATCTTTACCGGAATTCAGTTTTTGAATGTACGCCTCGGCGGAATGATAACGCTCTGCCACAAATTCGAGCAGCGACGTATAAGGCAACCATTTTAGTTTAGCCTGTTCCTCATAACTGGTTGGAACCGGCCCGATGAATTTCAGATCATCTTCTCGGATTGTGTAAGTCGTAAACGTCACCGGCACTTGATCGAGCAGCCATTGATCGACGAAACCGGTTTCGCGCATGCCATGCGCATGCTTGTACGAGATGAGCGCCTTGCGAAAAAATTCGCCCATCTTGCCATCGATCTTCCCGGGCCCGAAATCGTTGTTATCGAGAAAAATCTGGAGCCGCGTGCTCGTTTCCTCATCGTAATTCGGTAACGCGGCGAAAATTTGCGGTGTGGATTCCGGTGTCGCCGCTGGCGTTCTGACGGCGCGTACGGCCTGCCACGCGCTCGTCGCGTTCGCGACGAGAAAGATCGACATACAAAAAATCGACAGCGCAATAAACGGCAGCTTCACCGCCGGAAGTAATGCGCTGTAAATTTAGCTCGCGCAAACGCGACTTGATTGATCAAAAACGACAATACTGACGAACGTAGAGAATAACTTACCGGTTTGCGCCGGCCGGAAACATGACTTTGTCGGGTGCGGCGTTGAGGGCGTCGAGAAGTTTTTTGATCAAACGTGTTTTGATTCGGCCAGCTTCGCGTGGCGGAATGACGTAGCGCACAATCGCGTCCAGCCAGGTGTTTTCGTTGACGCGAAAGATGACGCGCGGTCGCTCGTGCACTTCCAATTCGTCGACCGGCGTTTTCGCAAGCAAGTTGCGAAAAACTTCGACGCGCTCCATCATTTCCTCGCCCAGTTCTGCCTCGGCAATTTCTTGCATCGTCTTGGCGACGAATTCGAGATCGCTTTGGTAAGCAATACTAAATTTGATCTCGTTCCAAATGTAAGGAAAAAGCGGCCACGAATAGTTGTAAACGAGTTCGTCGAGCACTTTTTCATTAGGGAATTTGATGATGCGTCCACTGGGATGATCGGTGGAAAGATATTGGCCGCCGAATTCCCATAGCGTGGTGTCGAGATAACTAACGTCGATCACGTCGCCGGTGGCGTCGCCGATTTTGATGCGGTCGCCGACACGATACGGCCGTCTAACGAGTATATAAATCCAACCGATAAAACTCTTCATCGGCGTTTGCACGGCCAAAGCGACAATGACCGAGCCGACGCCCAGCGCGGTTAGGGCTGCATACCAGTTTACAAAAATCACCGAGAGCACAATGAGCGCGATCAATAAGCCGACAATCAAACGCTGGACTCGCCGTAGCGTGAAACGCGTCGAGGCATCCGCGATTTTTCCGAGCCCGTACACCGAGATTGTCTTCGCAATCGCGAGCAGAATGACTATGAGGATGGCGCCGCGTAGAATGCGGCGCGCAAGATCGACATTTGATTGCGGAAGAGGGATGAGTTCCGAGCCAAGAAGGAAATAAATAATCGCGCAGCCCACGAGCAACAACGCGTGCGTGACGAACCAGAATTTGTCCCTTCCTCGCGCTTTGACCTTTTCGCGTGGCTTCTCGCCCGCGGTCCGTGCCAATTCTTCACGGACTTCTGGTTTTTCGGAAATTTCCTCAACCGTCTCAGGCATCAACTAATGAATCGCATGAGGCCGGCCCGGCGAGTGCCGCACAGACTCATTGTCGGTAAAGCGCAGCTCCGCCGAGCCGTGAACAGAATTGACAGATCGCGTCCTGGGCTTAACAGAGTCTCGCCCTACCGATTAGTTGTCGATCTCTACCCGCCGATCATGCGGTCCTGGTCCAGGCGCGCAAAACTTCCGATACGCTCCACGCTTGCGCGATGCAACCCCCGGGAACATGCGGCTCTCTCGCGTCGAAAACTTCGCCGATTGTGCCGATCCCAGCGTCGCTCAAATGTTCCGGGAAACGCTCCAGGAATTTACGCGCGGCGGCTCGATCATGCGGATGAACTTTCAGCCATGCATCGATAAACGGTCCGATCAGCCATGCCCAGACGGTGCCTTGATGGTACGCGCCGTCGCGCGAACGCAGATCGCCTGAGTAAATCGGCTTGTAATCCGGATTGTCAGGCGAAAGCGTGCGCAACCCGACCGGCGTGAGCAATTTCTTCTCCACGACTTCCAGAACCGATTTCCAATGTTTCGCATCGAGCACTGGATGATCGAGCGAGATAGCGAACAATTGATTTGGACGGCACGACGAATCATTCTGTGAGCCGCCGTCAACATCGACAACGTCGTAAAGGTAACCGCCCTCCGCGAACCAAAATCGATTGTTAAATGAAACACGCGCCTGTTCGGCCTGTTCGTCGTAATGTTGCGCAGACGCGTCGTCGCCGATTTCGCGCAACCAATTCGCGAGCAATCGGAGCGCATTGTACCAAAGTGCGTTGATCTCCACGGCTTTGCCGCGCCGCGGTGTCACCACCCAATCGCCCATCTTCGCATCCATCCAGGTGAGCTGATACCCGTCCTGGCCTTGCGCGAGCAGACCGTCGGTTGGATCGACGTGAATATTGAAGCGCGTGCCGCGCAAATGATGTTCGGCAATGTCGGTCAATGTCGGCAAAAGAAGCCGCAGCGTTGTGCGGTCGGCGGTGCGCTCGAGGTAGCGGCCGAGCGCGTGAAAGAACCAAAGCGTCGCGTCTGCCGTGTGATATTTCCCTTCCTTTGCGCCATCGGGAAACATGTTTGGGATCAAACCGTCGCGGACATAATACGCGAATGTGCGCAAGATGTAGCCTGCTTCGAGCCAACGGCCCGTGATCAGCGTTAAACCTTCCAGGCTGATCATCGTGTCGCGTCCCCAATCTGTGAACCAGTGATACCCGGCGATGACGGTGCGCACTTCGTCGCCGGCGGCATGCGCGCGGGCCGTCTCCTCGAAGCGGCCTGCCGGAGTAATGACAAATTGGTCGGCCGCGAAAACCAGTTCCGCCGGAAAACTTTGGCGGACTTTTGGGATGGCATCGTGAAGCAGACGCGCGCGCCGTTCGCATTCAGCCGCGAGAACGTCTTCGGGACGCAGGACGTCGATAATATCCCATGGCTCGGTTGAGCCGACTAACGTTGCCGTGCTTCGCTCGGCAAGGTCGACTCGAAAGAATCCCGGGCTCCAGAGCTCGCCTTCATAGGCATAACCTCGCTGCTGCTCGATGCGATAAACAACTTGAGGAATTTTCGATGGAGCGATCGTGAAAGCGGATTCGCGGCCATGGAGCTGCATGCGGAGCGGGGGTAGTTTTCGGCGCGCGGCGGCGATTTCGTAACGACCATCGATTGCAGTGAGTTTGTAAGGCGCGGCCAAGTCCGCGTCCACCGGGGCTTCGTGGTGACGAAAATGAAAGGCAGGACGCAACTCGAGTCGCGGTGGCACTCCTTTTGAGATCACCTGGTAGCTGACGTGAACCGTATTTTGCAAATGGGGGAGCAAAACGCGCTTCTCGACCACGACTTCGCGAACACGATAGGTCCAGACCGGAAGCCCATCCTCGAGTCGGAACTCACTTAGATAGTCGGCGCTTTTCAAATCAAGCTGACCACCGGCGCGTTCCTCCGCGCCGAGAGAAACCACATCACAGTCACTGAAGCGGAGAAATTCCGATACGTGACTCCACATCACAATCCGCCCCAGAGGCGCCGGCAATGCCGCGATGAGCAATCCATGATAACGACGCGTGACCGCGCCGGAGACGGTGCCGGAGGCATAACCGCCGAGTCCGTTGGTCACGAGCCATTCGCGATTGAGCAAGAGCTCGCGCGACATGTGTGCACCATCCCAAGGCATCGCCCGAACCACGGGCCGGCTTGTTTCAAATTGCTTGTTCATCAATTCTCGATGCAAACAGCAAAGTCCATCAGCCCAATTTTCTTCGTTTCGGTTGACGGCGTGGAGCTTTTTCAGGCACGAGCCGTAGCGCGACTGTCGCTTCCGCCGGCAAGGTCCAACTCTCCTGCGTCGCGACAGCCACTGCTCCGGGTCCACCGTAGGAAACCGACTCACTCGACCAGAGCGTTTCCCATTCGAAACCGAGCGGCGGCGCCAGCAGCGGCTCAGCGGGGGTGAGCACCCGTTGTTTGCCAAGATTTACCACGAGTAATCGATCGTCGATGCTTCCGTCGCTGAAATAGCGAAGCACAAAACTGGCCGGCCCAAGCACCGCGCCGTCCACTCCGCCCGATTTTTGTTCGCGAAAACGCGAATCTTCGTGGCGCAACCCCAAAAGATCGACGTGTAGATCGTAAAATTCCTTGTTTCGTTCCCGTTCGGAAAAATCAAGCTTGCAGCGCGCAAAAACTCTTGGGTCGGACGGCACCGGCAATTCTTTCTGCGTTTCCTCAGTAGCAAGCGATGGAAATTGCGCGAGAAATTCGAAGCGCCCTTTGCGTATAGCCTCGCGCATGGGCCCATCACCCACGTCCGTGAAAAATACGAACGGGGTCGACGCGCCGAACTCCTGACCTTGAAAAAGCAGCGGTGTCCAGGGCCCGAGCAAAAGCAGCGCCGTCATCGCGCGGTAGCGGCCAGGGGAAGTTTCGAAACGAAGTCGCTGCCCCGCTGCGGTGTTTGAAACCTGATCGTGGTTCTCAATGAACCCGACGAACGCCTCTGGCGGCGCTCCAAATGTGGGCGTGCCGCGCGGCGCTTCCTGCCAGGAATAGGGTTGCCCTTGAAACAGGTAGCCGTACTTGGCCGCAGAAATAAATTCCTGCGGTGAACCGAGATAATCCGTGTAGTAAGCCTCACGTAGCCCCGTGAGCGCGACGACGGCGCTGTGATGAAAATCGTCGTTCAGGAGTCCGTCAAGATCATCGCCGCCTTGGCTGCGCGGTTGAATTAATTTTGTTTCCTGGCGTTCGTTTTCTGCGACCAAAATAATTGAGCGCTTTCCAGCGGCTTTGCGCGCGGCGCGTCCCACGGCGCCGATGATGTATTCGTCTGATTTGTCAAAGATGCTCTGTGTCGCGTCGAAGCGAAATCCATCGAAATGAAATTCATCGATCCAGTAGCGACCATTACTGATGAAGAATTCGCGCACCGGGCCGGAGTTTGGTCCGTCGAAATTAATCGAGTCGCCCCAGTCATTTTCGTTCTCGCGAGTCAAATAGTCGTTGGAGTACACGCCGAGATAATTTCCATCGGGGCCAAAGTGATTATAAACAACATCGAGAATCACGCCTAAGCCTAACGAGTGCCCGCGATCGACAAATGCGCGCAGATCATCCGGCGTTCCATACAAATGGGAGGGCGCAAAAAGATCGACGCCATCGTAGCCCCACCCAAACTCACCGGGAAAATCGGCGATCGGCATCATTTCAACAACGGTGATCCCGACCTTCGCCAGTTCCGA
This sequence comes from Verrucomicrobiota bacterium, assembly GCA_003219265.1. GTDB lineage: Bacteria > Verrucomicrobiota > Verrucomicrobiia > Chthoniobacterales > UBA10450 > AV133. The sequence goes on from QHQE01000103.1 coordinate 12,205, forward strand.
TAACTGCTCGGCCGCTGCTTGCCACGTTCCTTCCGGGGTGAACGTGCCGGTATGCATCTCGTAAATGACCTGCCCTTTCATTTTCACGCCGCGCCAATTCGCGTCGCTCCAGTTGAAGTGCGTTGGATCGACGACACAGGATGAGCCGTGCGGCCCGTGCGGTTGAAAGCGCGAGGCCGGGTCGGGATGAAAATGTTCCGGATTATTGTCGATTCGAAATCGATACAGCGATCCCGCGGCCGCATTGGCCGTTCCAGAAAAATAGCTGCCTTCCTCGCGCTCGAGCGGATGAAATGTTCGCCTCGCATTTTTTGCCGCGCTTTCCTCCAGGACAAGATCGACGCGCCGCGCTTTGGGCGCCCAAACGCGAAAGTGCGTTTCGTTCGCACCGATTAGTTCCGCCCCGATCGGATATCGGCGGCAGATGTGTGCTTGAGTCACGCCAGTCTTTTGTTCCTCAGCTGCGGGCCGGCTCTGCGCTTCGGCGATTTCTCTTTTCCTCTTTAACATCGACAATTAAAACTCAGCTCGCGAAACGTGACGGGGATTCAGGCAAGACGCCGCGCCAAACCTATGCTCGGATTTCTTCAACCTTACACAAAATCGCTGCACTTACAGCGATCGGCTTGAAAGCCGACTAAACTCCAAATGAATGGGAGCGAACCAAGAATCGAGATTTTCAAGCCCTTCGGCGAAGCTTTTGAGCTAACGAAAAAGATCCTTTTTCAACCATTTAATCTCGGCAAATGGTGCGTCATTGGATTTGCCGCATTCCTTGCCGGCGGCGTGAATTTCAATTTCGGTTTCAGATTCCCTTTTAATGGCGGCGGAAACTGGAATTTTCGTTCCTCCAGTTACAATCTGTCTAACGTTCCATCGTTCGCATCGGGCGAGCACATTCAACCTTGGGTCGTCGCGTTCATCGCGGTGATCTTCCTGATCGTCTTAGCTATCATTGTTGTCTTGTCGTGGTTGAGAGCACGAGGCGCTTTCATCTTTACGGACTGCATCGTGCGCAACCGCGCGGCAATTGTCGAACCGTGGAAAGAATTCTGGCGTGAAGGAAACAGTCTTTTTCTTTTCTCGTGGCTCGTTGTCTTACTTTTCCTAGCGACCGCCGCGGCAGCGTTCGCGATCTTCGTGCTGCCGATAATCATTTCCGGGAAGAGCGTGGCCGGTAAGGACGTTGGAATGATCGTGGGAATCGTATTCTTTTGCGCTGTCATTTTCTTCGCCGTGCTCGGTTGGGCACTGATTTCGCATTTTATGGTGCCGATTATGTATCGCCGTCGGTGTCGCGCGGTGGTGGCGCTTCGTGAGTCGACTTCGTTAGTCACGGCGCATCCAGCGCCGGTCGTCCTTTATTTCTCGTTTCTCATCGTTCTCGCGATTGCCTGTGGAATCATTGGCTGCGTCACCACGTGCGTGACGTGCTGCATCGCGGCCATTCCGTACGTCGGCACAGTGATTCTGTTGCCAATCTTTGTGTTGCTTCGCTCATTCCTGCTCTGTTTCCTGCGACAGTTCGGTCCGGATTACGATGTCTGGGCAGGAATTCCGCAGCCTCAACCGCCGCCGCTGCCGGCTTAGTCGGCAATTACACTTCGGTCATCGACCAAAATTTTCGGAAGGCATTCGGCCAACTGAGATCGATAACGCTTTGCCGGGCGCAATCGCCCATCCGCTCCCGCAGTGCGGGATCGACGATCAACGCGCGGATGGCGCGCGTGAAATCCTCAACGTCATGCGACTTGGTTACGAGGCCGTTCGTTTTGTCGTTCACTAACTCTTTGGGCCCGCCGGAGTCGGAGACGACGACCGGCACGCCAGATGCCTGCGCTTCGATGATGACGTTGCCGAAGGTGTCAGTGGTGCTTGGAAAGGCGAAGACGTCAGCCGAGGCGTAGGCGGTGGCGAGTTCGAGGCCGGTGAGATAACCGGTGAAGACTGCATCCGGGAGAGTTTCGGAAAGCGCCTGCGAGTACGGTCCATGCCCGACGACGAAAAGTTGGACCGACAATCCCTCCTCGCGGAGACGGCGGTATGCGTTTGCCAGAACATCGAGATCTTTCTCGCGCGAAATCCGGCCGACATAGAGCAAGCGCACTTCGCCGTTCGTGGCCGCGCCATATTTTTCCCAAAACGCAGGGTCGCGCCGCGCCGGATTGAAGAGTTCCGTATCGAGACCGCGTGGAAAAATCTTTAACTTCTCGGGATCGAAGCCGCGGTTGATCCAGCTCTGACGATATTGCTCGGAACTGACGAAGACGGTGTCGAGCTGACCGTAGAACCAGTGCATATAATGCCAGGCGGCACTCTCCAGAAAGCTGTCCTCCGTGAGGATGCGAACGTATTGAGGAAAATCGGTGTGATAGATGCCACTCGTTTGCAAGTTGAGCATCTTGGCCGCGAGCAGTGCAGTCAAGCCAATCGGGCCCGGCGTACTGATGATGATTTCGCTAAATTTTTTTCGCTGAATGTAGTCGAGCATCTGGAGAATAGGCGGAAAGCTCAATTTTTGCAGTTCGTACTCGGGCAACTCAAACTCGCCGATTGGCCGGAAGTTCTTGATCGGAATGTTGTCGATGTTCAATTCGCTTCGGGAAGTGACGACGATCAATTCTTTTCCTGCCGCCGCCCCGGCCGCGGCCATTTTGCGGATCGTCGTCGCGACGCCGTTGACGTCTTCGAGTGTATCGGTGAACCAGGCGCGCTTGCGATTCTGTAGGGCGGACGGAATTTCGCCAGTGAGCTCTTGAAAAATCTTTCGCAGCCACTTCCGCGAAGGCGCCTGACTGTGAAAGCCATAAATGTATGGCGTGAGGATAATCAGGATCGGAGCAATCGCTGTGAGCGCTTGCATGCTCTCCACCATATTTCCGCTGCTAATCTGCAGAACGAATTTCTTGAATAGGCGGAATGCCAGTTGTTCCGCGACGAGGTTCGCCATGAGAAAGGTTCGGCGTTCCGGCTCTGAAACTCCGTTCAGTTCCTCCGCCAACTTTGCTTTCACTTCCGGTCGCTGGAAATAACCCGAGAGCTCTTTCCACATCGAGACGTTAGCGGGCTTGACCAATTCGAAAATTTTCCCGGACAACACCCCTTGGGCGAAGATGCGTCCTTTCTCGGTCAGCGTGAGCTCGGTTGGATCGCGACCCTCCATGAACCGCGAAAACATTTGTTCCAGAACGATCGCGCTCGGCCCTAGTTTCTCGTGGAAACGGTCCTGGATGAAACAGGAAACCGTGTTGTAAAAACCGTGCGAGAGGGCGAGGGGAGTGCCGCCATTTCCTTGCGCGCTGCAGTTGCCTGCGCGCACGTGCGCGAGAAATTTCTCGGCGGAATCAGCCGGGGGCGTCTCGGTGCAGGCGGACGCGATAAATTTACCGCCATGATCGTCGGAACCGCCGGTGAAAGTTTTTTGCCACGGCTCAGGATGCGTCGGTACGAGATTGTGGCGATCGGCGAGCTTGGCGATCTTTTCCCGCGTCAGGCTGCCGAAAAGATTTTGCGCCAGCTCGCTCAAGAGCGCGTCGCGCAAACCGTTAACGGCTTCGAAGTGCTTGAAGAGGAGAATCAGGCGTTCGAGGTGCGACGCGGCCAACTGGCCGTTGATGCTGTAGAGCGGATGAGCGACCGCATGGGCAATCTGGGTGGCCGCGAGATACTTTTGCAGCTCATAAACATTGTCTCGGACGGCGACAATCTCCTCGTGCTGCGCCTCGGATATTCCCCACGCCAGAATGTGAATCTTGCACGGATCCTGCGGAAAATAAGTTGTAATCTGCTCACTGATAAATGATTGCGGCAGATGGACTATCTGAAGACAACCTTCGATTGTGTCATGGTCCGTGATCGTGATGAAATCCATCCCGCGCTCGAGTAATTGTCGATGTAGCTCACGCGGATCGGAGTAGCTGTCGGGAAAATCCAAGCGACGAAACAACCATTCCTCGGACCGGGCGCTGTAGCGCGAGTGGATATGGAGGTCGCACTTGCTCATTCTTTATGCTCCGCGGTCTGTCATCGATCTCTGCTCGGCGATCCAGTCTTGATAGGTGATCGGCGTTCTCACTCCGTCCATCGCACTCATAAGATCGACAATCTGCCGCCAAATGGCCGGATAGGAATAATCGGGCGGGTGAATGCTCAGACGCAAGAGCGCACTTGGCTTCAGGAATCGGGCGAGCGCCGCATTCCACGCCAGGCTGGTAGAGCGTCGCCACTTATTTCGAACACTGTACACAACCGACCGGGCGGCAAAATTTTCGCCCGAGCGAAGATCGCGGATGCTACGCAGCCGCGTCGTGTATTCCAATTCCGCGTCGCGCGCCGCGCGCTCAGCTTCCGCGCTGAGCAACCACGCCGGCGCGACGAAACCGCGCGGCTTTAATCCGGCCGCGCTAAATTCATCACGGGCGGTTTTGATTCGGCGAAAAGCTTCGTCGTAATCCATGTCGTAAAATTCGCCTTCGCTTTGCGTATAGAGTTGGGTGATGAATTTGTCGCGGAGCGTTTCAGTCGTGGACGCAGGACGTTCGTGGAAATATCCGTGGATCACAATTTCGTGTCGTTGCGCTTCGAGATCGCGCAGCCAGGAAACAAATTGTCGATCTTTCATGGCAGCGCCCTGATGATGATAATCGGGCACGACAAGAAGCGAACAGACGCGAATGCCTCTCCGCGCCACTTCGGAAATTATTTTTTCCGTGATCGCCTGAGTCGACGGCGCGACATCGTGGACGGAAACCACGAGATAATTCCTGACCATGCTGGCCGTCGCGACGACCGGCAGAAATTGCGTGGCCGCAACCGAACTCATCCTGGCAAATTCTCGACGCCGTTGAGCGTGGGAACAAGTACGAACTGCAGCCGCTTCGCTATGAGAAGCGCGAAGGTGGATCGAGCAGTCCCTTGTCCGCCAGCGGACGGACTCGTCCCGCGGCGAGCTCGATGCTAATCATGGCGGCGAAGCTGCATTTATAGTAGCATCGCCCGCGGAGCGGCCGATCCACCGCCTTTCGCGTCCTCACATCGCGACGGCTGGAGCTCGCCCATGCGAACGATCGCGCGAAACTCTTGGGCATTCTGATACTGCATATGCAACACGGAATTGTCCGACGGAGGCGCGAAGGGCGACGGCTACAGTTGTCCCATGTGCACGATTGCACGAAACTCGCCGGAAACCAGCGGCATGACGGACAAGCGCGGCTGGCGCACGAGCTGAATCTTCCTCAGGCGTGGATTGCTCTTGATTTGCCGAAGCGTTACTGGCCGCCTCAGGGATTTGATCGGGGCAAGATCGACCGCGCTCCAATCGCCCTCCCTGGCGGTTGGGTCTGGGTAGGCTGCTCGCGTAACGTTGGCGATGCCGACCACCGCTTTTTCGATGCCGCTATGGTAGAAGAGCACTTCGTCGCCCTCGCGCATTCTGCGCAGATTGTTGCGGGCGGCGTAGTTTCGAACACCTGTCCAGTTCGTCTCGCCGTCCGCGACAAAATCCGACCACGAGTAGGAGCTTGGTTCCGATTTCACCAGCCAGAAATTTTTCACGCTCGATTAGTTAACCATTCCGTGCGCATTCGACAACTGCATCGCTTTGTTTCAGAATCGGACTGATGTCGCGCGTCCCATTCATCACGTTCGAAGGATCAGAAGGGTGCGGCAAATCCACACAAGTGCAAAGACTCGCCGGCCGTCTCGAGCGAGCCGGTGTTCCATTTCTGGTGACGCGCGAACCGGGCGGCACCGCCATCGGTGAAACGGTTCGCGAGCTTCTGCAATTTGCACCGCAAAGCGCCGGCATGGTGCCGGAGACCGAGTTGCTACTTTTTGAAGCGAGCCGCAGCCAGCTTGTGCGCGAAACGATCAAACCAGCACTGGAGCGCGGCCTTTGCGTGATCGCCGACCGTTTTTTGGATTCAACCACTGTTTACCAGGGTGCCGCGCGAAAACTGGATCGACAAATCGTCGAGCAGTTAAACGCTTTTGCCGTCGGCGATTGCGTTCCCGACATTACCTTTGTGCTCGATGTCGATGTGACGACGGCGCGATCGCGAATGAAATCGCCGCGCAGACCCGACCGCATGGAACAGGAGCCAACTGAGTTTTATGAAAAGATTGGCGAGGCGTACCGTCAGTTGGCCAAGCGTGAACCGAATCGCGTCGTTTTGATCGACGGTTCCCAACCCGTGGATAAGATCGACAATCAAATTTGGGAAATAATTACGGACCGTTTTCCTGCGTTTGTGGCGGAATCGAAGAGCGGCAATCGAAAATCGAAGATATAAATATGGCGTTTTCGCGCACAGCAGCGCTGCGATATTTGCGACGGGCCCACAAACAGAATCGGCTCGCGCACGCTTATTTGATTTCTGGATCGTCCGGCAGCGGGAAACGCCTGCTCGCCGCCGAGTTGGCCAGTCTCGTGAACGGAACAGAGCCCGGCGACGTCTTCTCTGCCAGGGCGCGGGAAATTTTCGTCGCCGAGCCCGAATCGAAATCTCGACGCATCGTGATTGAGCAAGTGCGCGCTCTTGAGCATGCGCTGCAAATGCGTGCTTCGGCCGGCCGTTGCAAAGTGGCGATTATTGCCGAGGCCGATCGGCTGCAACCGCAGGCGGCGAATGCGTTCCTCAAAACTCTCGAGGAACCGCCCAAAGATTCGCTCCTGCTGCTTCTGAGCGCGCTGCCCGAAGTCTTGCCGGATACGATTGTCTCGCGTTGTATCGCCATTCCACTTGCGTCGAGCGACGAGGAACCGATGCCGCAAGAACCCGAGCTCGTGGAATTACTCCGCAGCACTGCGAATGAGAAGAGGTGGGGCATCGAGCATGCCTACCGGCTCACGCAAGGCGTGCAGCAGTTGCTCGGCGCGATTCGCGAGGAGATCAAAGCGCACAATGCCGATGAGCTGAACCTTGAAGAAGCGCGCTACCGAAATTCCACCGACGGCGCCTGGCTCGATGAACGCGAGGAATATTACAAAGCTTTGACCGAGAGTCTTTATCTCCAGCGCCGTGCCGCGCTCATCGAAATTTTGTTCGAGTGGTGGTCGGATGTTTTGCGAGCACGCACAAATGTAGATCGCCGGGACCTGCCGGCGGCCAAACAGGAAACTGCTGCGCTGGCAAAGCGCTTCACCACCGCCGAAGTTCTGCACCGCATTCGGCGCTTGGAGAAATTGCGCGACCATCTCGGCCGCAATATCCAGGAGGCGCTCGCCATCGAAGTTGCATTCCTGGGAATTTTCGCGTCCTGAATTTAAATCCTGCTCATGGTTACCAGACGCACCCTCGCCGTCGGTTTGATCGGCTACAATTTCATGGGCAAAGCCCACTCGAACGCATGGCGACAAGCGCCTCACTTTTTCGATCTGTCGGCCGGCGTGCGAATGAAAACAATCTGCGGACGCAACCGCGCCGCTGTCAAAAAAGCGGCCACGAAACTCGGCTGGGAAAACGCGCAGACCGACTGGCGTCGCGTCATTAATGATGCCAAGATCGACATCGTCGATATCTGCACGCCTAACGACTCGCACTGCGAGATCGCGATCGCAGCCGCGCAAGCGGGCAAAGCGATTCTGTGCGAGAAGCCGCTCGCGCGAAATATCGATGAAGCGGAAAAAATGGTGCGCGCGGTGAAGAAAGCGCGCGTCGTAAACATGGTTTGTCACAATTATCGCCGCGTCCCTGCGATCGTTTTGGCGAAACAAATGATCGAGCGCGGCGAAATCGGAGATCACATTTTTCACTTCCGCGCTCGCTACGCCCAGGATTGGATTGTCGATCCAAACTTTCCGCTCGTTTGGCGTCTGCAATCTGATCCTGCGGGCTCAGGTGCGCTCGGCGACATCTTCTCGCACATTGTCGATCTTGCCCGCTATCTCGTCGGTGAGTTCCGTGAAGTTTGCGGCGTGATGGAAACTTTCGTGAAGCAACGTCCGCTCGAAAGAAATCGGCGCGTGAAAGCCAAGGTCACCGTCGATGACGCGGTCACTATGATCGGGCGTTTCAAGAACGGCGCGCTCGCTTCACTTGAAGCGACGCGATTTGCGCCGGGTCGCAAAAATTCAATCACGCTCGAAATCAACGGCAGCACCGGCTCACTGTTTTTCGATCTTGAAGAAATGAATCGCCTGAAATTTTTCAGCAGGCGCGACCCGCACGATCGACAAGGCTTCCGCGACATCCTAGTGACCGAATCAACTCATCCGTACATCAGCAACTGGTGGCCGCCCGGCCACGTCATCGGTTATGAGCATACTTTCGTTCACACCATCGCCGATTTCGTTCGCGCCGTTTTAGAAGGAAAATCGGCACATCCAACTTTCGCAGACGGCTTACAAACTCAGCGAATGCTCAGTGCCGTGAGCCGAAGCGCCAAAATGGGAAAATGCATACGAGCGTAAGACGAGCGTGAAGATCTCGATCAAGGGAGACTCGCCTGGGCTCGCGCCAGCATCGCTTCGAAAATCTCAATAAGCTGGCGTCTGATCGTGCACAGGCCGTTTGTTATCGATCCTTGCGCTCCAGCGATAAACCCGACTGTCGCTCACTCACGCGGAGCAATCGTCCGCCCTCCGATTGCAACATGAGATCGATACTCACCGGCGACGCTTCGCCAAGTTCGTTATGAGCGCGATAAGCGGCGCGTTCAAAGTCACCTTCGTTAAACATTTTCGCGGCAGCCATCCGAGATGTCCTTCGTCACATGATCGAATTTCCAATTTCCACTTCCACCCGTCCCTAAGCTCCACTTGTCGCGCCCTAGGCTTGGCAAGGCGGATCAACTCTCAACGAAGAACTATTTTCCAGCTTCCCGGGCCGGGCTTCTTAACGTCGCAGGATTCACAGACTCACCCGAGCTCTGACCCCTTATTATCCTTTTTCTCTTCCCCGGTTGTATGCGCGGCGCGTTCCGCAAAAGTAACACGCGTGTTACTTTTTAAGACTGGCAACCGGCTTGATTTGTCGGGATATGGGTAGGACAAAAGGAAGAAACAAAAACATGAAAACTATTCATACATCCATCAAATCCATTGTGTTTGCGTCAGCGGCGTTGGCCCTTTCGGTCGCGTCCGTTTGTGCCGACACGTACAGTTCGACCAATTTTCAGTCCGACATTCCCGGCGTGGCCATGCATGTCGACCCGAACCTGGTCAATCCCTGGGGGATGACAGCGTCGCCTTCCGGGACAATTTGGGTCAGTGACAATGGCACCGGTGTTTCAACTCTTTACAACCAGGACGGTACGGCGGTCTCCTTGGTTGTAACGATTCCGACCGCCGCGCAGAACAGAGGTGCAGGGAATCCAACCGGCGTGGTATTCAACGGCACCGCATTTTTCCAAGTCACGAAAAACGGAAATTCACAACCCAGCCGGTTCATCTTTGTCAGTGAGGACGGTTCCGTCTCAGGCTGGAATCCGCAGCTCGATCAGACGCATGCAATTATCGCGGTCGACAATGGAACGAATAGGGGTACCAACACTGCCGTTTACAAAGGCGCGACCTTAGGCGTTGCAAATGGGCATAATTTCCTCTACGTCACGAATTTTCATACCGGCCAGGTAGAGACTTACGATGAGAATTTTCGGCATGTTAACCCGAACGGATTCGCCGATCCGAACATTCCAAGTGGCTTCGCACCATTCGGCATCCAAAACTTAAACGGTCAAATTTTTGTAACCTACGCAAAGCAGGATAAGAAGAGGCACGATGATGTACATGGGCCAGGCAACGGCTTCGTTAATGTCTTTGATACCAGTGGCAACCTGATCAGACGCCTCGTTTCAAATGGAAATCTCAATTCCCCGTGGGGACTTGCTCTCGTCGAAGACACGCTCTGGGTCGGCAATTTTGGGGACGGACGAATCAACAATTACGATCCCACGACTGGCGCTTTCCTCGGAACGTTAATGAAAGCGGATGGCACGCCGCTGGAGATCGATGGCCTGTGGGCTCTTCTTCGCCTCGGAGACGGAGTCTATTTTACTGCCGGCATTGCCGATGAAGCGCACGGCCTCTTCGGCCTCATCACTGAAGATTAAGCACCGAATTGTTGGGGTGACCGCCAGCGCCATCCGACTAATTACATCGGCTCATTTCCCGCTAATGCTGGTGAGCGGCGCAGGCGTGGCCGCGCGAATTTTCATCGGGAAGGGGAAAGGAAAAGGGTCAAATCT
>QHQE01000128.1 GCA_003219265.1 Verrucomicrobiota bacterium
CCATCGTACAAAAAACCGAGCGCAAAGAAGCTGCCGCGGGGCACTGAGACCATCCTCGTGCTCGAGGACGACATTAGCGTGCGCCACATTTCCGTCCGCGTTCTTCGCAACCTCGGCTATCAAGTTATCGAAGCGGCCAACGGCGACGACGCGCAGCGCTTAATTAGCGAAAGCGCCGGCCGAAAAGTTCATCTCTTGCTCACCGACATGGTCATGCCGCAGATGAGCGGCCGCCGCTTCGCCGATTGGCTGCGATCGGCCAGCCCACATATAAAGGTGGTTTTCGTTTCCGGATACCTCGAGGAATCGCTCCATCCTGGGGACCGGCGAGATCCCGGCATGTTTTTCTTGCCGAAACCGTTCGATTCCGAACAGCTCGCTGCCAAAGTGCGCGAAGCGCTCGACAAACTGTAGATGCTCGCCGCGGCGAGCGCGGCGCACGGATTGCAAACACACGCGCGTGGCGTCGCCCAGAGGGCGACGGCTATAGGCCGATCTTGCCGCGCGACGATTTTTTTGATCGACGTGAGAACATTGCCGCTGTTGCGTGCGCGGTATATTGAAAAGCGCGTGATCACGTTCAAAGACATCGAAGCGGCGCGCGACCGCATCGCCGGCGCGGTTTACTATTCGCCCTGCCGGCCTTCGATTCCGCTGAGCGAGACCACGGGCATGGAAATTTTCTGCAAGCTCGACAACTTGCAGCGCACGGGCAGTTTTAAGGAACGAGGCGCGCGCAACGCCCTTGTCCAACTGTCGCCCGACCAAAAAAAACGGGGCGTGATCGCGGCCTCGGCTGGCAACCATGCGCTCGGTCTCTCTTACCAGGGCAAGCTACTCGGCGTTCCTGTGACAGTGGTGATGCCGAAGTACGCCCCGCTCATCAAGCTGAGCAATTGCCAGAAACTTGGCGCCAACGTTGTGCTGCACGGCAAAGATTTCGCCGAAGCAAAAGCGCACGCGCACGAGATCGCGGACGACAAAAGTCTCGCTTACATCGACGGCTACGACGATCCCGCCATCATCGCCGGCCAGGGAACGATGGGCCTCGAGATTATCGAGCAAGTATCAGATGTCGATGCGGTGATTGTGCCTGTGGGCGGCGCTGGTTTGATCGCCGGCGTAGCGCTGGCCGTGAAAACTTTGCGCCCGCAGACGAAGATCATTGCGGTCGAAGCGGAAAACGCCGCCAGTTTTTCCGCTGCGCTCGAAGCTGGCAAGCCGACCAAGATCGCGCTCCATCCCACGCTCGCCGATGGTCTTGCGATTCCGCAGGTCGGTGCAAACGCGTTTGAGATCGCGCACAAACTTGTCGATCTCGCAACGATCGTCACCGAAGAGCAGATTGCGATTGCAATTCTGCGGCTCGTCGAGTTGGAAAAAACTGTTGTGGAAGGAGCTGCCGCCACGCCGCTGGCAGCGTGTCTTTCTGGGAAATTGAAAGAACTCGCCGCAAAACGCGTTGTGCTCTTGCTTTGTGGCGGCAACATTGATCCAAACGTCCTGAGCCGCGTCATCGAGCGCGGGCTCGTGGCCGATGGCCGCCTGTGTCGATTCACCGCGGTCATCAGCGATCGCCCAGGAGGTCTCGCTGATCTGGCGTCTCAAATCGCATCAACCGGCGCGAGCATCAAGCAAGTGGCGCATGATCGCGCGTTCGCCACCTCGGATGTTTCGACGGTGAATGTTCTCTGCACGGTCGAGACGCGGAACCACCAGCACCTCGCCGAGTTGCGTGCGCAACTGAAAAGTCACGGCGTCGAAACCTACGACTCCAAATAGTTGAACGCGCACTCGCGTTCCGTAGGCTCACCCATGCACAAGCCGACGGTAGGGCGAGACTCTGTCGAGCCTACGAATCTCGACTCCTTCGCACATCGTCACATCGGTCCGAACAAGGAAGAGATCGACGCAATGTTGCGCGAGCTCGGTTTCGAGAATCTCGATGCGCTCATCGACGCGGCGATTCCGAAAAATATCCGGCTCGACCGGCAATTAAATTTGCCGGAAGCAAAACCGGAAAACGAAGCGCTCGCCGAGCTGCGCGCGATCGCTCAGAAAAACAAGGTCGCGCGCTCGTTTATCGGCGCCGGCTACTCGGATTGCATCACGCCGCCGGTCATTCAGCGGAACATCCTGGAAAATCCCGGTTGGTACACCGCCTACACGCCGTACCAGGCTGAGCTCGCGCAAGGCCGGCTCGAGGCGCTTCTCAATTTCCAAACCATGGTGACCGATCTTACCGCGCTCGATATCGCTAACGCTTCGCTTCTCGATGAAGCGACTGCGGCGGCCGAAGCAATGGCGCTTTGTCACGCAGTCGTTGCTGGCCGGAAAACTTTTTTCGTCGCCGATAATTGTCATCCACAGACCATCGAAGTCGTGCGCACCCGCGCGAAACCGCTCGGCATCGAGGTTAAGATCGACAATTTCTCACGGTTCAAATTCGACAGCCCAGTCTTTGGCGCTCTCGTGCAATATCCCGCCACCGATGGCGCGATTTACGATTACACTGGATTCGTTAGGCGAGCGCATGACGCTGGCGCGCTCGTCGTAGTCGCGGCAGACGTTCTCGCGCTCACATTGCTAAAGCCGCCGGGAGAATTTGGCGCGGATGTCGCAGTCGGCAACACGCAACGTTTTGGTGTCCCGCTCGGATTTGGGGGACCGCACGCCGCCTTTTTTGCGACGCGCGATCAATTCAAGCGTCACATGCCCGGCCGGCTCGTCGGTGTTTCGCACGATGCCGAAGGCCGCCCCGCGTATCGCCTCGCGCTGCAAACGCGTGAACAACACATCCGGCGCGACAAAGCGACGAGTAACATCTGCACGGCGCAGGTTCTCCTCGCCGTCATCGCGTCGATGTACGCGGTTTATCACGGGCCGCGCGGCTTGCGGTCAATCGCGGAACGTGTGCACACGTTTGCTTCGAAACTCGCCAAAGGTTTACAGCAATTAGGCTTCGAAGTCGCGCATGAAAATTTCTTCGACACATTGCATGTCGATCTTGGCGACAAAAGCGCGGACACAATCTTGTCGCGCGCGGCAACGGCGGGAATGAATCTGCGCAAGCTGAGCAATAACACGATCGGGATTTCACTGGACGAAACAACGTCGGAAACAGACATCGAATTGCTCATGTCGATCTTTCGCGGAACTCACGTTCGCGACTTTGCCGATAACAAACTTGACCATTCTGCTTTTCGCAATCCGCAATCCGCAATCCGCGACTCGGATTTCTTGACTCATGCCGTTTTCAACATGCATCACACCGAGACCGAGATGCTGCGGTATTTGAAAAAACTCGAGTCACGCGATCTTTCGCTGACCACGTCGATGATTCCGCTCGGCTCGTGCACGATGAAGCTGAATGCGACCGCGGAAATGTTTCCGATTTCGTGGCCGGAGTTCTCCAAGCTCCATCCGTTTGCGCCTTTCGATCAAACAGCCGGGTATCGCGAAATGAGCGAGCAACTGGAAGAATGGCTCGCCGAAATTACCGGCTTCACCGCGGTTTCATTGCAACCAAATGCCGGTTCGCAAGGCGAGTACGCCGGACTGCTCGCGATCCGCGAATATCACGCCTCGCGCAACGAATCGCATCGCAAAGTTTGTCTGATTCCGCAATCGGCGCATGGAACGAATCCCGCCAGCGCGGTCATGGCGGGCTTCCGCGTCGTTCCGGTTGCGACCTTGAAAGATGGCGATATCGATCTTGCTGATCTTCGGGGGAAAGCGGACGAACATGCGCGCGATCTTGCCGCGCTCATGGTGACTTATCCGAGCACGCACGGCGTTTTCGAAACAACTATCCGAGAGATTTGCGAGATTGTGCACTCGCACGGCGGGCAAGTTTACATGGACGGTGCAAACATGAACGCGCAAGTCGGTCTTTGCCGTCCCGGCGATTATGGCGCGGACGTTTGCCATTTGAATTTGCACAAAACTTTTTGCATCCCGCACGGCGGCGGCGGTCCCGGCGTCGGTCCGATCGGTGTCGCCGAACATCTTGTTCCGTTTCTGCCCGCGCAGGCTTCGTTGAATGAAGATGTCGATCTTAACAAACGCGTTGGTCCTGTCTCCGCGGCGCCGTACGGCAGCGCGAGCATCCTCACCATTTCCTGGATGTACATTCGGATGATGGGCGCAACCGGCCTAACGGAAGCGACGAAGATCGCGATTTTGAATGCAAACTACGTCGCGAAACGTCTCGATCCGTATTTCCCGGTCCTGTTCAAAGGCAAACGCGGACTCGTCGCGCACGAATGCATTGTCGATCTTCGCCAATGGAAAAGCGCCGGCATCGAAGTGGAAGACGTCGCCAAACGCTTGATGGATTACGGATTTCACGCGCCGACAATTTCGTGGCCGGTTGCCGGCACGATGATGGTCGAGCCCACGGAAAGCGAATCGAAAGATGAGCTCGATCGTTTTTGCGACGCACTGATATCGATCCACGCAGAGATCGAAGCGGTCGCGAACGGAAAAGCCGATCGACAAAGCAACGTCTTGAAAAACGCACCGCACACGGCGCGGCAAATTGCTGCGGACAAATGGGACCGGCCCTACTCCCGCGAACAAGCGGCGTTTCCCGCACCCTGGACGCGCGAAAACAAATTCTGGCCTTCTGTTGCCCGGATCGACAATGTTTACGGCGATCGGAACTTATTCTGCTCCTGTCCTCCGCTCGAAGAATTCAGCGCAGAATAGACTGACAGATTCCTCGATTCCGCTCGGAATGACAGCGTACCCGGCTGGTTCCGCCGAATCGGCATGCGGAAATAAACGCCTCAGAGAAATCGGCAGAGCAAGGAAAAACGAACTGCTATCCTTCCGGCGCAAGTTCAGGCGTCGCGACGACGCGCGTTGGAACGAGGCGCAGCGCGGTGCCGCCGATTTCTTCCTCCGGGGCGGCGCCGGTTTCGTGGTACTCGGCGTCCTGGTTGACTTGCCAGAGATCGTAAAGCTTGGTGTCAGCCAG
>QHQE01000129.1 GCA_003219265.1 Verrucomicrobiota bacterium
GCCCGACATCTTTCTTAAAGAAATCGCACGCGTCATTCGCGGGCGTGCACTGTTTTCCGTGCCGAATCTCGAGGTCCTCCCTTATTTCAAGGACTGGGAAGTGGTGCCCTGGCATTTGCTCGAAGCCGGGCACAAAAATTTCTTCACTCGCGCAAGTCTGCGCGAATTACTCAACAAATACTTCGCGCGCGCGGAAGTATTTTCCTATGGCCAACATCCATTGCGCACCCGCGACGAGATCGCGCTGCATGTTCACCTTTTCGCCGCTGCCGAGTCATCTGTGGCGTAGCACGACCAGTCCTTCCCGCGCTCCGATCGGTTCAAACCGGGGCAGAGACGGGATTTCTTTTTGGTCAACCAGCACGATGTATCTGACGCCCAGGCTTTCGAATATTTCGCTGCGCAAAGCGAGGCGCACCTGGTAATCATCCGCGGCCAGTAATTCAAAAACTGGCTGCGAGTCGGTTGAGACAAGAAAGCAGACCCTGGCGTAACGATTGGAAATCGTTGCGTATCGATTTTCCGGATCCAACACCCGGAGCATTTCGCGATCGGGCATGCATCTGCTGCCGCCGAAAACGTTGGCGCCCGTTGCTTTGACGAATTGGGCAAAGCAGCAATTTCGATTTGATAAATCTCCGATGACAATCCAACTGCCGCTCGGATCGCGCCGATGAATATTCGACAACCAATGAAAGATGGAGCTTCGGGTAAGTCCCGGCACGCCCCGCCCTATGGGATTGGCAAAACCGCTTGCATAAAGCAACGGAACCAGCAGCAGAATGCACGATGCGACCCTGATCCGTTGCCAAAGGAGGAAAAAAACTGTCGCGAAGAACACGGCGGCCGCGGTCACTTCGGTAAGTCTGGCGAAATTACCCAGCCTCGAGTTCGCCGCGTAAAAGCAACCGAATGAAAACAGCGCAAGGACCAGCGCGCTAATGCAGAGCGACCGCTTTTGGTATTCAAATGGTTGGCGCGGCGAAGCAAGATGCCGAACCAGGCCAGCGATTGACGCCACTCCGACCGCCAAAATCGCGCGGGTGGAAACGACGTATGACCAACCGGTCGCTCGAGCCAACCATGTCGGGATACCCAGGGACATAAACCAGATCGCGCCCACTAAAAACAAAACCACAGCGATCAAAACGCCGTCCGCACGTCGCTGCCAGGCGTCCCGAATGAGACTGGCCGCCAGCAGTGGCGCCAAAAAAAGAAAGCCGGCCGCCTCGCACGCATTGCCGAGCGGTTCGGGATAATGATTCTGCCCCAACGAAAACTCCAGAAATGGCGCCAGCAACCGAACCCAGGAATATGATCCGCCGGAAAAAGTCTCTTGCCCGGGATAGATCAGACTTTGGATTTCCTTGATCGCTGGAGAAACTTCCCGGTACCACTGGCAGACCAACATGGCGGCGATCACCAGGACTGTGATCAAACATATCGACCGGAAGAAATGCAGGGTTTCGCGAGCGCTCTCGTTCCGGTTCCGATAGCAGGTCGATCCTCCAATCAGCAACGCGACCGCCAGATAGGCCAAGGGAATCTGAAAGCGCGGATAACAACAGAAGACGAACTGTTCAACCGCCACGAGCAAGACCATTCCTGCGCTCGCGATTGCCCATCGAGATTCGGCTCTGCGCATTGTGTGCAGCGCCCAGAGCGCGAAGAACACCATCGCGATCATCTCCGGCATGCAAGTGGGCGTGGAGAAAAACCATTGGATGTAGGAAGAAAAAAGAAGGATCAGCGCGCCGCTCAAGGCGAGGAAGTTGTTTCCTCGCGCGACGATTCGGAAAAACAAGAACCCGCTCAGCAACAACGCGAACCATTTGAGATTCCAGTTGAAGGAAAATGCTCGTTCACGATTCAGGAAGAAGAATCCCCACATCTGCGGCCGGAAAAGCATCGACCAGTGGCGCGCGGGCAAGTTCGTCAACAGCGGCGCGACACCGTTGCCGATGTTCGTGTTCCTTTGTGGAAACGCCGGCTTCTGCTCCGCCTGCGACCAGATCCAAGGCGTTTGCACCAGCCACTCATCTGAACGGACGTCTTTTGCCGTTCCGGCAATCACGCCCACGTCCGGGTCGCGCCTGTCGGCGAGGCCCCGCCATATCGCCGTGGAGCTGCCGTTGAGCTTCAATACGCTGGCTACGAAAAATAGCAGAACCAAGCTCGTGACGATGACATTGCGACCGATGTCGCCAGATTTGGACTCAGGCTTCTCGCCGGGCCGATTGCCAATCTCCCGGCGCGAGCTCGTTATCAGCAATCCAAGGCACGAAGACGCCAGCAAAATATTGAGCGCAACCGCCACTGCCCAATGTTTTGGATGCCACGCGAAATTAACGACGAAGAGAAGCGAGCAGATTATGCTTTGGATCCAAATCATCGACCAAAAGTCAGTTTGCTACCTGCCCAGCATAATTTCGAGCGCACTTGGAACAAAGGCATCCTGCCTGTGCGGCCAGCGGGCTTCCAGCCCGCTGTTGCTTTTTCCGAAACCGACAGGCAAGAAGCCTGTGTTCCTACCGTCCCGGCATCATTTCGAGCAGGATTCCTTTGAAGTATTCGGTTTCGGGAATGGTGGGGAGAACCGGATGATCGATCGCTTGCTCGAACCGCCGGAGTTTTCTCGCCGAGCGGCGCGCATCGACCAGCGCGTCCGCGATCGTTTGCGAGAACGCCGCTTCGCTGACGTGATGCGAGCACGAAAATGTCGCGAGCAATCCATCTTTCGATAACAATTTGAACGCGCGCACGTGAAGTTCGCGGTAACCGCGCAATGCATCGCGCAGTCCGCTTTTCGTTTTCGTGAACGACGGTGGATCGAGAATGATCAAGTCGTATTGCGCGTCCGCTTTTTCGGCGGCGCGCAGGAATTGGAAAACGTCCTGCTCGATCCAGCGCACCTTTAAGCCGTTCCGCTCCGCGTTTCGTTTCCCGGCTGCGATGTTTTCCGAATTTTCTTCCACGACCGCAACGTCGGCCGCGCCGGCGCGGGCGCACGTGAGCGCGAACGCGCCTTCGTCCGCAAAACAATCGAGAACACGGCGACCCGCCGCGTGTTCGGCGACAATTTGGTAATTTGCTTTTTGATCGAG